>JBBREF010000120.1:0-11433 GCA_038203205.1 Gemmatimonadales bacterium | reverse complement strand
GATCGTTTTCTCGATGTGCGCTGCGCCGTTGAACACCACTGTGACTATCGATACAAGCGGACGTTCAGTTGTCCCCTCCGGCTTGTGCCCCTTAAGCCGCATCCCGCCTTCGCGCCTTGCACTCACCGCAACACCACGGTCTCAGTGAGCCAGTCGTCACGCAGGGCGAACTGCCGCCAGTGGTCATCGGTGAGAAGCCGCGCATCGTAACGAGCACGATTGCGGAAGTACCACATGCGCGAGTAATCGAGCCGCCAACGAGAATCGCCAAGGATCCTCCGCAACGAGGCCTTTACCGCGGTTACACCTATGAGCATCGAGTGAGCAGCGATCCGCTTGACGAGGCGGGCCTTTCCCGGATGAAGCGCACGGTAATCGGTGTAGCTGTCGCAGAATCCCTGATCTCCAAGCCTGCCGTTCAGGTATTCCTGCGTCATGCGCGACGCCGGGATCATGTGATGCGTTATCGACTCGCCGACATAAGCGAAGCGGTAACCCAGCTTCCTGATCTTGATGTTCAACCCGGTTTCGTTGTCGCCTGTGAACAATTCGGCGTTGGTATCAGGGTTGAATCCGCCCGCGGCGATGAACACATTCCGCAGCACGGCCTGATGACAGCTGAACACGCCGGGATCTTCGTCAGAGATGATTGTCGCTTCACCCAGGTCGTTGAGACTGAGCAGATGATTGCGACAGTGCTCGAGGACCCACACCGGCGGTTCCGTATCCCACCGCGGCAGGACCTTACCGGTCGCGGATGCCACTCGCTTGTCCGCATCAAATACTTCGACGAGACGCGAGAGAAGTGCCGGATCTGCGAGCATGTCGTCGTCAGTGAAGTACAGCACGCTGCCTTTCGCCGCGAGTGCTCCGCTGTTGCGCGCGAAGTGTGCTCCCTTTCGCAGCTCCTTCAGCGGCCGGATGCGGTCATCGCGGACCGCCGCAGACTGAATGACGCTCCAGGTGTTGTCGGTGGAATTGTTGTCGACGAGTATCAGCTCCCACCTGTCGCCGGGGTAATTCTGCGCCAGGAAAGTGTCGACGGTCTGCCTCAGCATCCCCGACCGGTTGTACGTGGGGATGATTACCGAGACGAACGGTGCCTCGCTCATCAGCCGCTCACTCCGGCCCCGACGCTCGAGCTCATCCCCTGCCTATGAAGCAGGCGCCCCACGTGTCGAAGTCAGGAGGTGCGTCGCTCAGCCAACCGCGTGATTCGACGAGCTTCATCCCTGCAGCCTTGAGCGCAATATCGATCTCAGGCGTGAACAGGTACCGCATGTTGTGAGTTTCCTTCAACTCTTCGCTCGCGCCGGACACACGGTCGGTGACGGTAACCGTGTAGTTCACGTCAACGACATTCGCATCCGCGTGAATCACCGGCTCGGCAACGCGCTTCACTAACGTCTCATCGTCAGACAACTCTTTAGTCGTAACCGACGGCCACTGCCTGAGCACCGCTGGGCCATACCATGCGTCAAAGATGAACACGCCACCATCGTTGAGGTGTTCGCGCGCCGAAGTCATCGCCGACGCGAAATCTTCATTCGACGTCTGGTAGCTCATCACGTGAAATAGCGAAATGACTGCATCGAACTTCTTTCCGAGCCTGAATGTTCGCGCATCTCCTTCAGAGAATGCGAGCCGGCTCGCGATTCCCGGATCGAGCGTCGCGCGCCTTGCCTCCGCCGCCTCCAGCATCCCGGTGCTCATGTCGATGCCGGTCACGTCATAACCAAGCTCGGCCAGCCTCGAGGCATGAAGTCCCGTTCCGCTGCCGATCTCCAGGAGCGACCGGGCTTCCGGCGCATGTTGCTGCAACAGATCCGCAATCCACCGCGTTTCAGCAGCGTAGTCCTTGTCGCGATAGAGCAGATCGTAGTAACGCGAGTAGCCCGCAAACACACTCATGCGAACACTTCTCTGACGGCATCGGCAACCCGAACGATCTGCTCGTCGGTTAACGCGAGCCCGCTCGGGAGATAGAAGCCGCGGCGGGCAATACGCTCAGCGGCCGGGTGTGATTCCCCTTCGAACAATCCCATCGACCTGAACACCGGCTGCTCGTGCATCGGCCAGAAAAACGGTCGCGTCCCGATATTGAGCGCCGCAAGGCGACGCATTGCTTCATCGGCCTCGAAGCCGACTTCCTCGGTGATCACGACGCCGAACACCCAGTTGATGTTCGTCGCATAGTCTGTTGCAGCGAGAGGAAGCTGAAGGCCATCGACGGATGACAGGAGCTCCGTATACCGCTCGAATATCCGCCGCTTCCGGGGCACGAACTCGTCGAGCCGCTCGAGCTGAGCGAGGCCGAGTGCGGCCTGCATGTTGGTCATGCGGAAATTCCAGCCGAGCTCGTCGTGTACGAACCGCCGAGGCGCTTTCATCGCGAGATTGCGCAGACTCCTGCAACGTTCGGCAAGGGCGTCGTCGTCTGTGACGATCATGCCGCCTTCACCCGTTGTGACGTGTTTGTTGGGGTAGAAGCTGAATGTCGAGATGCGACCAAGCGATCCGCACGGCCGGCCATTGTAAGTCTGCCCGATCATTTCGGCCGCATCCTCGATAACATCGAGTCCGTGCCGCTCGGCGATATCGAGCAACGGGTCCATGTCGACCGGAAGACCGTAGATGTGCACCGCCATGATTGCGCGAGTGCGTTCAGTGATACGCTCCTCGATTCTCGCGACCTGCATGTTCCATGTCGCCGGATCGCAGTCGATCAACACTGGAACCGCTCCGAGCCGGGTGATGGCTGACGCGCACGAGATGATCGTGAACGTCGGCATGATTACTTCGTCACCGGGTTTCAGGTCGAGCGCTGCCGCGGCGGCGTCGAGAGCGGCAGACCCGTTGCAGACGGCTATTCCGTGTGCCCGGCCTACCCTGTTCGCGAATTTCTCCTCGAACTCCTTGATGAACGGGCCTTCGGACGAGATCCAGCCCGAGTCAATGCACTCGCCGAGATACTTTTTTTCGTTGCCGTCCAGGACCGGTTCGTTGACCGGGATAAAGTCTGCCATAAGCAGTTAAAGATAGACGATTCAAGGGCTTATGGCAGCGTGCGGGAACGGCGGAACGGCGGAACCGCGGGAACTAAAAGGGGGAGTGGGGTGAGAACTGCCGAGTGAAGTGAGTTTTTCTCCGCTCTACGGCATTGGCCCGCAAGTCGGACTAATCCATTTAGGGGGTACTGCGGAACGGCACCGGGGACTGAGGTTCCGTGGTTACAAACAAAAAATGATGATGCCCGCCGCCCGGGACGGCACCGGTGACAGAAGTTGCGTCGTTACAAACAAAAAATGATGTTGCCCGCCGCCCGGAACCTTGATGTTACGGCACGCGGTCACTCACGTAACTCGTTTGAACTCACGCCACTCCCCCCTTTAGTTGCAGTTCCGCCTTTGGTTGCAGTTCCGCCTTTGGTTGCAGTTCCGCAGTTGGTGAATACCTCGTATGTGCGGAACGCCTCATCTGACGTGGCGCCACGGTACCATCGGAGTGCGTGAGTACGAGCGTCGAATGCTGCCTTTCCGCCCGCGCTCCAGGTAAAGACTGCACCATAGGGAGCCGCTACGGTTCCGGCCGAATCGAAGTGAAATGACCGGTGCCCTATCGACAGCAGAACCGGTCTGCCGGTCTCGCAGCCAACACTGTCGGCGATAGCCATCAGCTCACTCAGCCGGAGCAGCTTCTTACGCTTTCCACCCTTGTCGAAGTAGGCCCTGTAGTCGAATTCGCGTTGTCTGGGGAAAAAGACGGGATTGCCGACGTAGTACGGGAGCGTTTCCATCAATGCATCCGGCTCGGACATGAGAATCGCGTTCGTGTACCGCGACGTTGTCCTGATCTCGCGCCCGAGACTGGCCCCCATCGACTCCGGATTCCGGATGTGGCGGATTGCCGTAAACGGCAGGGCGATCGCTTGAAGAATCAGGAGCGGCATCAATCCGTAGGAGATTCTCCGCGTCGCCGCCGCGCGATCACCTGGCTCTGAAGTCACGATCGCAATCCAGCATATCGCGATGATCAGGAAGGCGAGCAACGCATAGTGACGAAGGCCTCCGGGGTAGATGACCCTGAAAATCAGCTCAAATCCCAGCACAGCGACGATGAAGGCGATGAGCGGTACGATGTTCCGGCGAAGACCCCATGCGATGCTCACCACGGCAACATTCACGAGTATGCGAGAGATCAGGTCGCGATCGATGCCGAGCCGCACCCATGGCAATTCGCCAGACGCCACTATGTTCGCGCCATTGACTCCTCGCAGTCCGCTGCCGGGGTCCTGAAACAACGCCTCCCTGAGTGTTGCCGGAGAAAGGCTGGACCAGTCGAACGCGTACGCCATCTCTGCCGACGGCCGCGCCGTGTCGAGTGCGAAAACAATTGCGATGACTACAACCAACAGCGACGCAAGGGTCCACAACGCGTTGGTTCGCGTTCTCCCCACCAGCAGATCAGTCGCCCAGACGGCGGCTATCAACGCAGCTGCCGCTGCCGCGTGAACACTGGTATTCGCCAGCAGCGCCAACACGATTCCCAGTAGCCATGGGCGTTCCGCGCGTTTCCCGTAGAGGGCGCAGGCAGCAACGAGGAAAAGCACGCCGATACCGTAATTGCGCGCCACAATGCTGAGCTCGTAACCAAGAAACGCGCCGAACACGGCGAGCAACCGAACAGCAAACGTAAACGGCGCTTCGCGCAGGATCAGCCATGCGGCGGTGACACCGATGAAGAGCGCTGTGACCGGCAGAACCAGTACGCTGCCGAAGATTGCATAAGCCGCACGCAGGATCGCATACCAGATGACGGGATGACCTTCTTCGTGCAGCGCACCGAGCATGTCGCTCCACGATGCCGTTCGCGTCGCGACCGACAAGGCGCGCACTTCGTCGCGCCACATGTCGTGGGTAAATGCCAGGACGGCAAGCATGACGATAAAACCCAGCAGCGGCTCCCAGACGAGACGACGCTCCGGTTTCTCGTCAGGTGTCAGGATATTTTCCGCCCGGCAGGATCGAACAGCGTATCCCTTCTGAGACCCATGCGGTGCAATCTGAATCTCACCGCGGTCGCAAGCACACCCATCCCGTAGACCACCGATCTCCGGAAATTGATCGACGACGCTTCCGCGAAGTAACGCGTTGGGCACGATATCTCGCCGATCCTGAACCCGAACATCGCTGCCTGGGCGAGCATCTGGTTGTCGAAGACGAAATCGTCTGAGCACTCGAGAAGTGGCAGCTTCTCGAGCACCTCCCGCGTGAACGTACGATACCCGGTGTGAAACTCGGAAAGCTTGATACCGAGGAATACATTCTCGAACGCGGTCAGCGCCCGGTTGGCTATGTACTTGTAGAGAGGCATTCCTCCAGCTCTGGCACCGTCCCCAAGAATCCTCGAGCCGAGCACCACGTCGAATTCATCGGAACCCGCAAGCCATGCCATTGCCCCTATGAGTTTCGGCGAATACTGGTAGTCAGGGTGCAGCATTATCACGATGTCTGCGCCGCGCTTGAGGGCTTCAGCGTAGCATGTCTTCTGGTTCCCGCCGTAACCGCGATTCACAGGATGGACGACGTATGGGATATCGAGCCGCTGCGCCACCTCGACCGTGTCGTCACCCGACGCATCGTCAACGAGCAGCAGTTCATCGACTATTCCCGGCGGTATCTCGGCGATCGTCCTCTCCAGAGTGCGACCGGCATTGTATGCGGGCAACACTACGATCACCCGTTTGCCGTTGATCACGAGAGAGCCCTACTCCTTCACGACGATGCGGTCAGCCGATACTCCAGTGAACCGCGTCTTGTCCTGGTCCCCTGCATAGGGCCCCTGCTTGACCTCGATCATCTCGATTTCCTCGAGAACCTCGAAGCCATGGCCTCCCGTCGCGAGGAGTATCACATCTCCCTCCTCGAGCACCCTGCTCTCGAGGTAAGCCTGTGTGTCGTCGTAGAAATCGACGCGCAGGCGGCCGCGCTTGATCAGCAGCACTTCCTGCGTGAAGTGAACGTTCCTGGTCACAGGATTATGAACGTGCGGTTCTATCACCTTTCCCGCCGGATGACGCATGTACGCAAGCTGCTGCGACAGGTCGTTCGGAGTGAAAAAATGAATTCCCGGCTCGTGAAAGTCGCGCGATATGATTACCGCGAGGAGCTGATCTCCAGTCTTGATCGTCTCGATCATGGCGTCAAGTTACACATTCGACGACTCGACGGCGCGGTGCGCCCTGCTGATCCGGGGCGAGAATCATGACTCGGCTGAATCCCTTCGCACCTGCCCTCGCGCAAAGCGCGGTGTCAGTTACATCAGCCGGCAGTTGATCGCGCTCGCGGGGCGCGTATAGCTGCATGTTGTACTGGTCGGTGATCTTGCAGCCGAAAGCGGGCATACCGTCGATCATCGCCATCTCCGACACCGATGGAGCGACGAAGCCGACATACGTGCAGCGATCATCGACGTCGAACATTGCCCAGTAATTCCTGTACGACTGAGGAATGAAAAGAACCATGTCGTCCTTCTCGCCCGCGGGTATCGCGCCGATCTCCCGGAGAGCAGTCACAATATCATAGTAGGTGCCTCTCCTCAGTCCGGCCTCGAGTGTCTCCGGATCCACAAGCAACTTCCGATTCCCCGCCCCAAGCTCGGCCTCGGCCCCTGCGCGGGATACGATGTCGCTGCGAAGCGAGATATTCTGGCGCAGCAATCGAAGCGGCGGCTTGATCGTGTTGAGGAACATCGTCGCGATGAACGGAGCGGCGATGAATACGGCGAGGATCGGTGCGAGGCGCATCGAGTTGGCGGCTGGCGCGCGGGACCCGTGACGTTCACGCCAGAGATTCCTCCAGTGTCCGACGCGCGCCAGCAACAGTGCGAGCGCAAGCCACCTTGGAACATCCGAGAAGTAAATCGCAGACCCGCCATGGATGAGCAGTACTGCTCCCGGAAGAAATCCGAGGAGTGAAACACCGAGCAGAACCTCAACGTCGATGATACTTCTCGCTTTCACAGCCGCCCAGAAACCCGCGACGTCGTCGATACGCTCCTCGAACATTCGCCCCGCGACGTAAACCCACGTCCAGGCGAAGTGCGCCAGCAGGAAGAACTGGTGCCAGCCCGGCAATGTCTCGTTGCGAATGAAGTGAAACGCCGTAATCCCACCGTTATGGGCAGGCAATGCAACAGCCTTGTACGCGAGATACCCCGCGATGAACATCACCGCTGTCGATGCGGCCCCGGTGAGCGTCCACAGAACACGTGTGCGGAACAGGACGTAAACGACCATCCCGAACAGCAGCACCATCAGCGAAATCTTCAGGAACGCGAGCGCGGCGAGTGCAAGGGGAAGGAAAACGAAGAGCAGGACGAGACTGCGCTGCTCGGCACGCCACGCGATGATACACGTAGCGATCACCATCATGAAAATCGGAAGTCCGCCGAGATACGACTCAGATATCAGTGCGTGCGCATTCCATATTGCCATCGCGTACATCGCGGAATCAGGGATGATACCGATCGTGCCGATCGAGACCGCAAGCCATCCCCACCAGTTCGACCGGAGCCACCCCTGCGTCCTCGGCAACAGCGACGCCTTGCGTGCTTCGACAGCGAGCATCGCGATCGACGCAAACAAGAGCGGAATCAGGATGAGCGCATAACCGAGGCTGTAGAAGCTCATCAGGTCCGTGTTGACGAGATCGGCCCAGCGGGAGAACAGCCACGGAGTGCCATAGTGGTAGAACGTGTACGGCACTCCTTCGAGCCCGGTGCTGGCAACGCCATATGTCCGGAGCATGTTGCCGATCGCGATCAGGTAAACAGGATCGTGATGCACGTTCGCGTTGGTGACGAACGTCTCCCAGTAGAGTGGCATCTTGTAGCGCGAAGTCCACACGACGCCTGCGGCCCATGCAGACACCACCGTCGCACCGAGCGAAAATATTATCCGCGACCTGAATCCCCCGTTGCGAAGCCAGCTGAACAGCACGATCAGCGCGCCAATAAAACCGAGCGTCGACAGAGTAAGGCCAACTCCACTGGCGGCCGGCCCGGAGACGAGAGCGATCGCTGCTGTGAAGGCGACAGCGGCAAGCGTGATAAATGGCTGAGATCTTACCCAGACGAAATCCGAGTCGCGCTTCCGGAAGGCGCGCCACAGCCAGTACGGGATCGCGAGGATGAACAGTGAAAGTCCGAGCGAGCGCAGCACTTCGGGCATCTGGTTCTCGAACCCGACGCGGGCGAGGGCGTAGATCGTCGCCAGAACAACCGACGCAATCGATCCGCCGACGACGATCGTCTCGCGATCGTCGATCTCTACGGCGCGATGCGACATTCGTCTACGCGCCTGCTGGCGCGTCCCGTTGAATCGAAATGAAGTGTCAACACTCGAGTGAGCCCGTGACGTGCGGCACGACGGCAGAGGTTTTCGGGGAGCGTATCGACAGGCGCCTGCGGGACGCTTCGAGCGTCGAATAACCCGAGGCCGTAATACCGGCTCAGCTTGCAACCGTGCGCCGGCATTCCGTCGACCATTGCCATTCCCGTAAGAGTCGGGGCGACGTGCCCGGCGAAGCTGCACGCGCCCGGTCTCTCGAGGAGAGTCCAGTACTTCGCTTCAGTCTGGGGGATGAACAACGCTGTCCTTCTCCTTTCCGCACGCGGCAGTGATGCGAGCGACAGCAACTCGGAAATCAACAAATGGTTTTTCGTCGCTTCAACACCGCCGGCCTTCGCTATCGCGGCGCGTGTGCCTCGATTTGCCTCGACCATTCGCTGTGTCCAGTAGACCGAATTCGCGAAGAACGAGGCGAGCAGCGGGGCAGAAATGAACAACACGAGGATCGTCCGCATCCTGATGCGGCCGAGCGAAAATCGGTTCGTCGGTTTCGTCAGCAGAACGGGAAGCCGTAGAAGAGTCCCCGCGCCGGCAATGATGAGGCCGACAGAGAGCCATCGCTGGATGTCAGAGAAATAGAATGCCGAGCCGCCGTCGATATGTGTGACGAATCCAGGCCCGATTCCGGCTGCAGCAATGATGAAAACAATCTCCGCATCCAGAATGTTTCCGCTTTTGAGGCCGGCACGAAGCTCGGCGAAGGTTCGAATCCCCTCTTCACGCAGTCTCAACGCGACGTAAGCCCACGACCAGAAAAGATTGACGAGCAGGAAATACGGCCACCAGCTCGGCGGAACGAATCCTTTCAGAAAATCGAGCGGGACCAGGCCCTCGCGGTGCTCCGGCAATGAAACGTTGGAGTACGTGAAAAAGAACGCTGCGGTCAGCGCGATTCCGATGACGAGAAAGCCTGGATTACGGTATAGGCGCTTACGTACGCCAACGTACATTACTGCCAGAAACCCCAGGATCATCAGCGAGATCTTGAGGTATCCGAGAAGCAGTATCCCAAGCGGAAGTACGAGCGCCGGGAAGATCCAGTCACGGCTCTCGCTTTTCTGGTAGACCACGGTGATCGCGAGCAGAAGCAGAGCGACAGGAAGCCCGGCCGCGTACGACTCCGAGATCATCAGGTTCGACGTCCAGACTCCCATCTTGTCCATGCCCGTAATCGGAAACACGCCAACCACGGCAACGAGAAAGATTCCGAGTAGCGGGAGGTTCTCGCGGAGGTCGAAGCGAACGTCGGGCTTCCACGCTTTCCGAACCTGAGTCGCGAAACACAGGATGCCGCCGAAAAAGAACGGCAGCATCGTCACGACGTATCCGAAATTGTAGAACTCGAGCGTGCTCGTCCCAAGCAGCTCCGAAAGCTGAGCGAACATCCACGGGGTGCCCCAGTGATATGCCATGTGGGGCAGGCCGTCGAGTCCAGGGGTCGGAATGCGATACGTGAGCAGCATGTTCGCGAGACCCGCAAGCCCGATCGGATCATGATGAACTATGCCGTCCACTGACAGCATCTCCATGAACAAGGGGCTCTTGTAGATTCGCCCCCAGACGACACCGCCGGCGAAAGTCGAAAACGCCAGGCTGCCGATCATCACGATTGCCGATCGCCACAGGGAACCGGAGCGAAGCCAGTCCGCTAAGGTAACCACAAACGTCACGATGCCGAGCACGACGAAGACAGGCAGCGCCGGTGCGCCAACGAATCTTCCAACGAGCACGGTCAGCATGACCGTGATCAGCCAGTAGAACGAATGGGTGGTAGCCCATGCCCAGCGGCCGTTCGCGCTATTCGTGAACATCGTCAACGCGCGGGGGACGTTGATAAGGAACAGCGAAAGGCCGGCCACCTGAATGACCGGCATTACGGGATTTACGAAACCAATGCGGGCCGTCCAGTAGATCGCGGCGAGTCCGATGGCCAAAAAAGACGCCGCGGCCGCGACAGTTCCGAACGAACGATCGTCTCGAGGTGCCACTACAGCCCGGTGGAGCGGCCTATGACGTACAGAGGCCGCTGCTTCACTTCGTCATAGATGCGTCCGATGAACTCGCCGATCACTCCAAGGCAGATCAGCTGCACGCCACCCAGGAACAGGACGACAACTATTGTCGACGCCCAGCCACGTGCGAGGTGGCCTGGTCCGAACAGCTTCTCGAGAACGAAATAGAGTCCGAGCAGGAAGCTGACTGCAGATGCGGCGAACCCGAAGTACATCGCGATCTTGAGAGGCGCCTTCGACAGGGACAGAATACCGTCGATTGCCAGCGCCATCATTTTCCGGAACGGATATTTGGTGACGCCGGCGTAGCGCGCGGGCCGCTCGAAGAGAATCGCGGTCTGGCGGAAGCCGAGCCATGCCCGGAGCCCGCGGATGTACCGGTTCCGCTCCGGCATCGCGTTGAGCAGGTCGACGATCTTGCGATCCATGAGACAGAAATCGCCGGTGTCGGGCGGCACCTCGATCTCCGTCAGTTTGGCAAGCAGACGGTAATAGATATAGTAGGCGCTTTTTTTGAGTCGCCCGACTCCCATCCGGCGCTGCTTCTGGGCGTATACGACATCCGAGCCCTCTGACCACTTCTCGATCATCTTGATGATCAGCTCCGGCGGATCCTGGAGATCTGCATCGATTACGACCACGACAGTTCCTGTTGCCGCGTGGAGCCCCGCAGTGACGGCTGCCTGATGCCCGAAATTTCTCGAGAAATGCAGCGCCTTGAACCGGTTGTCGGCGTGGCAGATCGAGTCGACCATCGCCGGCGTGCGGTCCTTGCTGCCGTCGTTGACGAATATCACCTCGAAGCTGCTTATCGCGGGCCCAAGGACCTGCACGAGCCGCGAGTGAAGCGCCTCGATGACCTCTTCCTCGTTGTAAACCGGCACAACGAGTGAGACCTGCATCGATCCATCTGTCGGGAGAGTCCTTTCAGTGCGGTCAGGCATCCGCCAAATCTAAGCGTAAAGCGGCGTCCGGCACTTATGGATGCTGGAGCCTGTCACGTGCGAAAGC
>JBBREF010000119.1:0-11567 GCA_038203205.1 Gemmatimonadales bacterium | reverse complement strand
CCGATCTTATTCGCCGGGACCGGCGCAGGCCCGGGCACCGGAGCGCGCCGTTTGCGCGTGGCGGTCGCTCGAGGGATCCCGACCAAGTCGGCCGCGACGCGAGTCGAGATTCCTCGGCGGGCCAGTTCGCGGTACGCGGTCATTACGGCAACGCGCACGGTGTTTCGTCCCGCGAGCTCTTCGAAAGAATTTCGAGTAGCTCGTGCACTTTTGACATGATCTCCAACGCCGTCCAGTTCGTCGATTCACTCCCACAGCATCACACGCCGCCGTCAGCGTCGACCCTTTGGACATCAACACCCAAAACCGAGCCTGCATCTCCACCAGCTCAAACTTCGACCACATCGGCAACACCTCTCAAAAATGGAGTGTTGCGACGACCGGTTGAATCCGCCGTTCCCTTATCGGGCCAGCTCTGTGACCCGAGCAGGCCGGCCGTGGCGCCATCAACGGTTCTCGAAGGCGCAAGACCAACGCGGCCTGGCCGCCATGGACTCTCAGCGGGGTCCGCCGGGTCCGCGGTGCCCGCGAATGCGGGGTTCGGAGCTGGCAAGTGGATGAGCCACCAGGGCGCAAATATTGGCATCCTCGTTGCGGGGCTGATGCTTGTGTAGGAATCCGTGAAGCCACGCAGAGAAGCTTTGTCAAGGGCGTCGCCGAGAACCCTGTTCCAGCCTATGGTCCTGACATGAAGCAGATATCGTACAACGGCGAAATGCTGATCACGGGCACGGAGACCTCTGACGCGTTGGTGTATTTCGTCACTCATGCCACGCAACTGGACACACCTGTCGCAGTTGAAGTGCTTGTTTTAGAAGAAAACAGCGAGGTAGCCTCGCACACACTTGTTTTGAGTGCCTCGACCCAACTGCATGTCACCGAGACTGATTTCCCACCCAATGAGGACGAAAACGAGCAGTTTCCCATTCCCCTGTTACTAATGGTGGGTATTAGAAACGTCCAGCCCATACCCTCTGCCGAGGTTCCATCAGCCGTCAATGCGGTGGGGCTGGATCTAGATTTTGATGGGGATGTAAATTCAGAATTTTATGGGTGAGAGGCAGACTGGCGGGCTGGGGCAGATGTGGTTTTATTGGTCAGTTCGGGGACGGCGTAGCGGAAATTCATGAACGCGTTCGCGATGAAAATCTGAGATCAGGACTGCTGTCGTCATGGTCTGGGTCACGGTTTGGACGCGACCGTGCGACAGGTCTCGGAGTGAGTGGAAACGTTTCATAGTGAGGAGTTCGCCGCTCTCAGTGCTGATTTTCTGAGGGAACCTTCCGGAATGCTCTGGCCCGGCGGTGCTGCCCGTGGCTGCATTCCATCAACAGTGCCCGCGCGCGGCATCTGCAGATCACCTATTCGGAATCTCTCAAAGAGACCCTGCGCGGCGCGGACGCCGTGGTGCTCGTAGCCGAATGGCCCGAGTTTCGCGAGCTCGACCAGGTGTGGGCGGGCTCCCTCATGAAGACACTGTTCGTGATTGACGGCCGAAACTCCTACCATTCTGCGGCCTGGCGTGCAGCCGGCTGAGAACACAAAAGGCTCGGCCGCCCGGAGCGGACGGCATTTCAAACTGTGCCCCATTAGGGCGGCACTCCAACTGGGGCTCCCATTTGGCTGCCGCGTACCGGTCGGTACTTATAATTTAAGCAACGCTGTTTTAGACAGGTACCTTTGGACAGTTCACGCCAATCCTCTGCGACGACGTAAGTTATTTCTGCGGCAGCTCTGCCGCGGAGTCCGCGCTGAACGACCGTGAGGTACTGCCGTGAGCTTCGTTAGAACTGAACCCGTCTCGCTGCTGAAGATGGGCGTCGTGCTCGACAAGACGGTCACGTTGGTGATCGGGGCCGAGGGGCACATGCCAACTGTGTTGGTCAACCCGGTCGACGTGTGCGGCCGGCAGGTCCCGGGATTGTGGCTCGGGGACGGCGATGACGGCCACCAGTTCCACTGGACCGAACGGTTCTGCCCGGAGTGCCACCCCAGCACATAATCGGTACCCCGGCGCTGGAGAATAGGACTTGTGTTCCCGGCGAAGTACCGTTCGGTCACCTGCGCTAGGGTGCGGGCGAGCTGTTCGCGTTTCAGCTTTGGCGCTCTGATCGAATCTAGTTCGGCGCTTCCACCACATGTCGTCGCCGGAATGGGCGCGAGCGTACGTTATCGAGACGTCAGCTCGGTCGATGAACCGGAACGGTTTTAGAACGTTTAATCACCCGGCGAATAGTTCACTGAACGCTGGGGTCAGGGAACTCGGCACCGTTTACAAGTCTTCGGGCTCACTCCACATAAACCTCAGCGAGTGGACGCCACAGCGAACGATGCGACCGCCGTGTGAAACTCACCAAATCTCAGATCCCGGTAGGGCGCTTCTACGTTGAGCACTTCGAATGTAGATCCGCTGTGGTTGATGTAGCCCAAGACTTTCTCAGGTGATTGTTCATCTTGCCGCCGGTCAGCGACCCGCCATTCATGATCTGAAAGACCACATACTTCGAGGTCTTCGACGGTGCAGGGTTCATGGTGATGATTCGACATTGAATCTCCTTCACCGCCGGGGATTGGACATGCGCCGGCTGGTGCATTGCTCGGTAGTTCGTTTCTCTGATGATAGACGTCACCCTAGTCGGCGCACCCGTCACAATCGGTTCTATGAAAGCAGTCTCCTCTACGCCAGAGTCCATATCGAGGAAACTGGCAGAACGCCCTCGTTCTGGGGGTGGTTCTGTTCCGTCGGCACGTTGCCGCGCCGTCGGAGGGCTGACATTATGACCGTGGGGCTGTGGGCAACGATGTGTTCCGTCCCACGACGAAGCAATCCTGTCCTGCCGTTTGGAGGGCGTCGTGCACGTCGAGAGCCAGATGCTCGCTACGCTGCTCAGACAGAGCGTGATGAAGCGGTCCCAGAGAATTTTGTTGCCTCTGAACCGGCATGGGCAATTGCCCACTGTTCTCATCAACCCGAGGAACAACGCTGGTCGTATTGTTTCCGGCATCTGGTTGGGCCAACCCAACGATTTCACGGCTGACGGAACCAGGTACCGCTGGCTGAGCGTGGCTGACCTTGTGGTTCATCTTGGTTGGCCCGATCCTGCTCCTGGCGGTTCAGGAAATCCCGGCACGTAGTGTCACCAACCTCATGACTCATGACTCATGACACCTAGTTTCACGGCGGTCCAGAAGCAAACAACTTCTGACGCTATCCGTCACTGTTCGAGAAACGCCCCTTCTCGCCGTCGGAAAGCTTGGCGTTGGCGGTCGGTGCCGCGGCTTCCAGTTGACAGGGAACAGATATCGGAAGGTCGACCACAGATCGTCCAGTTCACGGCGGTCTTGGTCCGGCTGTTGCTGGTGTCGTGGTCGGGCTCGGCAGAGTTTACGAATACATGGCTCACGCAGAGCGTGAAGGGGACATGCTGGCCTAGATCATGACGAGGCTGCTGATCACGTTTGCGGCGCTTGTGTGCATCGGCTCTTGATGCGAACGGGCGTGCTGGCGTAACCGAAGGAAAGCTTCATCCATGGTGATGCCGTTGCGTTCAGCGATGACTCCCTTGGCTTGCTCGATGAACACTCGGCTGTCGAGGGCACGCTGGAGTTGTTCGTTCACCGCAGTATTTTCTCGGGCCGTACGTTCATGGAGAAGGCTGATCGTCGCAACATCGGCGAGGGCCTGACCGATTGTCGCGTCTTCATCGCTGAGCACGCCTGTCGCCGTGCGAAAAAGATTCAGCGCCCCGATGGTGCGGGGACGAAACCGCATCGGAATGGCATGAACGGATTGGAAACCTTGGGACAGCGCGGCGACCTGAAAAGCGGGGTACCGATCGGCGCCGGTGGCGATATCGCTGAGCGTGACGACGTACCCATATCGGTACGCGTCGACACAGGGACCTGCTCCCGCGTCACGTTGCAACACTTCGACGATCTGGCTTTCTTCACTCGTGGAGGCGACGACCTGAAGATTGCCGTTGGGGTCCGCTAGAAGAATGCCAGCTGCGGTGGCGTCCAGTAACACCACGCATTGGTCGACCAGGGTGCGCAATAGATCGAGCACGTCATATTCACCGACCAAGGCGTCGGCCAGTTCCACAAATGCTCCGCTCACCAGCGAGGCGCGGGTCAGACTTTTCATGAAGTTCAGTGTGGCCCCAATCTCGGAGTCTGTAGCCCGTCACAGTCGAATATCAGTGCTTTGGCAGGATGCACGACTGGCTCGGCTGGTGGCCCGAGGCTCAGGTCTCACGGGACTAGAACTTGAGGATGACACCGCCGGTGCTTGCCCAGATCGGCGGCGGCGGCGAGACTGTGACGGCATGGCCAATGTTGTGGCCATGCCTACCTTTGCCAGTTCGAGTGTGAGGTCAGCAGCGTCAAGTTGAGCTTTGTGGCGTGCCAGCTGCTCGGTCGTGCCTTCGCGGCCTGACCCAACAGTGGTCGATCTATTCCGTCAACTTGACTGAATTACTCACGTTCAGGGCAATGGTCAGAATCTTCTCACGGGCAGAGGATGGTGTCAGGTTCAGTGATGCCGCGTGTTGCCACACCCACAGCCAGGTTTCCAGCGTAGCTATGTCGGCCTTCCCGCGGCTTCCCAAGATTCGCATAGAGACGCGGTACGTTTCCGTTCCCAGTTCGTCGAACAGGCAGCTGAACGCGAACTCATGCCCGTTCGCTGTTTCGTCGAGCATCACGCGCAGAACTTCCGAGCTCATTACAATCCGGTCAAACGCAGCAGAGTCGCTCCTACCTGGATAGCTCACGACTGCATCTAAGCCCCATGAAGGCGAAATGGGTAGGCCTTGCAGCCGCGTAATATCGGGAATCCAAAAGACTGCGGGGTGCCGAGTCGGGCTGCTGTCCTGTTCGCCACTTGCAGTTGGACGGTCGCGACCACTCTCGGTGTTGCCATCGCCACGATGCCCGTTCTCAGATCGTGGCGCTCCTGTTGCACAACGTGAAGTGCATGGTGAAACGAGGTGGCAGATGGTAGAGATTGCGCATTCGTCCGACCCGCACCTCGATGGACGCCGCGCAGCGCACCCCCGCTTGGTCCAAGCGACCGATCACGTGCGACGCCTCGCTGTTCAGCCTGACGTCGTGATTGTTAGTGGTGATGCAACTCAGAACGCGGGCGTCCTGGTGCTGCCGAGCGGACAGTGCCGGCCGTTCACAACATGAAGTTTCTCCTGGCGGAGTTATCCGTGATGTCCTGGTGCACTGCTGCCAGGGAAACTCCGACGATCGTGTCGTGTTTACGTCCCAGTTCGGGCTGTCCCTCTCCATTGCCGGCCCGGTGCGTTCGCCGGCAAGCCGCTCGTCAGTGCGCCCGGTATTTGATCAGCAAGCGTCCTTGCGCAGGAAATTCCTGGTTCTGAGTACGGCCTCGTTTTCGTACTCAGGAGTGAACTCCTTGCGTGTCTTGGCGAATAGTCGTATTTGGTAGGTGTAGTCCACGACAAAGTCATATGGTCATAGCAACGCGTCAAGAGATGGAGCGTTTCCTGCCCATTCGCGCTAACGTGACGTTACGATCCCATTCTCTGGAAGCCGCTGCGAGAGATCATCATGAATTACTTGCCGGACGTTGTAGCTCGCGCCGTTTTGACGAGCGGACTGAGATGACCGGTTTTGCAGGTCCGCGGGTGCCTACTCCTGAACCTGACGAGGCAATCGATTTGTGTCGTCCGTTTCTGAGTTCTCTTCCCATCTCCGGAGTATCGGTTACGGTCATCTCTTCGTCCGGAACTCAGTCGAGCCTGTGCTCGAGTGACGCCGTCTCTGCGCGCATCGATGAGCTCCAATTCGAGCTTGGCGAAGGTCCTCAATGGTCAGCGGCACGCTCAGGTGACATGGTGCTGCTTCCGGACGTTCGCTCGGGCGGCCACAACGATTGGCCAGTCTTCGGCGCGGCGTTGCGCGAACTTCCGGTGGCTGCGCTCTTCTCAGTGCCGATGCGAATGGGGGCGGTCACAGTGGGAGTTGCTACCCTTCATCACACTAAACCGGGCCAGCTAAAACAGGAGCATCAAAATACCTCGCTGGTCATCGCTTCTGCAATCGCGATTGCCGCAGTGCAACGAGCAATGGCATCGGCCGCCGATGACGTTGCGCCGGAATCAGTCTCAACACCTGCGCTCCGCCGTGAAGTGCATCAGGCAACCGGGATGATCCTTGTGCATCTGGACACCACAGCGACCATCGCATACTCCCGGTTGCAGGCATACGCTTTCTCCAACGGACGGACAGTCCAGGCTGTCGCAGGTGACGTGGTGGCCGGCACCCTCAGGTTCGAGAAGACTTTCCCATGAAAAATATTCAGGCTGAGAGAAGACGACGATGAGTACCAAGACACGTGAAGCGCAGCTCAGCGACGCCTTCGTCAAGTTGGCTGATATCCTCATCGACGACTTCGACGTTGTAGATCTTCTTCACTGGCTCGTCGAGAAATGTACCGAAATTCTCGACACTCAGGCCGGTGGGCTTCTGATTGTCGACCACGTTGGCTTACTAGAGCTTGTCGCCTCCACCAGCGAAGAAGCGGAACTCGTCGAAATTTTTCAACTGGCGGGCGGATATGGCCCCTGCCTCGACTGCTTCCGAACCGGGGAGGCGGTGACGGTTGGTGACCTTGACGCAGAAAGCCACCGGTGGCCGAAGTTTAGTGCGGAGGCTCTCAGACTCGGTTTTAGGTCCGTTCATGCCACGCCGCTGCGGGTTCGCGGTCAGATTATCGGGACCATGAACCTGTTCAGCCACCACGTCGGTGCACTTGCCCCCACGGATATTGCCGTCGCACAGGCGCTGGCAAACGTGGCGACAATCGGGATCCTGCAAGAACGCAACATTCGCACATCCCAAGTCCTGTCAGAGCAGCTGCAACACGCTCTTGATTCCCGGATTCTCATTGAGCAAGCCAAAGGTGTTATTGCTGCCACGACAGGAATGGACATGAGCCAAGCATTCTCGGCAATGCGCGACTATGCCAGGAACAGGAACCTGCCGTTGCGTCAAGTCGCCGACGGAGTGATCGACCGACGTGTCCAAGTAGGCCGCCCGGCACCCCAATGACGTTACAGAGTTAGATCGAGGCATCGTCCTTCCTGACGTCTCCGCCGGGGCACGGGGCGACGATGTTGCACATGGTGGGGATTCCTTGCGCCATCCAGAAGACGAGCCAAGTAATGACCACTATGCCCACTGCGGGAAGGACCAACCCGAGGCGACTTTTCAACCGAATATTGGAAGTCATGTCACGAGTGTGACATTACGGCGTGCAGAATGAAGCACTACAGAGTCGCATGATGACAACTCGTCACCCTCGTCGCGGGCGGGAAAACCAGAGGCCACGGCCATGTCAGAGCAGTCGGCACCAAGCCGATGGGACCCGCCACGATCGTCGCGGTCGTGATGCGGGGGCTCAATATCGGAAGGAGATACTCGGCGTCCCGTAGAGGGTTCGGCTTGCGGGCATGCGAGGCAAGAGGTGCATCCGGTTCGATCCGTAGGATTGCACTCATGCTCTCAAACGTTGAACTCTCGGTGCCGACGGCCGAAGACCTTGAGCTCGTTGAGCTCGCAAGAGAGACCATCGATGCGAACACGGATGCTGGGCCGGATGAAGATGGTGCTCACACTATGGGCGCGGCCGTTCGAGACGTCGGCGGCCGTATGTTCGTTGGGGTGAATTTGTTCCACTTCACCGGCGGTCCATGCGCCGAGCTGGTTGCGCTTGGCACGGCGCGTGCGCAGGGCGGGCGAGAAATTAGGACGATCGTCGCTGTTGGCAATCACGGGCGCGGTGTTTTCGGCCCGTGCGGGCGTGACAGGCAAGTCCTTTTTGATTACTACCCGGGCATCAGGGTGCTTCTTCCGACCGCCGAGGGCGTTCGCGTTGCCACTATTGAAACACTGATGCCGTTTGCCGCAGCATGGACCATGGAGGGCGGCACTCAGTTGTTCGACGAGGAGCGTTTTCGCTAACCTCGAGCGGAATTGAGGGAGGTGCGGTCCATGCGCGGAATTGGAGAAGGCCAATGATTGATCGATTCAAGGATGGGCTCGATTTCGGGCAAAGCATGGCCCTCCTGAACGAAGCCCAGTCAGCGCAAAACCTCCTCCGGGATGCGGTCGACGCGATCGTGAGACTTCGTCACCCCATAGTTCATGGAGACAGCGTGTTCACGCTCGGTTCGATTGGCGTCGAGAAGCTGATGAAGATTGTTCTGGGACTTGTTCATTTGCGCAACAACGGAACATGGCCGACGGTCAAGGTCATGAAAGGCTGGGGCCACGGGGTCCTGGAAATGGACGCATTGGTGGCGTCAACGCTCGAAGCAAATATGGCCGCTGCGACACACAGACCATACGTCGAGAAGCTAGTCAAAGAGCATCAAGAGGATCAGCACTGGCCGCTTCTGTCGGCGGTCTTCGACCGATACGGACAGTCGGGACGGTTCTACTATCTCGATCACCTCGCTCGCGGGCAACCGGACGAGTGGGAGGCCCCCGTCGAATTCTGGAACCGACTTGAGCTTGGTATTACGGATGGACAACCGAATATTCTGGATATGATCGCAGGCGAACAGGATGAAGCCGAACGTGGGTACGCGAGTCTGAGCTTTGTCAGCGCCACGAGTCTCGACAAGTGGTGGTTCATGATCCATCGAGCCGCGATCCAAGGCTGTTTCGGTGAACGGGGCAAGACCATCGGCTGGGAGATTGGCCACATGGCCGCGAGGTGCTGGAATAGAGCCGGTCGCTCGTCGAGAATTGGGCGACGTAGTCGTGGTATCTCGATGCGCTGCTGGTCGTGAGCTCTCTATGACCGCATGACGTTCCCCATACGTGCAGGGCTCATGCGGTCCTGCAGTCTGCCAAAATAGGCCCATGGCCACCTGGGAAGAACGCATCAGAGGATTCTGGCTTGAGGCCAGTGACGCCGACGCAGAGGCCACTCTCGGTTCAATGCAACTCCTGGTCGCAGAGCGGCCTGACGATGATCCGGCCGCCATATATGAGTGGGCGTCGGTGCAAGACTTCCTTGGACGGGAGGCGGAAGCGATCCCGCTGTACCGATGTGCGCTGGACCTTGGCCTCGACCCTGTCCGTCGCTCTCAAGCTCTCATTCAGCTGGCCAGCTCACTTCGCAACGTCGGGGAGACTACCGAAGCCATCAGGATTCTGGAAGGCCTTGGACCTGACGCGACGGTCGGCGCCGCAGGCGAAGCTTTCCTGGCTTTATCCCTCTTCGACGCTGGGCGCCCCGGCGACGCTTTACGAGTCGCACTCAAGGCGTTGGGAAAGACCCTGCCCCTCTATCGTGGTGTCGTTGACCATTATGCCGACGCTATTGTCGATCCCAAGTAGCCGCCAGCACGCGCAGTGAATCGAAGATTCCCCCGTCCCGCAGAGAGTTCCTCTTGCGGGGAACATGACGACAGTCGGCACTTCGCTCTTGTCTCGTAACCTCCGTGTGTCGAAACCGGCGGACACAAGACACTGACGCTTACTCCGGAGCGACGTTGGCACACAGCTCAATGCGCCAAATAGCGATAACAGAACGCCGCCACAGAGCGCTGAAAGTCATAAGCCGGACCCTGGACGAACGCGCTCGCGCTACCAGGAGACTCCGTGCTTCTGCCGGAGGGGCCGTCCCGATGCCCCGCCTGCGAGGATTCGCACTCTCGTCTAGAGGGACGCTCATCCCGTGAATAGTATCTGGAACCTCATGCCCTCTGCCTCCACAACTGGATGACGTTGTCCGCCGCCGCCGCCGCCTCCTCAACGACCACCCGCTCCTGTTCCCGCTCCGTGGCCTGACGCGCTCGGACTTTCTCGGCTACGTCAAGCAGGTCCCACAGCTGCTCTCCGGTCACTGACACTCCGCGGGCACCGGTGCGCCGGGTTCGGCCGCGGATGAGGGCGTAGTGGGTGCGGAACACCGGTGCCCCGATCGCTGCTTGTGCGTCGTGGAAGAACACCACGTTGGAGACGGGCCCGCTGCCGTCGTCGAGGGAGAGGAAGACGACGCGTTTGCCGCTGCGCATCGGGGGTGTGTGGGTGGCGCGTCGGACTCCAGCAACGAGCACCTCGGTGCCGCCGGGCAGGTTGACGAGTGCCGAGGCGGGGGTGACGCCGAGTTCCTTGAACAATGGGTAGAACCGGGTCATTTGGTGCTGGTTGACGGCGAGGCCAAGGTCGCGGAGTTCGACGTCTGTTTGGGTGCGGCCGCGGAGGTCGAGGGTGGTGACTGTCCGGTCGAAGTCGGGCAGGGGCAGGTCGATGTCGAAGGCGAGCTGGTCGGGTCCGACGGGGAGGGCCTTGCCGCCGAGGCCTTGGATGTGGGCGAGGAGGTCGCTGCGGCGGGCCCGGTCGTAGCCGATGAATGAGTCGAGGGCGCCGACCCGGGCGAGGGCTTCGAACGTGCGGCGGCGCGGCCGCACCCGGTCGCGGAAGTCCTGCAATGACGAGAACGGTTGATGCTCGGCGATGCGTTGCCGCTCTTGGGCGCTGGAGCCGGCAAGTTCGGGCAGGGCCAGGCGGATGGCGAGCTGCCCGTCACCTAGCTGCTCGACTCGGTAGTTCAGTGCGGATTTCTGCACGTCGAGGCCGAGCACGGGGACGCCGAGGTTGCGGGCTTCGGCGACGATGAGGTCCTTGGGCCACATGCCGGGGTCGTGGGTGAGGAGCCCGGCGAAGAACGTCGCCGGGTGATGCGTTTTCAGCCACGCGCTCTCGTAGGTGGTGCGGGCGAACGCGGCCCCGTGTGCTTTGGCGAACCCGAAACTGCCGAACCCGGAGAGCACCTTCCACGCCCGGTCGACAACTGGCGCGGGGAACCCGCGGAGGGCGGCCTGCTTCCGCACGTACGCTTCGATCTCGGCGAGGTCGCCGGATTTGCCGAGGTGCCGGCGGAACACATCTGCCTTCCCCATCCCGCAGCCGGTCAGTTCGTCGAAGAGCCGCATCACCTGTTCGTGGAAGACGACGACACCGTTGGTTTCGGCGAGGAACGGTGTGAACCGTGGGTGCATGTGGTCGGGTGCTGTTTCCCCGTGCCGTGCCTTCAGATATTGCAGGGGCATGTTCGCTTGCATGGGGCCGGGGCGGAACAAGCTGATCTCCACGGTCAGGTCGTTGAACACTGCCGGTTGGAGCTTCCCGATCAGTTCCATCTGCCCGGGGGACTCCAGTTGGAAGACGCCGAGGGTGCGGGTGGTGCGGAGCATTTCGTAGGTGGGTTCGTCGTCGAGGGGGACCCGGTCCAGGTCGATGGTCTCGCCGGTGAGGCGCCGGTGCTCTTCGATCGCGAAGGCCATTGCTGACTGCATGCGGACGCCGAGGATGTCGAGCTTGATGAGGCCCATCGGGTCCATGTCGTGCTTGTCGTACTGGGACATCGGTAGCCCCATCCCGGAGCGTTGCACGGGGGTGCGGTCAAGGAGGAAGGTGTCGGAGAGGATGACGCCGCACGGGTGCACGCTGATGTGGCGAGGGAGCCGGTCGAGCTTCGCGGTCAGGTCCACCAGCTGGTCCAGCTGCTGCGACTGTCGAAC
>JBBREF010000118.1:0-11879 GCA_038203205.1 Gemmatimonadales bacterium | reverse complement strand
TGAAGCGCCTCGATGACCTCTTCCTCGTTGTAGACAGGCACAACGAGGGAGACCTGCATGGATCCGTCGGTTGGGAGACTCCTTTCAGTGCTGTCAGGCATGCGCCAAATCTAAGCGGAGTGGCTCCGGGCGGTCGCCGGGCCACCGGAAGCTGGCGGCATCAGTTCCGCTTGCCTGTTTGCGCTTCGACCAGCCCAGCCGCAACCAGACGAGCCGCCACATCGATAGCCTCACCGGCGCCAAGCCCGATCTTCTCAGCAATACCAATGAGATCGAGCGACCCATCCGCATACGCCAGAAAATTCGTCATCGACCTCACCGAGTTCCCCGAACCCCGAGTACTCAAAGTCGGGTATAATCCCCGACGGCCAAGCTGCGGCTCGCACGGATAAACCGCGCGATAAACGCGATTCGCCTCGAGCAGCTCTATCACTGACTTGACCGCCGCATACCCCCCCTCGAGCCCTGAAGGCGTAACCAGCGTCAGATCATCGAGCGACGTGTGATACTCGGGGTAGCTCTGATACTTCGTCCGCATAATCGACGCGACAGGGAGGTCGACGCCGGGGCTGCAATACTGTCGCTCATCACTCCCCCGCTCGAGATACGAGTAGTCGACGTGATCAGGCGCGCGGTGCGTCAGAACGAGTTTGCCCGCACGATCTGCGAGCGTGTTGCCATGTCGCGACCTGAGCAGCGAATACGCACGATCATCACCGATACACGTCAGCACGTAGCCGGCCACTGTGTTGCGACGAAGTTCCTCGAGATGCCTGCTGATATAGACAATCGAGCCGATCGTTTCGGGGATGAATACGATACGATACGAATAGCGCCGGTTCTCCAGGCTCGCTATCCATCGCGCCAGTGCCGTCGCAACCACCGGCCCTGAAAGCTCGTTGTTCGCCATCGACGGATGACAGACATACGTAGAGAGCAGAATCTCCTCCTTCTCGCTCCCTTCGATCAGCACCTCGCCATAGGTAAGCGATCCCGGCTCGAGCGCGCTGTCGATCACCACGTGATAACGGCCCTCCTTCAACTTCTCGCGCTGCGAATGCGAGAGGCAGAAGCCCCACCGCTTCACGTAATACGACGTGACATATGGAATGGCATCTGGCTGCTCGGGGAGTGAATGCAGATACGGCTGAAGCTCGGCAAGGGTCATCCACTCGTCGACAGGAGTGGAGTAGCCGACAACATGGAGATTGTTGTCAGCAAAATCCACAATGCGCGATCCTGACTCATCCTCGATGAACGCGCGGCGAATATTCCACTCATCAGGAACCGTCCAGTCGAAAGCCTGCGTGCCCGACGGCACCTCATGCACGGTCAATCCCGGCACGATCTCCCTGATATACGACAGCGTCTCCCGAACCCCGTTGCCAGTCAGCGAGCGGCAGATCGGAAAGAGATCAGCCGCCCAGCGATGCATCTCCAGTCCGATGTTCTCAGTCACTCGGCCCCTCGAAGTCGGTGAGCACAAATCTCCTGCCGGTTTCTTCTATCGCAGGCTCGACCCACTTCCGCGTTTTTTCGTCGAGCAGCGCGTACGGATCGTACCTCATGTCGCGAACCCAGAGATCGTGCAGCTTTCGCGCTGATGCGACAAGGACCTCAGGGTTGCCGTCGAGCCGGCGACACACGCCCTCGTCGATAGCCTCCTGAAGCAATCGCGGCCAGTCGTAATCGAGCCCGGTTCCCATTGGACGCACGTGGTAGACGAGGCTCCCCGCGTTAACGGATCCGTCAGCCATCACGACATCTCCATGAAACACCTTGTCGTACCTGTACACAGGGCCGCCATTCGTTCGCTCCGCGCGATGGACCAGTGTGTTGTAATGAAAGGTGTCCCCGTAGTACAGCACCACCCCATCCTTCTCCACCAGCTCGGCAAACATCGAATCAGACCCGAACGGGTCCGTGCCTTCCCGCCACTCCTGCTGCGGTTGGGCACCGTAACCGGCAACCGCGAACATTGGTATGGGTGTCCGCCATTCGGAAAACTCGGTCCTGAACCTCTCGGGAATCGGACCGAGCTGCGACTCGCTTCTCACCACATCGAAGACGCGCGATTTGCCGAACTCGTAGTTGAACGATGGCAGCCACATGTCGCGGCCCTCCGTCGCTTCCCTGATCAGAGCGATATGGCTGTCGATGTACGCATCGCGATCGCGAACCGGCTTCACCAGGCGCGCCGCACGGAACGGGTCGGAATGAACGAACACGGGACCGGCGCCCATAGCGTCAATCAATCCGGCAATACGATCCCTCACTGCTGCTTGAACCGGTGACTCACCGCAACCTTGCCGACGATGACACGATGAGGCGCGAGCTGCTTCTGAAGATGCGCGCGAAAGTGCTGCATCATCGCCCTGCGATCGATCACTTCCCCGTCACCCGGCTCAACCGTCACCTCTATGTGCTGGCCGGTGATGGGGTTCGGCATGCCGACAGCCTTTGCCCTGAGCACACCCGGATACAACAGCGCGACTCGCTCTACCTCACTCGGTAAAATCTTGAGCCCGCCGACGTTGAGAATCTCCTTTGCCCGCCCGACGACCTTGATCCATCCATCGTCCTCTTCCACGATGTCACCGGTGTCGTACCATCCATCGTTGAACGGCGACGGCGCGTTCAGGTAGCCGAGCATCCTGTTGTCGGACTTGATGTGGAGCACTCCGTCGGCAATTCGCATCTCTATTCCCTTCCCGCCGATCTGCATCCAGAGACTGTCACGTGCGCGTGACTTCACCTGGAACACACCAAGCTCCGACAGTCCGTAGGTCTGGCGGAAGTCGACACCGGGAAGTTTCTGGCACAGGCGGTCGAGCGTTCCCTGATCCATCCGCTCCGTGCCGTAAGTGATCACGCGCAGATGCGGAAACTCCATTGTGTCGAATACACCCGCGAGCAGCATCATGCGAAGGAATGTCGGCGTGGTTGGAAGGAGCTCCACCCTGTGCTCGACGAGCTCGGCGGCAATCGTTTCAGGGGTGCGCTCTGACGGAACGATGACGACGCCGCGGTTGAAAAGTGTATGCAGCATGGTGTTGATGCCGCCGGCGTGATCGAACAGGAGAAAGTTGAGCGCCCTGAGCGGAGGCCTCGGGACCGAATACCGCTCGAGGAAGTTGTTGAAGTCGTGAAGAATCGCCTTGGGGCGTCCCGTCGTGCCTGACGAGAAAAAGATGATACCTGGGTGATTCCGGTCTCGCACTTCTTTGATCAGCTGGTGCTTTTCGGCCCCTCCGCCTTCCCGCCTCTCAATGCTGCCATCGCGGATCACCCACTCCGCCATTCCCTGCTCGAAGAAATACTCGTGATCGGCAATCGTCCCCGATGCCAGAGGCATCAGGATCGCACCGAGGTCGAGGAGCTCGAGCATCGTCGCTATGGTAGGCCCGTCGAAGTCTCCGACCAGCGCGACAACCGCGCCTCGCGGAATGCCGCTGAGCTCAGGGGAGTTCCCGATCGAATCAGCGACCTCGCTGAACGACAGCGTGCCGCCGGCGCCGATCAGGAATGGCTCGCGGTTCCCTTCGTTGCGAGCCGCGAGTTGGCTAAGAAGTGACATTCGAAATGAACTCAGGGATGCCAAGGCCCTGCACAAGCACGTCTACGCACCACCGACATGGATCGTCTGCCCGCTGACCATCGAGCTCTCCTTCGAGAGCAGCATCGACACAATGTTCCAGACATCAGCGGGTGTGCCCTGTCGCTGGATGATCTGCTGGCGAACGACGGCATCGACATTTTCCTTAGGCACCTTCGCGATCAGCGCGGTGTCGATCGGCCCTGGCGCCACTGCATTGACAGTGATTCCATGCGGAGCCAGCTCGCGGGCGAACACACGAGTGAATCCTTCGACGCCTGCCTTCGAAGCGATGTATATCGCCTCTCCCTTGATTGCGAGTGGTACCCCAAGCGTCGAGAAGTTGATGATCCGCCCTTCTCCACGCTTGATCAGTGCCGGCGCAATCTGCTGACAGCAGAAGATGGTGCCGAGCAGGTTGGTTTCGATGATCCGCCGGACGGTCTCGGACGGCGTCGTGATGGCGAGATTCATTGACGCGATGCCGGCCGCATTCACGAGTGCGTACACGCCCGGATCCCGCCGCACATCCTTCATCGCTGCAGCAATCGATACAGGATCGGAAACGTCAGCCGACCGGAACTCGAAAGGCGGCTTGTCCTTGATCGTGCGACCGAGCCCGATGACCTTGTACCCCGCCTTGTGAAGCTGCTCAGCGCAGTAGCGACCAAGTCCGCGTGATGCCCCGGTGACGACGACGGTGTCGGGCGCGGACCTGTCGCGCGGAGGCAGCGGACGTCTGGCCGCCATCAGCTGGTCGGCTCGAGCAGCGAAAGGTGCTTCGCAAGGCTGCCAACACTGCGAAGCACGCTGCGCGCTTCGGACATTGCGCTATCGCTGGTCCAGTCGAAGTGAGCGCCAAGCTCGTCGCGCGCGTAGTCCTCGGCCGAAAGCAACAGCATCACCAGGTCGGCGGAGTCCACGACCCGCCCGGCTCCAACGAGTACCGTGTCGGCCGAGACTTCAGCTTGTTCCCTGCCTGTGAGAGACGAGACTTCGTCGCGCACGAACGCTTCTATCGCTTCATAGCTTGCAGCCATCGATAACCTCGAGTAGGTACAGTTGCCCCTCCGGAACCTGGGCAGTGCGCCCCGGGAGCATCCCGAGCAGAAATCTACCCCCGCTGATGATAAGTTTCATCCATGAAGAAGACGACAAAGCTGCGACACATGATCGGCTCACCCGACCTCGAGTTCATCATGGAGGCGCATAACGGACTCTCGGCAAGGATCGTCGAGGAGGCCGGTTTCAAGGGAATTTGGGGCAGCGGCCTCTCTATTTCAGCGGCTCTTGGCGTGCGTGACAACAATGAGGCCTCCTGGACACAGGTGCTCGACGTCATGGAGTTCATGTCTGACGTCACGACTATACCCATCCTTCTCGACGGGGATACCGGCTACGGCAATTTCAACAACATGCGCCGGCTCGTCACCAAGCTCGAGCAGCGGGGCGTCGCCGGCGTCTGCATCGAGGACAAGCTCTTCCCCAAGACCAACTCGTTCCTCGGTGACGCGCAGCCGCTTGCCGATGTCGACGAGTTTTGCGGGAAGATCAAAGCTGCGAAAGACACGCATCTCGATGACGACTTCGTTGTTGTGGCCCGGCTCGAGGGATTCATCGCCGGCTGGGGACTCAAGGACGTCCTGAAGCGCGCGGAAGCCTATCAGGCTGCGGGTGCCGACGCGATTCTCGTCCACAGCAAGAAGTCAAACCCATCAGATATCGATGCTTTCATGGCTGAGTGGGGCAATCGACTTCCGGTGGTTCTCGTACCCACGAAGTATTACTCGACGCCAACCGAGCACTTCCGCGATCTCGGCATAAGTCTCGTGATCTGGGCCAATCACAATGTGCGCACGGCTATCACTGCGATGCGCGCGACCAGCGCAAAGATTTTTGCTGACCAGAGCCTGGTCAATGTCGAAGGCACCATCGCTACTGTGTCTGACATCTTCCATCTCCAGGGAGCTGACGAGCTCGAGGAAGCTGAGACACGGTACCTGCCGACTTCGGGAAAGAAGTACAACGCTGTGGTGCTCGCTGCATCGCAGGGGGAGAAGTTCGGCGACCTTACCAGGGACATTCCGAAAACGCTGCTCAAGGTAAACGGGACTCCTATCCTCTCGACCCAGCTCGATGCGTTCAACAGGATGGGTATCACCGACGTCACCGTCGTCCGCGGATACCGGAAGGACGCGATTGACTTCCCTGGAATAACCGCCATCGACAACGACGATCATGCCGCAACGAAGGAGTTGTTCTCGTTGTATGCTGCCCGTAAGGCGATCAAGGGGAACACCGTCATATCGTACGGTGACATCGTGTTCAAGGATCACGTCCTGCACGAGTTGATCAATACGGAAACCGACATTTCGATCGTCGTCGATGCCGACACGCCAAGCCGGAACGGTTACACGGATTTTGTCCGTACCGACAGACCGTGGTCGCGCACCGCGCTCAACCCTGCGGTGACGCTGAAGGAGATGTCCGCATCGCTCGCGCACGACAGCGCTCAGGGTGAGTTCATCGGGCTCTGGAAAGTGAATGCCAGGGGTGCGGCCGCAGTGAACGAGGCGTTCGACACACTCTCCAAGCGTGAAGATTTCAAGTCGCTTCGCATGGCCGACCTGTTCAATGAGCTTGCAGGCTCTACGACCGTGTCCGTCGTCTACACGCGCGGCGCCTGGATCGACATCGACAGCGTCGTAGATCTCATGCAGGCGAGCGAGCTGACGTGATCGAAACCCGCCGGTTTGGCGACAAGCTCAAAGGGCTTGGCTTCAATTTTTTCAGCGGAGTTCCCTGCTCGTATCTCACTGACCTGATCAACTACGCAGTTAACGAGTGCGAGCTCGTGATGGCCGCGAACGAAGGCGACGCCATCGCGATCTGCGCCGGTGCGCAGCTCGGCGGCAGCAAGTCTGTGTTTCTCTGCCAGAATTCGGGGCTCACCAACGCGACGTCCCCGCTCACATCATTGATCTACACGTTTGGAATTCCGATTCTCGGCTTCGTGAGCTTGCGGGGCGAACCCGGCGGCAAGCCGGACGAGCCGCAGCACGAGCTCATGGGCCAGATCACAACGGGATTCCTTGACCTCATGCGGATTCAGTGGACGTATCTCGCCACCGATGACGACGAGGCGGAAGCACAACTCGAGGAGGCCAACAGGACAATCGAGCGAGGCGAGCCGTTCTTCTTTGTGGTGAAAAACGGCACGTTCGCGAAGGAAGCTCTTCGGGATCGAGCATTTGGTGCCCCTCGCGCTGAGGCGGTAATGGAAGTGGGGAGCGATTCGGATGCGTTACCCAGTCGCTACGAAGCACTCACAGCGCTATCGTCCCTCGCCGGGCCGAACACCGTCTTCATCGCCACCACGGGGTTCACGGGTCGCGAGTTGTACGAAGCGGGAGACGTGCCGAACAACTTCTATATGGTAGGGTCGATGGGATGTGCACCGCCGCTCGGGATGGGGCTCGCATTGTCGCGACCGGATCTTCGTGTGGTCGTCATCGATGGGGACGGCGCGCTTCTGATGCGAATGGGTGGCGCAGCCGTGCTCGCCGCGTATGCGCCACCGAACCTCGTGCACGTCCTCCTCGACAACAATGCACACGACTCGACCGGAGGGCAGCGCACCGTCTCCGACCGCATCGACTTCACAGCTTTTGCTGCATCGGTCGGGTACCGCAACTCTTTCCACGCTCACGATACGTCGCAGCTCGTCGAGCTCGTTGCGAAGAGCTTGGACTCGCGTCGCCTCGGTTTCGTCTATCTCCGGATTGCTGTCGGCGCCAAGCCAAACCTTGGCCGGCCAAAGACAAAGCCGCCTGAAGTGCGGGAGCGTTTCATGAAGTTCATTGCTGCAGCCCATTCACCGGCGAATGCCTGATACAGCCATAATCGTCGCGGCCGGCCTTTCGAGCCGGCTTTACCCGCTGACGACTGAGACACCCAAGGGCCTGCTGCCGATCGGCGGCGAAACACTGCTGGGCCGTTCGGTAAGGCTGCTGCGGCTCGCCGGCATCTCACGCCTTGCTGTCGTGGTGGGGTTTCGTGCCGACGACATCCGCTCAGCGCTTGGCGGTTCAGTGACCACAGTCGCGAACCCGTTTTATCGACAGTGCAACAACATGGGATCGCTCCTCGCAGCCAGGGCCTTTGCGCGAAACAGTCCCTTCGTCTATCTGCATGGCGACCTCGCCTACACCGGGCGCATGCTCGAAAGTTTTCTCCAGGCATCGGCCTCAGGCGAATCTTGTCTCGATCTGCTGACAGCCTTCGGAGAGGTCGATGACGAGGCAATGAAAGTGCGTGTAGACGCGAACAACCATCTTGTCGAGTCGAACAAGGCGATTCCCCTCGATGAAGCCGCCGGTGAGTGGACGGGCATTGCCGTCGTGCGGGATTCGTCGCTCGTCTTCGACGCCATCGAGAGGCACATGATGTCGGTCAGCCTTACTGATTACGACACCGCGGCCTTTACTTCACTTGCGGCGGCGGGAAACGTCGTGAGGTGCCTGCGAGCAGTTGGCGATCCATGGAAAGAGATCGACACAATCGAAGATCTCGAGTCAGCACGGGCGGCATTCGGAGGTGACGCATGATTTTCAGCAATCCGGTAAAGGTTGAGTGGGGGACGCCAGATTTTTCGTGGCTCGCCGCGGCGGTCGGTGGGCGGCGCGCGTCCATCGTGACAACTCGCGGCATGGAAGCCCGCGGCACTCTCGATGTTGTGAAGGCCGTACTCGGCCAGGCTGACATCCCGGTGGTCGTCGACGTAAAGCCCAATCCGACGGTGCAGTCGATAAGGGACAACGCGGCGTCGCTGCTCGACTCGCGACACGACATCGACGTACTCGTTGCTATTGGCGGGGGGAGCGCGCTCGACACTGCAAAAGGCATCGCCGCAATTGCATCCGGCGGATTCTCCGGCGAATGGTTCTCAGAGCACCTGAAAGACGGTGCCCCATTTCCTGACGCTTTCGCGCCGCCCCCGATCATCGCTGTGCCGACAACCGCGGGCACTGGCAGCGAAGTGACAATGTGGGGCACGGTCTGGGACGAGTTGACTGGCGCGAAGTATTCGATATCGCACCCGCGCCTCTACGCGGAGCGTGCGGTGCTGGTGCCTGAGCTGACGTTGACAGTTCCGCCCGATCTCACACTGTTCACAGCACTCGACGCTTTGTCGCATTGTATGGAGTCGATCTGGAACAAACGGTCGAACGCGGTGAGCGAAGCTTTTGCTACGGCTGGAATCGCGCGTTTGCTCGACACCCTTGATGATGTGATCGGCGATCCATCTAATGTCGAGAAGCGGCGCTGCCTGCAGGAAGGCGCGCTCCTCGGCGGACTTGCGATCTCCTGCACCGCCACCGCGCTCGCACATTCGATTTCCTATCCGCTCACGTCGCAGCTTGGCATGCCACACGGACTTGCATGCGGATTCACTTTGCCCGAGCTGATGCGATTCAACGCGGACGCCGCGCCGGATAGGGTGGCGATTATTGCCCGCGCGATGGGAGCGGATAATGTGAACTCAGCCCAGGTAAGCCTCGCGGGTAGCTTCTCCAACTGGGGCGTTTCGAGGTTCGTCAGGCAATACCTCGATGAGGACAAAGCCCGAATGATGCAAAGTGAGCTCCTCACTCCCGGTCGCGCCGACAACAACGTTCGCCCCGCGAGCCACGAAGACGCGCTTGGCGTAGTTCTCCGGTCGCTCTAGACAGTGACCGCAGCGACACTCGCTCGGGTCCTTCGCATTTCCGCGAGGATGGCGAGTGACAGGGTCGCGGGACGGAAGGTTGTAATCATCTTTGTGGAAGAGCTGGGTTTTATCCAGTTCATCCTGCCGGTGTTCAGGGAGCTGGAGCGCCGGGCGGGTATGCGGATTTCGTTTTACATAGCGAGCGAATACGCTGATCGCGAAGATCACCTCCACGTATTCGACGTTCCGGCAGAGAAGCGATTTCATCCGCGGCTTGCCCGCGCGTTCCTGCTGGCCGACGTGTTCCTGTCAGCATCGGTCTACGGGAAAGGCCCAAAGTCTGCCCGCCGCATCAATATCTCTCACAACCAGCCAACGAAGTTCGAGGCGTACCCGAAGGAATACGTCGAGAACTACGACGTGCACTTCCTGACGGGTCCGCTTCATCGCGAGCAGTACGAGCACATGTTCAGGCTTCATGGGCTCGACACCAGCAAGCACAAGCTGGTCAACGTCGGGTATCCGAAGTCAGATGCGCTGCTCCAGGGCAAGTACGACCGGGAACAGGTCCTGCGAGAGCTGCGACTCGACACTTCATTGAAGACGATTCTCTACGCCCCCGCGTGGGATCCCGGCGGGTCGCTGCGCGAGTCTGGCGACCAGGTGATCGAGCAGTTGCTGTCTGTCGATGATGTGAACGTCATAGTAAAGCTGCACCCGGTGAGTCACACGCCAGCGACGAGTGCGAGCTACGAGTTTTACACCGGCGGGGTCGACTGGAAGGAACGGTTCGCGAAGTATGAAGCGAATCCCAGGTTCCGGCATGTGACCGCGTTTCAGGTCGATCCCCTCTTGATTGCCGCCGATCTTCTTGTGACTGATTTCAGCTCGGTAGCGCTCGAGTTCGTGGGACTCGACCGGCCGATCATCTATCTGGATTGCCCGAAGTATTTCGAGGAGACGCTGAAACTTCCCGGGTACGAGTCGGATCCTGAATATGTGAAAACGAATCCGCGCGCGAATGCCGGGCGGCATGTTGGGGTTGTGGTGCCGTCGGTCGATGGGCTGAGTGTTGCGGCTGTCGCGTGTCTCGCGGATCCTTCAATGAATTCGGCGAAAAGGCGGGAGCTCGCTTCGATGCTGCTGTACAATCCGGGGCGAGGTGCCGAGACGGCAGCATCGTTGATACTCGACATGCTGGGGCTGCTCGGGCCTGCGTAAGGCGGAAACCACGCCGTGGTTTTCCGTGCTGTTACCTCTGCGCCTCTGCGGACACTGGCACCTCTCTGCCAGAGATCGCCACGAGCTCCTCACCCATGTTGAAATCCCGCCCATCGACCAGTCGATCGCAGATGAACTGAATGAACTCATCCTTCCCGGCCAGCAGAGAATCCCGCTTCTGATGCTGGAATCCCCACCACTGCGCTGACGGATCGAACAGCACATCCATCGGCACCTGACGCTGTATGAAATGTGAGTACGCATACTTCCGCACCAGCACTCGCTCGTCGTCAGTCAGTGGGCCAATCGTCGCTGCGCGTCGAAGCAGATCGCGATACGCTTCAGGGGTGAGCGCATCGTGAGTGAATCCCATTCCACCGTAATGCGCTTCACCTGCAACGATCACCGGCTTGCCCATGAGTGCGAGCTCGAGACCAGCGGTTCCATAAACCGTCACGCCACCGTCCATCAGCTCGAACAGGTTCGCCGGGCTCACGTCATCTTCAGCGGGGATCACTCTCACGTGATCAGGAAGCGATGGGAAGTTGCGCTCGATGAGTCGCTGGACTCCCGTCGCCGGGTTATCCCATGCCTCGACAGGATGAATCTTGATCAGCCACTGCACGTCGGGCACGTCGATCGCCTGGCGCACGGTGTCGAGGATCCAGTCGTCGAAGGTCGGATACGCCATCGGGGCGAAGTCAGCGACTGAATCCCAGTTGATGTGCGACAACACGACCCATACTGGCTTGTGTGTCGGCGCGTACTTCTGTCGCAGCTCGCTCAGGTCACTCTTGAACTGCTTCGGCCTGTTGCGCATGTCGAAGCTGATGTTCTTCTTGTAACGGTCGTCGAAGAACCTGTCGAGCCGCGCATTCTGGTGCGCGGTCAGATCGCTGTCCCGCACCTCGCGCCATGTGTCATTGCTCAGCGCCTTGAAGTCGATACGCGACGGGTCTTCGACGTGCCTGAAATAGAAATGTGAAGTCAGGTACGATGACTTCCACGCCGTCACCGGTATGTCACGGTGCCTCGCCATGTGAAGCGCGGGGCCCCAGTCGACATATATCCCGTGCGACATGAACACTCGCCATGGACTGAATCGATCCAGTGCATTCGATGCCGCGCACGCCGATATCAGCGCGCTGTGAGCGAACTCGCGGATCACTGCCTCATGTCCCGTCAGCGCCGCACCCTGCAGATACCTGATGACCGACGACCTGACGTTGTTGCCGAGGTTGACGCCGCCGTATGAAAGCGCCGGCAGATTGTCCCAGGTAATCCCTTCGATCTGGTCCCACAACGCCGCACGCTCGGCCTCGGTGACAAAATCGCCGTTGAACGAGTCTGGTA
>JBBREF010000117.1:0-11986 GCA_038203205.1 Gemmatimonadales bacterium | reverse complement strand
TGTGAAGAAATGGAAAAACAGCTCAACTGTCTGGAAGCCAGCAATGACCCACTTCGCCATCCTGTTCGGTGAACGCTTCAAACTCGAGAGCTGAGCCTATCCGTTAACCGACCTTACACACAGAAAATCGGACAGGCCCGTCCGGTGCGATCAGGTGCTCATGTTTTGGTCGACCGCGGAACGACTGTAACGCGTTTGTGTGGTTCCGCAGGTACCCAAAGAAAGAGTGACCGCGTCACGCGAGAGAGAACTCACCCCACTCAGCAGTTCTCACCCGACTCCCCCTTTTTTAGTTCTGTTTCAAACAGCCGACGAACGCTAGCCCTTGAGCGCTGCCACGAAATCGTCGCCCATCTCGGCGATCTGCCAGCGGCGGATTCCCGGAACATCCTCGAGATCAGCTGCCTTTTCCGGCTTCCGCCGCGCAACGGACTCGAGCCGCTCACGCGAGCACAGTACTCCAGGATCGAGATTGAGTCGCGTTGCTGCCTGGTCGCGTACCGACTTGAGTTTTGCTACGCGCGCATCAAAATCATCTTCGCGCTCCCACTTCGCAGACCGCGGGAAGCGTGGCAAATGCTCTTCCGTTACCTCGAGCCCTCGCTGGACTGCGCCGAGTATTGCTGCGCCGCCGCGGTCGAGGATGCCGCGAGGCATTCCTTTCAGACTCGACAGGTCCTTTACGGTCTTGGGTGCGGTGCGGGCGATCTCGAGCAGAACCTCGTTGCCCATCACGCGGAATGTCGCGCGATCAACTTCGCGCGCAACGGAGTCACGCCATGGCACGAGCTCGCGCAGCAGTGCGAGCTCGCGGCGAGTAAGATCGCGAGCTCCCTTGATTCTCAGAAACGACAGGGAGCCATCGTCATCCTCCCACTTCGTTCCCTCGAGGCGAGCGAATTCCTCCTCGGCCCACGCGGTGCGTCCGAGTTTTTCGAGGCGCGACCTGAGCTCGTCGCGCAGGTCGAGCAGGTAGCGGGTGTCCTGAGCAGCGTAGTCGAGCATTCCGCGAGTCAGGGGCCTGAGCGACCAGTCGGCACGCTGGTGTTTCTTGTCGAGCTTGACCTCGAAGAACTGATCGAGAAGCGCCGCGAGCCCGAAGGCTTTGATCCCGAGGAGTTGCGCCGCGATGCGTGTGTCGAAGATGCGGTTGACGTGCCAGCCATAGTCCTGATGCAGCAGTCTCAGATCGTAATCGGCGTCGTGAAACACCACCTCGACATCGGGGTTCTGGAGAATGGCGCCAAGTCCCGCGGGCATGCCGATCGGGAGCGGGTCGACGATCGCGCTGCGGTCGCGCGTCGATATCTGAAGGAGGTAGATTCGATCGATGAACCGGTGGAAGCTCGCGCCCTCGGTATCGACTGCGATCTCGCGAACTCCCGAGATATCTGTGAGAAACGACTCCGCTTCTGGCTGAGTATCGATGTACAGCAGAGTCTCTGATCCTGAAATGCTCATTCAGCCAATCTAGCGAGTTGAAAACGGCATCGGTGCACTCCGCCTCAGGAGTTGGCGAAATGGCATGGTCTCCGGAGATTTTCCCTCTGTATGAGCGATACCCGGCGCTTCGGCGGTTGCCGCGAGTGCGCCTGTGCGAGCTTCCATCCCCGGTTGAACGCGCCAATGTACCGGGGGTCGGTGACATCTGGATCAAGCGGGACGACCTCAATGCACCAGTGTGCGGGGGAAACAAGGCTCGCTCGCTCGAGTTTCTGCTTGGTGGCCTGGAGGCGAGCCAGTCGGTGGTGGCGCTCGGGGGTGCGGGATCGACCCATGTGCTGGCGACCGCAATTCATTGCGCGCGAATCGGGGTGCCAGTCGACGCATTGCGGTGGCAGCATGACATGAATCCGGTTGCGCGGATTGTCGATCAGCGTCTTGTTTCGCTGCATTTCCAGCCTGCGGGCCGGAGTGCTGCGCTGGCATTCCTTCGGGCAGGTGGTCGCGCGCGCTGGCGAGGGGCTCGTTTGATACCCATTGGCGGGAGCGCGCCGCTCGGGATACTGGGTCACGTGAATGCGGGACTCGAGCTGGCGGGTCAGATCGAGCGACACGAGCTTCCGATGCCGCAGCGAATTGTCGTTCCGCTTGGGAGCGGCGGGACGACTGCGGGACTTCTGCTTGGGCTCAAGATCGCCGGGCTGGACATCGAAGTTGTCGGTGCCCGGGTCGGGCCCAGGATGTTCGTGAATCGACTCACGGTTCTTAGGCTTGCGCGGCGCACTGCCGCTCTGATTGGCTCGATCACGGGGGAGCGGCCGCCGCGTGTGGAGCCGGCGTCCCTGAGAGTTGAGCATCGGATGTATGCGGGAGCGTATGGGCGCGCCCTGCCTGAGGCATCGGAGGCGGCGGCTAACTTGCAATCGTCCTCGGGCATCCGGCTCGATGACACATACAGCGCGAAGGCCTGGGTTGCCGCGATAGAGGAATCGCGGCGATCGAAGGGGCCCGTGCTCTTCTGGTTAACTTTTGATTCACGATGGCTGACGAACTGAAGATCCACATATACCCTGGCGACTGCGATACTGCGGGCCACGTGAATCACGCGGTGATGCTCACACTGCTCGAACGTGCGCGTTGGGCTGCTCTCGAGCAACACATGGAGTTTCGCGATTATATCAAACGTGCGCAGTGGGCGGTTGTGCGGCACGTCGACATTTCCTACAGCATCCCGGCACTTCCTGGCGATGATTTCACCGTCAGGACGGGCCTCGTCAACGTTGGCACTACCAGCTTCACCGTGAAGCAGGTTGCCCGGAACCAGAGGGACGCGGTGATCTGCGAAGCCTCCGTCGTCTACGTCACTATCAGTCCCGAAGGGAAACCGATGCCTGTTCCTGAAGAGTGGCGCGCGATCTTTTCGCCCTGGGACGAAGCGTGACCGTGCCGGCGGAGCCCCGTGCTGAGGGAATGGAGATCAACAAGAGTGCTGCGGAGCTGAGACCAGCGGCGAGAGTTGGTGCGTTTCTCTTCAAGTATCGGACGTGGTTTCCGATTCTGTTCCTCGCGGTTCCGCTAGTCGCGCCGGGAGAGACAACAGTTGCATCGTGGGTCATCGGCGGAATTCTCATTGGTATCGGCGAGTTCTTCCGGCTTGCCGGGGTGGCGGCGGCCGGTACTGCAACGCGGCGACGTTCACGGAACGTCCAGCGGCTCGTTACGTACGGGATTTTTTCGTGGAGCCGGAATCCGCTCTACAACGGGAATTTTCTGGTGTGGATGGGGTTCGTAGTGATTTCAGGCGTGGTGTGGTTCCTACCGTTCGCCGTGCTGTTGTTCGCGCTCGAGTACAGCTTCATAGTTCGATACGAGGAGGGCGTACTCGAGTCGACGTTCGGCCGGGAGTATCTTGTCTACAAGAACTGCACGCCGAGGTGGTTGCCGGTGAAACCTGACAAGAAGGTGTCCGGTAAGCACGACTGGCCGCAGGCGTGGCGATCAGAGATATCGACTTTTCTTCAGTACGTGGCGCTGGTGCTGGCGTTCATCGCCAAGGATTTTCTGACCTGACGTTACCGTGACGGCCTACCGGGCGGGTTCGGCCCCTTGAACACGTCCTTGTTGATCTGGATGTACTCACTGAGGTTCGCTGGAACGTCTTCTTCAGGGAAGATCGCGGTGACCGGACACTCCGGCTCGCACGCCCCGCAGTCGATGCACTCGTCAGGATGGATGTAGAGCTGTTCAGGACCTTCATAGATGCAGTCGACGGGACACACATCCACGCACGCTCTATCCTTCGTGTCCTTGCAGGCTTCAGTGATGACGTAGGGCATTTATTGGCTGTTGGATTGCGACAACGGGTATGGGAAAAATAGACCCGGTTGGGTGAATATCAACCGCGTTGATCAGCGCGCTGCAGATACCGCATAGAGCCCGACGAGCGCTGTCATGCCAACCGCAGCAAGCAACATGAGCGCCATCTTGATCCGGGTTGCGCGGACAGCCTGCCAGACTTCTTCATCGAAGTAGTAGCAGCCCGGAGATGATTCCCGCACAACCTTGCGATTCTCCAGTCTTTCTATCGCCCAGGATTCTTCAATTCCCATGTCCGGCAATGGCTTCGAGGCAGACGGGTCCAGTGCCCCGGCATCGTGAAAGGCTCGCCGGACTTCCCTCTCCCTTCGCCGCATCACCGCAATTGCCGCTTCCGCTCCCACTCTTCCTCCGTTGTGCGTTCACGTTACGCGACTGGCCTCGCCGACGCCAGCGCGAGAGCACATTGCATTGCCTCAGGTGTATCCAGTTGTGGGCTCCCACGGCGGGGGCCTCACCTTAAAGGAGACATCATGAGAAAGGTCTGGCAGATGAGCTTCGCTCTCGCCTCCGTCTTCATTCTCTCGGGCTGCAACGCAATTGATTCAATAGCGAATAGCGGGAGAGTCGACGGTACGTACGAGCTGACGTCCATCAACGGTGACAGAGTACCGTCGGTGGTCTACCAGGAACCCGGATACCGCGTGGAGGTGCTCAACGCAAACTTCACGCTTGAAAGCAACGGGACCTACACTGAGGCCGGAATCATCAGGGAGACCGTAAATGGGGTGTCGACAACGCGGTCAACGTCAACATACGGGTATTACGACCACTACAATGGCGAGCTGACTTTCGATGAAAGCGGCGGCCATCGCTACTACGGGTTTCTCGAGGCGGGCACCCTGATCATCGAGGACCAGGGTGTTCGGATGACCTACCGGCGCTATTAGACTCCGACCGCGACCCGCGCCTGTAGCGGCGCAGCAGCCTTGCGCGGGCCGCGACGGAAGGGGCGAAGCACCAGGTCGAGATCACGCCGCATCTTCGCCTGGTACGTTCCTTCATTCATGACCGCCCACGTGACAAGCGATCCCATCATCATCGAGTAGATCGTTTCGGCAAGCTGCGCCGTATCCGTGTACCCGACCGACAGCTCTCCAGCCTCGACCGCGGAATCAAGTAGCCGCTTGTAGCCTGCCACAGCGCGCTGCCCATTCTCAACAGCGATTTCGCGGAACTCGGCATCGTTGAGCTGCGACATATAAAACGACAGCCGGTTTGCAAGGCTGACACTGCCGTCAATTGGGCCGGGCCGGCTCGTTGCCGCGGCAAAAAGCGCGTCCAGGGGGGAGTCGTGACCTCCTATAGCAGCCTCGAACCGGGCGTCAATGTCACCGGTCAAGTAGCGAAGAAGGGCAAGCATCAGTTCGCGCTTCGATCCGAAGCGCTGAACCAGCGTAGCTGCCGATAGACCAACCGCAGACCCGACGTCGGCGAGCGTCATCTTCTCGGGACCAATCCGGCTGAGAACCCCGACGGCTGCCTCGAGGATAGCGTCGTCGTGAACGGTGCGAGGACGTGGTGACATCTTGATTCCTTAATATGTGTTTACTTACGCCAGATAGCGAACGGGAATTCGCTAATAATATGTGTCATTGTGCCACAGGCCGGTTCAAGGGATACCGAACAGGCACTCATAACATAGCAGGATGTACACCGCTACCGGCGCCAGGGTGGCAAATCTCCTTTTTTCTTTTTCAGATCAGGATTTTCCCTGTAGAAAGTCGCCGTTCTGCCGATCACCTGGACTACCTCAGAATCGGTCGATTCAGCAAGCTGGCCGGCCGCCTCGCGCGCAGTCGTCTCAACGTTCTTCCCAAGCTTTACCTTCACCAGCTCGTGGGTCCTCAAGGCATCGTCGAGCGACGTAATGAGCGCCGGAGTCAATCCGTGCTGTCCCACATGGACGCTGGCACTCAAATGGTGCGCCTCGGCCCGCAGCCCTGCCCTCTCACTTCCCTTCATCTCTCGCCTTTCCTTTACTTGCCATGAATGAACGAACGTCAACAGGCGTGCCGTTCCACCAATCGCGTTGATTCTCTGCCAGGCGCATGGCCTGAAAATGCAGATGCGGGACATCCGGCGGGGCATTGCCGCTGGTACCCACATACCCGATCACGAACCCCTGTCTGACCTTGAGGCCCTCAGTTATCTCGTCGGAATAGCTGTCGAGATGAGCGTAATAGTAGACGTATCTGCGACGGTCATCCACGAGGTACGCGGTTACTCCCCCCGCCGTATTCTGCCGCAACCGCATGACTTCACCGTCGATTGCAGCCACCACACGCGTTCCGCGCGGAGCGAGGATATCCAGGGCCGCGTGAATCCGGCCCTCACCTCGCGGCGCGTTGAACGAATCCCTGAGATCGCCGGGCTCGACGCCGTCGACGGGAACCATCAGAACATTCTTGGCGAAATACTCCGCGTCTGCCGAGGATTGACGCGCTGGCTCAGCCGGATCAGCGTGAGGTAACTGGCCGTAGCAGCCGGCAGCAATCGCGACCAACGCGATCCAGGAGATCGAGTTCGTCACGGATGATGGTGGGCGGAAGGTCAGCGCTCGAGCCACCCGCCGGAAAATCCGGCGCGTTCCAGGCCGCGACGTACGAATGGCGAGCGGCGCATAAGCCGCCAGATGAGATCGCTCCGGTAGTTCTCGATCATCAGGACCACCGGACCCTGGTCGATTGCGAAGGTATGCGGAGCGAACCATCCGTCCTCGCCATTCATCGCATAGGTACGGTTGAAACAGGCGCCAAGTCCGTGGACGGTGTGAGACTGAGCCTTGTCCATGAATGCCAGCGCTGGCAGTACAATCTCGGGCGCGAACGGCAATGACGCCGCCGTGACCCACGGCGCAATGGTCCCGTCATCGGGTCCGAACGGAACGCCGCGTGCGCGGTATCCGTGAAACCCCTTGGTCCCGGGTCCGGTGCTCGCGCTAAGCCCCCAGCAGTTTTCACCGTAGCCAGCGAATTTCCGCGGATTACGAATGCCGTACTCCCGCTGAACGTATGTCGCTCTTCGACTGTTCTCGAAATAATCACTGCCGCGCGATCTCATATATGAATCGGTAATTCCGCGGAAGTCGATGAAAGCGTGCGCGGTCTGGTGTACGAACAGCGGCCCGCCGTAAACGTGCTCATGCCCGTAAATGGATTTCCACTTGTACGATGCGAGCCACTCATCATACGCGGCAGTCGCAGCCGGGTACGTCGGCGAACCCAGCGCGAGTACGTAAAGGAGCAGCGCCTCGTTGTAGCCCCGCCAGTCGTACCTGAGAAACCCTTTCTCCGGCGTCCATCCGTGTGATATGACCGGAGGCCGAGGCGCCGCCCAATTCCAGTCAGCGGCGAGGTAGATACTGGTTGCGCGGCGACTGATCGCCTGCTCTGTCTCGTTTTTTTCGTCGAAGTATTCGGCGGCTGCCAGTGCGCCTGCGAAGAGTATTGCCGAATCGATGGTCGACACTTCGCACCGCCCTGCACGCTCGCCGGAGGCGGGGTCCACGAAATGGTAGAAGAAGCCGTTGGTCGCTGAGCCTTCCAGGAACTCGAGAGTTTTCAGGGTGCGCAGTGCGGCCTGTCCCCGAGTGAGATATCCCCGCTCGACGGCGACGACGTTCCCTGCCAGCGCAAACCCTGAAGCAGCAATGCTTGCGCTCGACGCCGCATCGCTGCAGTCTGAGACCAGCCCGGTGAGCGGGTGCTGGTGTTGCCGGAAATAGTCGAAGGCGCCGAGCTGAGTACGCTCGATAATGCTTTCGACAAATGATGGGGTGTAGGTCAATTGGCAGACCGCCGCACTGTTAATGCGGAAGTTGCAGGTTCGAGTCCTGCCGCCCCAGCTCGACAAGTCCGCAGTCCGTCACGCCTCAGCAGTCGCGAGTTCCTCCTTGCCCGCGCCCTCCAGCTCGCGAGCCATCTCGGCGATTCCATCTTCGATCGTGCGCGAATGATGCATCGAGCAGAATTTCGGCCCGCACATCCCGCAGAACTCGGCGCTCTTGAAGTATTCGGCAGGTAAGGTTTCGTCGTGATATTCCTGAGCACGCTCGGGATCCAGCGAAAGCCGGAACTGCTCCTTCCAGTCGAATGCGTACCTGGCCCGTGAAAGCGCATCGTCGCGATCACGTGCGCCCTTTCGTCCGCGCGCGACGTCGGCTGCGTGCGCCGCGATCTTGTATGCGATCACGCCTTCGCGAACATCGTTTGCGTTGGGAAGTCCGAGGTGTTCCTTGGGCGTCACGTAGCAGAGCATGTCAGACCCGTGCCAGCCGATTATAGCCGCGCCGATCGCGCTCGAGATATGGTCATAGCCCGGCGAGATGTCGATGACGAGCGGTCCAAGCGTATAGAACGGCGCCTCGTGACACACCTGCTTCGCACGTTTGACGTTCATCTCTATCTGATCCATCGGCACGTGGCCGGGGCCTTCGATCATCACCTGGACATCATAGGCCCACGCCCGTTTCGTCAGCTCGCCCATCGTGTCGAGCTCGGCGAACTGCGCCTTGTCGCTGGCATCCGCAAGTGATCCCGGACGGAGTGAATCGCCGATGGATATCGTGACGTCGTAGTAGCGCAGAATCTCGAGCACTTCGTCGAAGTGTTCGTACAGTGGATTCTGCTTCCGATGGTGCATCATCCAGACTGCGTGCAGTGACCCACCGCGACTGACGATCCCGGTGGTGCGACCGTGAACGAGCGGCAGGTGCTCGATCAGGATGGCCGCATGAATAGTCATGTAATCCACGCCCTGCTTTGCCTGATGCTCGATCATGTCGAGCAGGTCCTGCGCGGTGAGATCCTCGAGCTCCTTGTCCTGCTGAACCGCCTGATAGATCGGGACAGTCCCGATCGGCACGAGTGACGTGTCGATGATTGCCTGTCGAATCGCGTCAATGTTACCGCCGGTCGAGAGGTCCATCACCGTGTCGGCACCGTACTTTACCGCCATTGCCAGTTTTTCGATCTCGCCGTTGATATCTGAGGATACCGCGGAGTTCCCGATGTTCGCGTTGATCTTCACCTTTGCGACCTTGCCGATGCACATGGGCTCGAGCGTACCAGCGAGGTGGCGGACGTTTGCCGGAATGATGAGGCGGCCGATTGCGATCTCATCTCTCACGAGCTCCGGCGTGATCTCTTCCCGCTCGGCGACAAAGCGCATCGCGTCGGTGATTTCACCGCGGCGCGCGTAGAACATCTGCGTGCGTGCTTCCATGTTGACTCCCTACGCCGGTGCTAACCGGGTCAGGTTCTGAGGGACTGTCTCAGCTCGTTGCACGCGCCGGATTTCGGCGGAGAACGGGCACCCCTGTCATTGCTTTCAAATGTATGCGATCGGCGGAGAAAGAGTATTCCGATTGTGCGGCGGTTAGATTCTGCGTGTGCCGTGGGTGGTTCCCAGTGGGAAGGCCGATGCAGTGGGTTCAACTCCCACGATCAATACAGGGCGTTGGAGCCCGCGTCCGGAGTTCGATTCTCCGGACGGCACATGCTTGACGACAATGACTATTGTGGAGGCGGCGATGAACGCGTTGATCAAGTCAGTCGAAGGAGAGTTCCGGCGGTACAGGACGCTGGCCGAATCAGCGCTCGAGCAGGTTCCGGAGGAGGCGCTCTCGAGTCCCGGACCATCTAATGGCAATTCGCTCGCGACTATCTGCTGGCACATCTCGGGCAACCTGCAGTCCCGCTTTACTGATTTTCTGGGCAGCGATGGCGAAAAGCCGTGGCGCCAGCGTGAAGAGGAATTTGCCACGCGAACGGTTTCACGCGATGAGCTGACGACAAAGTGGAACACCGGCTGGGATGTACTGCTCGCCACACTTGGCACGCTCACCGATGAGGATCTTCAGCGCACCGTGAAGATTCGAGCGCAGGACCTGAGTGTGAGTGAAGCACTTCACCGATCACTCGCACACGTGGCCTACCATGTCGGCCAGATCGTGTATGTCGCACATGCTGCGCGTGGCGATCAGTGGAAGTACCTCAGCATCGCCCCCGGTGGATCGGCCGCATACAACGCCGATCCGAAGCGCGACAAACCGCCGGCGCACGCGTGACAGAGGTATAAAAGCGGAAACCCATAGGGAGCGGATTTGGCTGATAACTGCGCGGATCGGACTGATAATCTACCGTATTTCACTTTTTCGACCGAGTCGCTCTATCCGCCCTTCCGCGCAGGTTATCAGCCGAACCCGCTCACCTTGGGTTTCCTGCCGTAAGGGTCACGGCCCTGCTAAGCGTTAATCTCACAGATTCCTTCAGAGTTTAACTCGAGCCAAAAAAATGAAGCTCTCGTTTTTCGCATCACTCGCAGTAGCGACAATCGCTCTCATTGGCTGCGACGGATCCACGCCACCCGACGGACCAGGAACCGTGACAGCAGCACTCGTGTCACCCAATGGTGCCGAGGGCGCCGCGGTCGTCGATGTCGCGGGAGCTGTCGAGAATATCAGTGGGTCCAGTGACGTAGCCGTTTACACGACTCCATCACCAGTGGGAACGCGAGTGATTCTCGTTCGAGCGACGCCTGGCAATCTGGAGATGTCCTTCCGCACGCAGGACATATCACGACCACCGAATCTCGCAGTTGTCGAAGTCGCTGATGCCAACGATGCAATTCGATCGTCGCTCACGGGTTATCGGATGGAATACAGATGATGCGACAAATCGCCGCTGCGGTAGCACTTCTACTTTCCGCAACGCCGCTCATCGGGCAGCAGATCGAATCACTTCCACCAACCGCGACCCGCGCGCTCCCGCCGGCAGTCCAGCAGCGCCTCAGGATCACACCTGACTCCCTGCAGTTTCGCGGAGGATGGCAGACTAAGCTTGCCACTTCCCAGGCGACCGCCAGCCTCATGGCCGGCACGCTCCCGCTCGTGATCATCCCGACCCTTTTCGCCGACAGCGATCCGCCGAGCGAAGAAATTTCGACGTCGGCGCTTCAGGCACGCCTGTTCGCTGATTTCTCGCCTACCTCAGTAACCGCTTATTACAGGGAAGTCTCACTCGGCAAGCTCACGATAAATGGCAAAGTGACTGACTGGGTGCAGACAAGCTTTCGACGGTCTGACGCGCTTGGGCAGACATTTGGTCTGGGCGATGATGCGAAAATCCGGGAGTGGCTCAGGGAGGCCGTCGCCAACGTTGATGCGAACATCGACTTTGGTCAGTTCGACAACGACGGACCGGATGGAATTCCGAACAGCGGCGATGATGACGGCCGTGTCGATGGTGCAGCGTTTCTCTTTCGTGAGATTGATGCCGCGTGCGGCGGGAACGGCGTCTGGCCGCATCGATGGAGACTCTCAGACGAAACCGTGCCCGGTGCCGTCACCAATGATCGCGCCACGAACGGTGGGTTCATCGTAGTGGACGACTACATGACACTCGGCGCACGGAATTGCGGGGGCACGCGCGCGCTCGACGTCAACGTCTTCGCCCACGAAACAGGGCACGTGCTCGGGCTGCCTGACTACTACGATGCATCGGGCGGAATTCTCCGCGAGCAGCGCCGGTGGGTCGTCGGCTGCTGGGACATCATGTCCGCAGGATCGTGGGGTTGCGGAAGCGGACCACATCCGGGGATCGTGAACCCGCCGCACTTCGGTCCGCATCCAAAAACGATCATGGGCTGGATAACGCCGCGAACTGTAGTGGCTGAGATGCGCCCGGTGCAATACGAACTGCGGCCGGCGCACTCCAGTGGGGATGCGCTGCGTATTCCCCTGTCGGATAACGAATTTTTGCTCGTGGAGTATCGAGCGCGGCAGGGATTCGACGCAGCGCTTCCAGGTGCGGGCGTCCTTGTCTATCACATGGAGACGGGGCGGCAGTTTCTCCCGTGTCCGACTTGTCCCCGGCGTTACTCATACGCGCTCCTCGAAGCCGACGGAGACTCGGCACTAACGCGTGTAGAAACCGCGGGCGGGAATCGCGGCCAGGCATCAGACGCGTTTGGATCGTCGCGCAGCCGGATCGATGACCTGACTATCCCTTCGACGCGCCTCAACGACGGACGGTCGACCTGGGTCAGGCTTTCGCGCATCATCATCGACGCAGCGGCCGGACTGGCGCGCGTCACTGTTTCATTCGCGCCATCGCACATCAACGTTGGAGCACTGGTAGCCGCGCTCGGATTGACTCCGCTTCCC
>JBBREF010000116.1:0-12092 GCA_038203205.1 Gemmatimonadales bacterium | reverse complement strand
CCAACGAACTTCGTCTCGTACTCGAGCTCCGTCGCAATGTGCTTGTGGAGCAGTGCGCAAATTTCGAGCGAACGTGGCGCTCTCTTACCAAGCAGTGCCATGAGACGGTTGAGGGTTCTTCCTGAGTCGACGATATCTTCGACCAGGAGTATGTGCTTCCCTTCAAGACGAGTCTCCGGATCGTAGAGAAGTCGCACCAGCCCGCTCGACTCCATCGCATCTCCGTAGCTCGACGCCACCAGAAAATCCACCTGAAGCGGACGCCTGATGTGCCGGACCAGATCGCTCAGGAAAATGAAGCTTCCCTTGAGCAAGCCGAGCACCAGCAACTCGCCGTCGGGGTATGCCTCGGTAATCTGCTCACCCAGCTCGGCAACCTTGCCAGCAATCGTCTGTTCGTCGTATGCGATTCGCTTCAGCGGGCGGCCCAGAAGCCGCGGATCTGCTGCTGCTGGTGCGGTCACGAAAGCTCCGGGCGTGACTGATGTCCGGCCCCGCCGAAACCAAGCCGGGCGTTCCTGATTATCTCGACGCGATGAGCGTCCCATCTTCCAAGAAGCAGGTGATCGCGGAACATCCGGACTTCAATACCTCCAGAAAGCTGAATCGAGCCACCGGTGTGACCCTTCATTGTAAACTCTGCAAGGCGCTGTGTTCCTCTCCTGTCCATCACGACGCCAGCCTTCGCCGCCATCGCGGGCCAGAGGGAACGGAGTGACTCCGCATCATACCCGGCAAGGTCGGCACGTGCAACGCGGAGCGAGCCATCCGGCTTGAGGTCAAGGGCAATCTGACCCACCGCCTGGGCCATTTCCCGCCGCCAGGTTGCCGCCATGTGGGCGATAGTCAGCAGCTGGTCCGGAAAAGCGGGCCTCAGCCTGACGATCGCCGGCAGCAGGTCGTGCCTCACGCGATTCCTGAGATGGGCGCGGGAAACGTTCGACGGATCATCGATGAAACGAATCCTTCTGGCCGCGGCGTAGGCTTCCAGCTCTGACCGCCGGAGCCCGATGAACGGACGAACTACATCGGAGTCCGCATAAAGTCCGGCGAGTCCCCGGGGGCCCGCATCGCGAAGGATCCGCATGAAGACAGTCTCGATCTGGTCGTCAACAGTATGGGCAATGAATACCGGGGACCTGAACGCCTCAGCGGTCGCGCCGAGAAACTTCCAGCGCTCCTCGCGCCATTCATGCTCGCGCGCATGCCTCGCCGTGGCGACTCCGACGACACACCTGAAACCAAGTGATTCGGCGCGCTTCTTCACAGTTTTGACTGCGCGGGAGGCATGCGCGCCGGTCCTGTGGTCGAAGGTCGCGACGAGGATGGTCGACCGTGTGGCTCCGACAGATGCGGCAACTGCATCGAGCATGACCATCGAGTCGAGTCCGCCCGAAACCGCAAGAACTACCCGCTCGCGGCCTTCGAGAGCCGCAGCTGCTGCGCGAAGCACTCCCGCGTCTTCATCGGGACGGGTTCTCATGGTATTTTAAATCTAAACCACAGCCGCACTGGAGTAATGCATGGAAACACATGGACCGCTGGGCACACTCTGGGTTTCACTTGGCCTCATCGGCTTCTACCTGGCGCTGATCTGGCTGAACATGCTGCTCGGGCTGTTCCTCACGCCATTGTTCCTGATTCCGCAAACCTGGCTGATGGACAAGCTGAAACAGCGGAAGGCCGAGCGAAACCGCTGAGTGCTGCGGAAGTTCTGCGGACTGTGGAAGTTATGCGGACTGCGGGATAAGGACTGAGCTGATTGCGGACTGCGGACGTATTGCGGACTGCGGGTTACGGACTGAGCTGATTGCGGCCTGCGGACGTATTGCGGAATACGGGATTCGGACTAACCCCATGGTTTGACATGCGCGGTGAGTCCGCAATCCGTAGTCCGAAATACGTCCGCAGGCCGCAATCAGCTCAGTCCGTTTTTCGTACTCCGAAATACGTCCGCAGTTCGCAATCAGCTCAGTCCGTTTTTCGCAATCCGAAATACGTCCGCAGTTCGCAATCAGCTCAGTCCGTTTTTTCGCAATCCGAAATACGTCCGCAGGCCGCAATCAGCTCAGTCCTCAATCCGCAGTCCGCAGCCCTACGAGATTACCAGTTGTATAGCGCCCGATAGAAAGCCCGATTCCGGATAATTGCCCGCACATAATCCCGGGTTTCGACAAACGGGATGCGCTCCGTGAACATCTCCGGATCATTCGCACCGGCTTTTGTAATCCAGCGCGTCACTCTCGACTCTCCGGCGTTGTACGCCGCGAGGACCCGCTCGAGATTCGACGTGCGCCGAAATAACCCTGACAGGTGTCGAGTCCCAAGTGTGATGTTGATTGTCGGGTCATACAGCGATTCGTCGCTGTACCCGGCAACTCCCTGCCCTCGCGCGAGCGTTCTTCCAACCGACGGCATCAGTTGCATCAGTCCCCTCGCGCCGACGGGTGACGTCGCGCGCGGGTTGAAGTTCGATTCCTGACGAATGAGCGATGCAACCATCGACGGATCGAGTCCATTAGCCTTTGAGCTCTCGATGAGCGTTTCGCGGACGAGTACCGGATACACGAGCCTGTAGTTCTGTGCGCTTGGCCCCACATCCTTGACTGCCTTGCGACCAAGGGCCATCGATCTCGACGACTGGTCGGTGCCGGCGAGCGCATGCGCGGTTGCGACCAGACGTTGCGCGTCACCGGTCTGCGCATCGCGGAACAACGCGTCCTGCTCGAACCGGAGTTCAGTGTCCATCCCGAACTCGCGCAGGATTGCAGCACGCCGCATCGCCGCGTCCACTTGCGGCACATCCGGATAGTTGTTTGCTCTGGCAGAATCTGCGAGCAGCGGAACGCCCAAACGTTCCGCGCTCTTCACTGAGTAGTACGAAGCCGGCTCCTTCACGAGCAGCCGACGCCACCTGCCGTTCGCAGCAGCCGTGTCACCGAGAGCAGTCCATGCGCGACCCGACCAGTAAGCGGCCGCAAGTGCGTCATTCGCATTCGGGTGTAACGCGACGACTGAATCGAGCTCGTTCGCTGCCGTCCGATAGTCTCCCTGCACATAGGCAATGAGTCCCGCACGAAACAGCGCTGCCGGCGCATGCCGCATGCGCGGGTAGCGGGTTGCAAGTGACTGGAGCGCAGACCGCGCTGCTCCATCCCGACCATCATCAGTTGCAAGATCCGCGAGCAGAAGCAGCGCCGACGCCGAGCTCGTATCGGCTGGGAATGCCGTCGTTATCGCTCGAAGCGCGGTGCGTGCTTCCTCCCTTTTCCCAAGCGCAAGCAATGCGCGAGCGCGCTGATACCGCGCAGCCGCGGCGAGCGATGCTGGAGCCGTCACGCGCCCATATTGCACCATCGCTTCAGTATCTCTGTTGAGGCGCGCCAGCATGGCGCCCGTGTTGAAGCGATCACGCGATGTGCCGAGACCTGCAGCGAACGCCTTCGTGTATCCGCTGACCGCCCGGTTAGCGACACCGGCAGCGTATGCGCTGCGACCCAGCGTGAGCTGCTCCGCTGGCGTCACATCCTTCCACGTCCGGTCGAACAGAGCGATCGCATCGCGGACAGCTTGCCCGCCCGATGCCGACGCAAGAAACCCGATCAGGTCGCGACGCGCTCCGGCCATTGCGGCGGTGTCATCAGGCTTGAGCATTCGCAGACGGATCGCCGGAAAGCGATCTCCGAGCGCGGTGTACGCCTTGATCGCACCCTCCACATCGCCGATACGCTCGAGAGCAATGGCCTCAGTCGGTCCGCGGCGTTCTTTCGCAGCGTCCAGCTCGATTCTCTCCAGCAGCCTGTCGCGTTGGACTTTGTCACGCGCCACTCCGGCTGCCCTCAGGTACAGCCAGTCCTTCACTTCCGGTGACATTCCGGCGGCGGCCTCATAGAGAATCCTGGCGCTGTCGAGATTGTCTGCGCGGTCGAACGCACGCGCTCGCAGCACGACATCACGCGCCGAAGAATCGGTAACCGTCGACGAAGCTGCCGCGGATCCTGCCTCACCCTCCGGCTCTGAAGCGCTTCCATCTGAGCCGCCACACGCCGCCATCCAGGCCGCAGTAACGCCGGCGAGGACCATTTTCAGCACAATCAATCTGGTTCCTTCATCTTTATGCTTCTCCATTTCGTTCCAGCCCGATCAAGCAGGTCATGTGCCTCGATCGGACCCCATGATCCTGCCGCGTACTGCGGAAGTGCCGTGGATCGCCGTTCCTCGTAATAATGCAGCAGCGGATCGATGATCTGCCACGCTACTTCGACTTCGTCGCTTCGGGTGAACAGCGTCGCATCTCCGAGCATGCAGTCGAGCAGGAGTGTCTGGTAGGCCGGAGGCGCCTCATCGCCGAAAGCTTCCTGGTATGAGAAGTCCATGTCGACGGGCATAATCTCGAATTCGGGCGTAAGCTGATTTTCCGCACCCGGTGTCTTCACGTGGAACCGCAGGGAGATCCCCTCGTCCGGCTGTACGCGCATCACCAGCACACTTGGCCAGTTCTCCTCGAGTTCCTTCTGCCCAAACATCAGGAGAGGCGGCGACCTGAACTGGATTGCGATCTCCGATGTCCGCTCCGGCAATCTCTTGCCCGAGCGCAGATAGAACGGGACGTGACGCCATCTCCAGTTATCGATATCGAACCTGATAGCAGCGAATGTCGGCGTGACCGAATCTGCCGACACGTTCTCCTCCTCACGGTAACCGGGTATCCGGTTCTCACCCGATGTTGCCGATGAGTATTGGCCCAGCGCCACCGGGGGGTCGCCTTCAGCGAGAAGGGGGCGCAGCGAACGCAGAACCTTCACCTTCTCGTCGCGCACATCGTCAGCGCGAAACGCAATCGGCGGCTCCATCGCCGCGAGCGCCAGCAGCTGAAGGAGATGGTTCTGGAACATGTCCCGGATGACACCTGCTTCTTCATAATACTTCCCGCGAGTCTCCACCCCGACACGCTCGGCCACGGTGATCTGAACCTGCTTTATGTACTGTCTGTTCCACAGCGGTTCAAAAATCGGATTTGCAAACCTGAAGACGAGGATGTTCTGAACCGTCTCCTTCCCCAGGTAATGATCGATTCGATAAACCTGGTGTTCGTGCAGCCGGTCGAGAACAATGCGGTTCAGCGCGCGTGCGGTTTCAAGGCTCCTGCCGAACGGCTTCTCGATGACCACACGGTACCAGGGCCGCGCTGCTGCTGACGGCGTCCTCGGAGCAAGTCCGCTGCTCGACAGGTGCTTCAGAGTCGTCTCGAAGACACTCGGCGGAATTGCGAGATAGAACATGCGGTTTCGCGCTTCGACGTGGACGCCGGTCTCGATCTCGTCGAGCCGTCGGCCGATTTCGGCGTAAACTTCGGTCGATGCCAGGTCGCCAGCGGTGTAGTGGATGCGACTGGCAAGCCATGCCCACGTCGATTCGTCCACTTCGCGGATTTCGTCAGACGTATCGAGGGCCTTTCGCATCGAATCTGCAAACGCCGCATCGCTCATCGCATCCCGCCCGACGCCGAGCATTGCAAAGGCGTCGGGAAGCATCTTGTGTTCAGCGAGGTAATAGAGCGCAGGCAACAGCTTCCGCTTCGTGAGATCGCCACCGGCGCCGAGTATCACTACCGTGCACCGGTCGACCTTTGATTTCTTGACAGTGTGCCGCGTACCTTCGGGTGCGACGGTGAGCCGCGGCCGCCTTGTGCCGGGGGGTATCACGCCTTCGTCACCGCGTGACCGCCGAATTCATTGCGCAGCGCCGCTATTACTTTCGCGGAATATGAGTCGTCCTGCCGCGAGCGAAGCCGGGCGAGCAGCGACAGCGTAATCACCGGAGCCGGCACGTCGAGGTCGATCGCCTCCTGCACGGTCCATCGTCCAGTTCCTGAATCCGCAACGAATCCTTTCAACGCGTCCACGGCACCGTCTTTCGCAAACGCGCGCTCAGCCAGCTCGTTGATCCACGAGCGCACGACACTGCCGTTGTTCCACACGCCGGCAATCTTGTGGAGGTCGAGGTCGAAGTGCTTTGACGCATGAAGAATCTCGTAGCCTTCTGCGTATGCCTGGAGCATGCCGTACTCGATCGCGTTGTGAACCATCTTGACGTAGTGCCCGGCGCCGGGGGGACCCATGCGGGCGTATCCATTCTCCGGGGCGAGGCTCCTGAAGATCGGTTCGCACAACGCGAATGCACTTTCCGACGCTCCTATCATCAGGCAATAGCCATTCTCCAGGCCCCAGACGCCACCGCTCGTCCCCGAGTCGACAAACTCGATGCCTTCGTGACTCAACGCTTCAGCGCGCCGCAGCGTGTCGTGAAAGTTCGAGTTGCCTCCGTCAACTATTACGTCGCCTTTTGACAAACCTGGCAGAATCGCAGCGATCGTATCGTCAACTGGCTGCCCCGCGGGAACCATTGTCCACACAACGCGTGGGGCTGCAAGGCCGGCGACCAGTGATGCGACATCGCCAGCATCGGTGGCCCCAAGCGCGACGTAGCGCTGTCGAGCTTCCGGATTGCGGTCGAAGACGACGACGTTGTGTCCATCGCGCATCAAGCGCTCCGTCATGTTGCCGCCCATCTTGCCGAGGCCGATCATGCCAAGTTGCATTGTCAGGTATTCCGGGGTTGCAGTGAGACGTTCAGCGCGGCGAGTTCCGCGCGAAGTTGCTCTGCAGTGGTGAAGTGAATCGTGCGCATGCCCATGGCCTGTGCTGCTGTGATGTTGTGCTCGCGATCATCGATGAACACGGACCGCCGGGGGTCTGCCTGCGCTATCTGAAGTGCCCGCTCGTAGAACCGGTGACTCGGCTTGCGAAGACCGAGCCAGCACGATGACAGGAATGCATCGAATATCTCGTTAAGCCCGAACCGCTCAATGCGATATCGATTGAGTTCATCTGACTCATTGTTGAGAGTCATCACCCAGTAACGACACCCTTCGGCGATTTCACGCGCGATGGCGATCGTTTCAGCATCCGGGGTGTTGAGGCCGAGCATGAAGTCCTTGAATTCGAGCGGCGAAAATGTCCGCGGCTCGTGAAACACCGTGACGTCGAGATACTCATCGAGTGTCACCTCGCCAATTTCGAGTGGTCCGACCATTTCCTCGTGGCGCGCCTGGAAGTCCGCGGGTTCGACACCGAATCGCTCGAGAGTCTGTTTCCGCTGCTCGCGGTCCCAGCCGTTGCTCGCAAGCACCCCACCGACATCGAAGAAGATGTGGCGGATGTCATTCATGGCTCGATCAGTATGGCGCGCGCCGGTGCTCCGTCGAGGCCTTCGAGCAGAAGTGGAAGACACACGAAATCGTAAATGCCCGCTGGTGGTGCACCGAGAGCAAGCCCTTCGACGATTACGACACCGTTCCCGAGGAGTGTACGATGTGTGCGATGGTGTCCGGAGCGGAACTGCTCGATCGACAGGTAGTCTATGCCAACCAGCTCGACGCCCTTCTCGACGAGATATTCCGCACCGTCGGGAGCGAGGAACGTGTAGTCGCGAATAAAATTCGCATCGTCGGGGAAGTCAGAGTTGCGGGTTCGGAGCAGAACCCGCTTGTGCGTGCCTATGTCGTGACGCTCGAGCTCTGCTGCTCCGATCGACATGACGGTCGAGTCGAACGAGAGCAGGATTGCGCGCCCGACGAGCTTGCCAAGCGGGATCTCGTCGACCGTCTCACCGTCGTCGATGAAGTGTTTCACTGCATCGACGTGGGTGCCTGTATGGGATCCAAACGAAATTCTCGAGACGTTGGCTCCGGCCCCGGCAGACATTGCCTGCTGGGCCTCGATGACGATCTCGGGGTTACCGGGATAGATCAGGCCGCCAGACCTGACCGGGGAGGAGATGTCCCATATCTGCCGCCCTGATTCGTTCAAGAGATTTCGCGTGTTGTCATCGCTTCTTTTTCCCCTTCTTCTTTTTCCGTTTCTTCGGCGGCGCCATGATGCTGCCGCGACACTTCTCTGCGCCGCAGTGACACACATAGAACTTCTCGAGCGCCTTGATGTCGTCACCAGTCCGCTCGTACTGGTAATCGTAGGCAAGCTCCACGCCGGGCTGGATGTTCGTCAGGGCGTAGATCCATATGTGATCGCCCTCGATGATCGCCTCACAGTTCGGGTCGCACGAATGATTGATAAGACGCGCAGTGTTGGTCCTCACATCGCCGTCGATGCAATGGTCATCGTCGAGCGTGAACAGGAACGTGTGGTGGCGCTGCATCTTGTCTTCGTCGTACCGGCGGTCTGCTTCGTCATTCGGAATTTTGTCGCCGGTATACTCGATTATCTTCTGGCCCGGGCGAAGCCGTCTGGTTGCGAAAAGCCCCCTGCCCTGAATGTTCGACTTCCTTACCTCATATGGCTTGCTGCCGCGCGCACCCGCGCTGGCTGTCGTCTTCCGCTTCATTCCGCCCTGTGTTGTGGTTCATCATAATGCCGGAAGAATTATTCCCCGGCACTCCCCGAATCCAAGTCTCGGCCGGCCTTCGGCTTCGAGACTACCCTTCATGATCACCTCATCTCCGTCCTCGAGAAATTTCCGCTGCTCCCCTGTCGGGAGCGTCAGCGGCTGGCTCCCGCGCCATGTGAGTTCGAGCAGGCAACCGCGCGAGTCCGGCGTCGGACCCGACACAGTTCCACTCGCCAGGAGGTCACCGGGTCTCATGTTGCAGCCGTTGCTTGCGTGATGCGTCAGCATCTGCCCCGGCGTCCAGTACATCTCCGAGAGCGGAGCACGCGACAACATCACAGCCGCGATCCCTTCGTCTCGCATTTTGCGTGACACCACATGAACCTCGAGAAACGCGCTGATCGCGCCGCAGTCCGATTCCCGTTCCGACCGAAGATACGGCAGCGGCCTGGGATCGCCGTCGGGTCGCGACGGCACCGCGACACGGTAAGGCTCGACGGCCTCTGCGGTGACGACCCACGGACAAATGGTGGTCGCAAAATTCTTTGCGAGAAATGGCCCCAGTGGCTGGTATTCCCATGCCTGGATGTCGCGAGCCGACCAGTCGTTGACGAGGCAGAACCCGAAGATACGGCCAGCGGCATTGTCGATGGAAACTGCCTCGCCGAGTGAGTTGCCGACTCGAACGAAAAACCCAAGCTCTGATTCGTAGTCGAGCATTTTCGACGGCCCGAACGATGGCATTTCCGCGTCCGCCGGTTTTGTCTGGCCACTCGGACGGCGAATATCTGTGCCGCTCGCGACGATCGAGGATGCGCGCCCATGATACCCGATCGGGACGTGCTTGTAGTTTGGCAGCAGTGGATTGTCGGGCCTGAACATGCTGCCGACGTTCGTCGCGTGATGCACAGATGCGTAGAAATCGGTGTAATCACCAATGCACGCCGGTAAATGCGTCACGACCTCGGAGGTGTGGTGCAGTATCCGGGGCTCGAGTCGCGTGGCGCGGGCGCCCTGCTCCGTATCCGAACGCAGGATATCGCTGACTGCGCGCCGGAACTCGCGCATCTCCGACTGGTCGACGCTCATCAGCGCATTCAGGCTTGAATTGACGCAAGCGCGTGCCGCCCCACGATTTTCCAGTAGCCCCGCATCGATGCACGAGGCGATGTCCAGAACGCGATCCCCTATCGCGATGCCTGCGTGCGGATCGCGCCCATCCACGCTGATAATTCCGAACGGGAGGTTCTGAATCGGGAAGTCGGTTACTCCGTCATTGGCGGATTCGATCCAGCTCGATATAGCTGGATCGTGCGTCACATCGATACCGCGATCAGACAAGGCCAAGCTCCCTCGCTTCCTGCAGTGGTTCTGTAAACGAGCACGATCCATAGGAGAGCGAGAATTGACGGCGTGAACGCTCGAGCGCGTCGACACCGATCCTCTCGTTGCCCCAGGAAACGCCGAAGTCGTCAAACCGGAACGCCTCCGGATCCTTCTCCTCCAGAATTTTCATCAGCCTGGCGTCATCGAGGCCAGCATCGAGGAACGCTCCGGCGAGAAACACGTTGAGGTAGCCGAACATCTCCGCTGAAGGCGAGTTGTCATCATAAGTGAGTGCGTAGTCTCCGCGCAGGGCATGGTGCAAACCTGCGGTCGCTTTGAAGGGCACGCCGTGGTGTTTGCATGCGCGCATGAACCTCATCACATCGGCGCTCGATGGAATCGATTGCTGAGTGATTCCGCCGGTTCTGATCTTGGCTGCAGCGCGGGTCCCGGCCATAGCCCGTATCAGCGGATCCGGATCAGCGCCGGCGGGCACCTCGAGAAACAGTCTGAAGAAATTTGGATACGCCACGAGCGCAGTTCGTACAGCGGTCGAATCCGCAACGGCCATTTCAATCGTATCGCAAACTGCGTTGCCCAGATCGGACCCGGTGTGATGGCTGCAATTGAAATGGAGGATAACATCCCGGTCGGCGGTCGAGTCGACTGTCGTAGTTACGCTCAGCTTCCATGGCGCGAGCTGGTCACCGCGCGGAAAAATAGTCTCCCCCAACGCCGTCATCTCGTCGAGGCGGGCAGCGGGAACGATGAACCGACCCACAAACGACCGGTCATCACCCGACCGATGCTCCGCGTACGCGCGCATCGCTGCCTCCATCCCGAGTGATGCGGGAGGAAAGAGGCCAGCGTAGTCGATGAGTCCGTTGAGGAGACTGCGCGCTGATAACATTTCGCAAATCTATCGGGAGCCGACGTACTACAGAACTGGAACCGCTGGTGGACTTAGGGGCAGCGTGAGCGTAAAGGTCGATCCCGCGCCGACGGAGCTCACGACAGTGACATCTCCGCCCATTAGCCTTGCCAGCTCCCGGCTGATCGCCAGGCCAAGCCCGCTTCCGTCAGCAGTACGAGTGAGGCCGGTCGAGATCTGCACGAAAGGCTCGAAGATCACTTCGAGCATATCCGCTTCAATCCCCTGCCCTTCGTCGGTGACCTGTAATGCAACCAGGTGACCGCGAACCTCGCAGTGAACCGTCACCGCGCCACCCTGATCGCTGAACTTTGCGGCGTTGGTGAGCAGGTTCACGAGAATCTGCTGGAGCCTGTCACGATCGGCATTCGCGGCGACGCCAGGATCACACGAATCGAACGAATACCTGATTGCATTCTGCTCGAGAAGCGGCTCGACGAGAAAGCGAACAGCTTCGACCGCTTCCGCGATCGGAGTTACCTCGGTGTTTATCGGGATGCGACCGGTTTCCGTTTTTGCGAACATCAGAATGTCGTTGACGATTCCGAGCAGGTGCTGCTGGCTCTTCCGGATGCGGATGATCGCTTCGTGCTGCTGTTCGGTAATCGGGCCCCGCATCCCGAGCTCGAGCAGCTCTGCGTAACCAGCGATTGCGTTGAGCGGCGTGCGCAGCTCGTGACTCATCGTCGACATAAAATCGGTTTTCGCGCGATCTGCGATAGCAGCACGCGCGACAGCCGCCACCGCCTCCTCGCGAGCCGACTGCGCTTCCTGATAGAGGCGAGCGTTGTCCATCGCCATCGCGGTTCTGCCCGAAAGATCTTCGGCAAATAGAAGATCCTTTGGAGTATATCTGAGCGCCGGATGCGCCGCGATGAACGTGATCGAGCCGAGCAGGCGTCCGCGCGCCTTGAGCGGCAACAACATGTATGAGCACAAACCCAGCGCTCGCAGTAGCTCACCTTGCCGACTATCGCGCCCCATCTCATCGATTGCTTCCGCCGTACTCTCTGCGGCAAGCTCGGGTTGCTGCGTCTTAAGGATGCGCGGTGCGCCGAGAAGGTCCGTCTCGCGAGGGGGATACTGCGCGTGAAGCTCGGAGGCGAATCCAGCCATCGTTGGATCGGGATGCAGCACGGCGACCCGGCGAATCTCGGTGCCCTCTATGAGATCAACTATGCACCACGCATCAAGCTCGGCCATCGCCAGTCGTGCGACCGTCAGCAGCGTTTCCTCGTAGTCGCGCGACTCGACGAGCGTCCGGCTGATGTCGGCGAGGAACAGCGCTCGCCTTTCAGGGCGCCGGCGATCGATGCGCGGCCTCGCTGCAACCAGGTTCCGCGCTCCCGCCCGCCCGCTCCCGCTGTCGGGACGATCGCTTCGGCTGATGGGGTCTGGAGGGTCTTCCATGGTACTGGTTTGAAGGCAT
>JBBREF010000115.1:0-12094 GCA_038203205.1 Gemmatimonadales bacterium | reverse complement strand
ATTGACTCCGCTTCCCAGTCCGGACGAATCGCTGCTGGATGGGGCTGGCAACTCCAACGGCAGGTTCGACGTCGGCGATTTCCGGGCGTATCTGCGAATACAGGCTGAGACCGCCAACTAGCTCATCCTTTCCAAACCTCGGCACGCCGGAAGTACACAGGGAAAGGAGGCTTGGAAGTGCCAGGAGTTTTTGAAGGTCAACCGGATCGGCGGACGGTGTTGAACGATCGGCACTGACGAGCCGTTTTTTTGGACTCTGCGCAACAAGCTCAAGGCAATGAGATCCCGGAGGCAGGTCTGGTTTTTACCTAAACAGGGAATCCTGAGACCCGGACCCAGCGCGTTGCACGTCGGCATCCCTTCAACAACTCCTGGCACTTCAAACCCTCCTTTCCCTGTGTACTTCCGATTGCCCTCGATGTGAGAGTCAGCTTACCCACCCTGAGGCGTAGCCTTACATTCGGCATGCCGCTCGCAATCCCAATCATTTCAATACAACTCTGGACCGATCATGCTGATGCCCCGCATTTCTGTCGCTTTTGTCGCTGTTCTGCTCGCCGGCGCCTCATCGGCCGGAGCGCAGGGGAAACCTTATGCTGAGGTAGTGCCGCCCAACTCGACCGCCGAGCGCGGATTGTTCGATGTTCATCGGGTTGGCGCGAAACTGCTCTTCGAGATTCCTGATTCACTGCTCACCCGCGACATGATCATCATGTCGCGGTATGGGCAGGTGCAGGAAGGCGTCTCTCAGGTTGGCGCCAACATGGGGCCGAATATCACCGTGAGATGGGAGCGGCGAGGCGACCAGATCCACCTGCGCGCGACATCACACCAGACGACTGCGGATTCGGGTTCGGCCAGGTCGATCGCAGTGGTGCAACAGAATTTTGCACCGGTGCTTCAGGCATTTCCGATCGCTGCGCGCGGCGGCGCCAGCAGTGTCATCGATGTGACCGAGATGTATGTCGGCGAGCACCCCGCGTTCACCCTTCCACGGCAGCAGCGCACGACGCTCGCGGTGCGAAGATATGAGCGTGACCGCAGCTGGCTCGAATTTGCACGAAGCTTTCCTACAAACGTCGAAGTGCGGGTGGCTCAGACGTACACCGCCGATCAGCCGCCCAGCAACGCGCGCGGCGGCGCAGTGTCGATGGAAGTGAATCATTCGATGATTCTCCTTCCTGCAGAACCGATGATGCCGCGCATCTGGGATGAGCGGGTCGGATTCATCAGCGTCACTCGCACGAATTTCTCACGCGACTTCCAGGGCGTCCGCGCTGACGAGTACGTTCGGCGTTATCGACTCGAGCCAAAGGACACGGCAGCTTTTCTTCGCGGTGAGCTCGTCGACCCGGTGAATCCATGGGTGTGGTACATCGATCCCGCGACTCCCGAAAAATGGGTTCCGTATATCGAGGCAGGCATTCTCGAGTGGAACGGCGCCTTCGAGGGTGCAGGATTCAAGAACGCAATTCAGGTGCGGCGCGCGCCGACCCCTGCGCAGGACCCGAAGTTTTCGCTGCTCGATGCGCGCTACTCCGTCCTTCGGTATGTACCGAGCACCGTGCGGTCAGCGAACTCCGGCGGGGACGTGATCGATCCGCGAAGCGGTGAAGTTCTTCGCGCGCACACCAACATGTATGAGGCCGTTGCTGAGCGCATGCGGTGGCAGCTTCTCTCGCAGGTGGCGACAGCGGCAAATGACAAGCGGTACCGCACTTCCAGGCTCCCCGATGATCTGATGGGTGAGGCGATCCGCTATGTGACCTCGCACGAGACAGCGCACTCGGTTGGCCTTCCTCACAACCAGAGAGCGAATTTCGTTTTCCCCATCGACTCTATTCGGAATCCGGACTTCGTGAGACGCATGGGACATTCCGGCTCTTCAGTCGGTCGCACACGTTTCAATTATGCCGCGCAGCCGGGAGATGGAGTTCCTCCCGAAAGACGCATGGGCGTCTGGGATCGCTGGGCGGTTTACTGGGGATACCGGCCGATCATAGCTGCGAAAACGCCGGAGGCCGAGACAGCCACTCTCCACAAATGGATCACAGACCGCGCTGACAAGCCCTGGTTCAGATACGCCGGTGCCCAGTTCGGGATGGATGAAGAATGGGATCCTTACCGGATGACTGAAGGGATCAGTGCTGACCCTGTAGAGGCCGCGTCGCTCGGGATGAAAAATCTGAAGGTCATGGTGGACAGCCTGATGCCATGGCTGCTGCGCAACGGCGATGACTACTATGAGCTCGAGACTCATTACCTGCAGTCGCTGACTCAGTGGAATCGTTATGCCGAGCATGCGGCATCCGCTATCGGCGGATCGTGGACTCATCACAAGCGGTACGGCGAGCCGGGGGTCGTTTACACTGCCGTTGAACCGGCGTATCAGCGCAAGGCAATGAAGTTCATCGACGAGCAGGTGCTTGCGACGCCGACATGGGCTCTCAACACGAATGTGTTGCGGCGCCTCGAGCACGCAGGGGCTGTCGAACGCATCCGGGCATACCAGGAGCTGGCAGTGCAACGCCTGTTGAATCACGCGCGCATCTCCCGGATGATCGAGCACGAGGCGTTCCACGGGACCAGTACATACAGGCCGACGCAGATGCTCGATGACGCGCGCGCCGCTGTGTGGCGCGACGCACGGGCAGGTACAGCGGTCAACACCTACCGCCGCAATCTCCAGCGCGCCTATCTCGCGCAGGCGAACAACCTCCTCAACGTTGCCGACAACGCCGGCTGGAGTCCGCCCCGGTCCGGCGACTTGCGCGTCGGCAGCGATACGGATCCGACGCTGAACGGCGACCTGAAGATCGCGCAGTCCGACGTTCGCCCGCTCATCCGCGATCAACTGAAGCTGCTTCGGGGCGAGCTGCGCGCGGCGCTCACGCGAGGCGTTGCAGATCGCAACACGCGCATACATCTCGAAGACGCAGTCGTACGAATCGACAGGACGCTGGACCCCAGCTAATACGCATTCACTGCACAGGGAGAAGATCGCATGCAGGAGAAGACGCTTTTTACGAAGTTCTGGACTGCCGAATCGACGACCACGCGGAAAGTGCTGTCGCGTATTCCGGAATTTTCAGACTACAGGCCCGATGGCGACTCGCGCACTGCCAAGGAGATCGCGTGGCAGATCGTCTGCGAGGAGAAGATGATCATCGAGGCCCTCGAGACCGGCAAAGTCGAGTGGGCTCCACCACCGATGCCCGAAACGATGGCGGAAGTGCTTGCTGCATACGATCAGCAGAGCGAGAGCATGCTTCGCCGCTGGCAGGAGTTGTCGTCGGAGCGATGGGATGGAAACCTCGAATTCTTTGGAAGCGAACGTCCCGCATCCCCAATGGCGTGGAGCTTTCTTTTCGACATCGTGCACCATCGCGGTCAGATCACGACCTACCTCCGGCCAATGGGATCCAAGGTCCCGCAGATCTATGGTCCGAGCTTCGATGAGCCTTGATACCAATAAGTATCAGATAGCTACTAATTAGATGAAAAGGACGGTCCTCCTCTACGGGTTGCTGGGAGGCGTCCTCATCGCTGTGCTCAAGCTCATCGAGTATCGCTTTCTTGTTCTCGAACACTCTCTCGAGATATACGGCGGCATCATCGCCCTCCTTTTCGCCGGACTCGGCATCTGGCTTGGTCTCAAGCTCACGAAGGCACAAGAGACAGTCGTGATCAGGGAGATTCCGGTGCCGGTTACCGGCCCGTTTGTGCGCAACGAGGCAGAGCTGGCTCAGCTCGGTATTACCCCTAGAGAGCTCGAGATACTCGAAGCCATGGCGGCGGGCCTGAGCAACAGGGAGATCGCCGAAAAACTGTTCGTAAGCGAGAACACAGTGAAGACGCACGCTGCCCGGCTGTTCGACAAACTCACCGCCCGGCGCCGTACCCAGGCGGTGCAACGCGCCAAAGAGGCGGGACTCATCCCCTGAAATGATGATTTTCGCGGATTCCCCCTAAAATCATCAGTTCGGGTGACGCGAAATGTGGGTGCGAGCGGGCAGACTGACTGCCGTTCACCACACTTCAACGTTCAGAGGGATCGATAAATGAGAAAGACTGTTCTGACATTCGGGCTCATCGCCGGCGCAATTATTTCAGGGATGTTACTGATCACGCTGCCGTTCCACGAGGCGATAGGCTTCGACCGCGGCGAAATCATCGGATACACGTCGATGGTCGTCGCTTTCCTGCTGATCTATTTCGGGGTGCGCTCGTACCGCGACAATGTCGCCGGCGGCAGGATTGGTTTTGGACGAGCGTTCGCTGTCGGGGCCTTGATCGCAGTTGTCGCTTCTTTCTGCTATGTCGCCACCTGGCAGGTCGTTTACCACAAGCTCGCGCCAGACTTTTTCCCCAGATATCAGGCGCACATGATCGAGGAGGCGCGCGCCGATGGCATGAGTGAGGAGGCGCTCGCGAAGAAAAAGGCGGAGATGGCCGAGTTCGCCGAGATGTACAAGAATCCGGTGCTCAATGTCGCGTTTACGTTCATCGAGCCAATGCCAGTGGCACTGATCATCGCTCTGGTTTCGGCCGGAGTCCTTAGTCGGAAACGGAAGGAAGCCCTCTAGCCAGATGGGATCGGGTACGTGCAGCAGTTAGCGGCTAGCAGCACCAGCTTGCAGCTCGTTAGCTAGTCCTGCTAACTGCTAAGAGCACGCTCCCCCAGACCTTTCGAGGTCTGTCACGGCACGTCCATCCTCCGAAGCTTGAGCGTTGCGAGATATAGAAACCCGCCCGACACCAGCAGGGTCACCCCGATCGCGACGCTCAATGGCACGTGCTCGAGGTGCGCAAACCTGCGCTCATCGATCCCGTGCATCAGCGCGATCGCATAGAACCTGATACTCAGGAGCCGCACGCCCGAGATGAATCCGGAGAAAAACCCTTCCCACAACACGATGTAGAGCAGGCCAGCGCCGATCGCCTGCGTGCTCACTAATCCCAGCCAGACGAACATTGAGCCATACATTGCAACGGCCGCAATCGCCGCCACGCCAACGGCCAGCGTCGCCGGCCATTCTCCGAGAAATGCAACATGGCCCGTCAGCAGCGCGCTGATTGCGATGAACGGACCGGCGATCGAGATGATCGCGAGGAGTTTCGGCAACGTGATCTTCCAGCGCGGCACTGGCGAGATCGTCAGGTTGGCCAGCGTCCTGTCCTCGATCTCATTCCCGAAAGCTGCAGCGGCAATCGCGAGCACGACGAGCGGTACGATCGAGCCAGCGAACATTGCGCCTAGAATCGCAGTTTCGAACTCCTCGACAGACGGAGCATCGTCAGCGGCAAGCATCAGGAGCGCAATGATCACGGGCAGGGATGCGAGCACTGTCATGATCGAGATCCGCCAGCGTCCGGACAGCTGGCGCAGCGTGAGACGGTAAACGGCAATCATCTCTTAGTTCTCCACCAGGTAGCCAAACACACTCTCGAGCGAATCATCGAGAGGCTCGACTCGTCTCAAGCCAATCGACTGCGCCTGGGCGAGACGGGGCAGCTCGATCTGCAGATCGAGCACGTTCCTGCTAAGCACGATGAGTGCACCATCCGGGTCAACATGCACCGCGTCGACTGACTCGAGTGTCACGACTGCCGCCGCCAACTTGCGCGGCGAGTCACATAGCACACGTACATGATAGGGGCGCTGGTTCAAGGCGGCACGAATCGCGCGGAAACCGCCGGACGCGGCAAGCTTCCCGTTCACGATCAGCAATACTGTATCTGCCACCTGCTCGACCTCCTCGAGAATGTGCGATGAGAGCACAATCGTGCGGCCCTGCTCGGCAAGTGTGTGAAGAAGGTGCTTGAAGTGCACCCGCTGACGCGGGTCTGCGCCGTTCAGCGGTTCGTCGAGAATGAGAATCTCGGGTTCGTGAACGAGCGTCGCCGCGAGGCGCATGCGCTGGCGCATTCCGCGCGAATAGGTCTCCATCGATCTGTGCTGCGCATCCGCAAGATCGACAAGGCCGATGGCGCGGTCGACTGCATCCTCGAGGTCTGTGACACCACGCAGGCTTCCCATCATCGTCACGAACTCACGCCCCTTCATGAAACCGTATACGGTCTCGTGCTCTGACATGACACCGATCCGCTTGTAAAGCGGAGGGTTGTCGCGCACCGGTTCGCCGAATACAGTGACGGTTCCAGTCGACGTCGCTGCGAGGCCGGTCATCATACGGAGCAATGTCGTCTTCCCCGCCCCGTTAGGTCCGAGAAGCCCCGTAATCCCCGGCATGATGTCGAAGCTCACTTCACTCACCGCCACGACACTGCCGAACCACCGTGAAACCCCATTCACCCTGATCACCGGTTCTGCATTCGCGATCATGGCGTCAGCCTCCGGTATCGTGCCCACAAGACAAAACCCGGAATGAGGGTCCAGGCGAAGAACCATGCGACTTTTATCCATGCGGCGAGTTCCCTCGCCGGGGCGTCCTCGGTCACCTCGCTCACTTGCCCGAAGATGACGTCGTTCACGTGCACCGGGATGCTCGTGAGATTGAACATCGATATCCATCGTCCGACCGTTCCCCCGATCTCCTCTGCCAGGCCAAGCGTGAACGGTGCAGTGATCACGAACAATCCTACGAGAAAGACAGACACATACGCGCGCCGAGACGTAAACGACGCCGCGAGCAAAGCCAGAGTCGTGGCATAGGCGGCCATTGCGAGTCCGGCAAGAAGAAATCTCGGGACGTCGAGCCAGTGGCCAGAGATGTATTCGATTGGCTTCGGAGCGCTCATCGAGAGCGCGATGAAAAGTATGATCTGCGGCAGCCACGCTGCTCCGGTCATTACCGTCATGAATGCCGCCCACCGCGACGCGATGTAGTCGGATCCCGTCAACGGACGTACCAGGTACAAGTTGATCACGCCATCACGCTTGTCCCGGCATAGAAGCTCCGGCCCTACGATCGCGGCGAACACAAAGAGGATGATCGATGCAATCCCGTTGTAGTCGGAATGCGTAGGCAGATTTGCCGTCTCCGCCGCACCCGGCCCGCCGAAACGCTCGGCTGCTCCGATGACGAGTGACATGATGATCGCAATGGCGGCGAGTATTCCTATGAAAATCCACGGAAGAACTTTCGCCCTTGAACCTCTACCCAACCCGAGTGCCGTCCGCAGGCCATCCTTGAACACGGCGAGACGGCCCCGGCTGCGGCCCTCCCTCTCGCCTGTGTACCGCTGGTACCCGATATCGAAGACTGTCCCCGTCATTTTGCGGCCCTCTCAAAGAGCTGCGTCAACTCGCCCCGCCGGGGAGCCATCCGCCGAAGCGGCGCCTGCGACTCAACGAGCGCATCCCGAACATGATCGTAGACGGACTCGTCGCTTCCCTCGACGGTGATCCCGCCACCATCTGTCGTCACGACGACTCCTCTGCGCTCGAGAGCTGACACGAGCTCGTCGCGTTTGGTGTCCACTTCAATGAACACGGTCTCCGTTTCTTTCGTGAATTGAGCAACTTCCCCGGACCGGACCAGATGCCCGCCCTGCAGCACGATGATCCTGTCGCACGTGCGCTCGACATCGGCCATCAAGTGCGAAGAGAACAACACGCTGATCCCGAATTCCCTGTGAGTCTTTCTGATGAGCGTGAGCATCTCCTCACGACCTGCCGGATCCAGTCCGGCCGTCGGCTCATCGAGAAAGACGAACACGGGATCGTGCACGAGCGCCTGGCACAGCTTCACACGCTGCTTCATGCCGGTCGAGTAACCCCCAATCGAGCGATATCGCTCCTCGAACAGGCCTGCATGCCTCAGCGTATCGGCAGCCCGCGTTCTCGCCATGTCCGGCGGCAACCCGCTCACCTCAGCCATGTGCGTAAGAAACTCGGCTGCACTTATCTGGGTCGGGAGGCAATCGTGCTCCGGCATGTATCCCACTCGCGAACGCACGGAGAGGCTATCAGTCGCACCGAGCAAAGTCGCCGAGCCCGACGTGGGCTGGAGAAGTCCAAGCAGGATCTTGATCACGGTGCTCTTGCCGGCCCCGTTCTCGCCGAGGATGCCGGTAATCCCGTCGGTTATGTCGAAGCTGACATCGTCGAGCGCGAGAACGTTCTTGTACTGCTTCGTGAGGTGCTGGACAGACACCAGCGCTTCGCTGCTCTTCGACCGGATCATGTGGTCTTTGGCTTGGGGCATGACGGCCGGTGACCCGCATTGCACGCCTGGCCCCTGAAGTCGCTGGCGGTCTCTGTATTGCGGCTCACACCGATGCCCTTTTCATACATCGTCGCGAGCCTCGCGCACGCCTCGCCGTTTCGAAAAAGGCATAGCTCGCGATAGAGCTCTCTGGCACGGTTGAAGGTTTGCGGCCTTCCTCTTCCCGTCTCATAGGCGACTGCGAGATCAAAGCAGCCTTCATTCGTGTCGCCTCCGCATGCGGCATCGAAGAGCGACGCTGCGATCGAGTCGTTCTGGGCGACGCCGGTTCCTGCAACGTGGAGACGCCCAAGGCCAACGCATCCGAGCGGCTGCCTCGCCTCACACGCCTTTTTCAGAAGGGATGCAGCCTGTCCATAATCCTGAGATACGCCCGTGCCGGCAGCGTAGAGCGATCCAAGATGCGAACAGCCAATCATCTCGCCGCCATCGCACGCTTTTTTGAAAAGTGCGACAGCGTGGGGAATGTCTGCCTTGACGCCCGTGCTATCCCGATAGAGAACCCCAAGGCGAGCGCACCCTTTCATCGAGCCGGCATCGCACCCCTTTCGAAAGAGTCCAGCCGCGCGAACCGAGTCGCGCTTTACTCCCCTGCCAAGCTGGAGCATTTCGCCAAGGCTCGCGCAGCCATTCGCCACACCGCCGACGCACGCCGTGTCGTACAGTGATGCGGCGCGAACGTAATCGCGAAGGACGTATTCACCCTTCTGAAGCTTGTCAGCGAATTCCTGGCAGGAGGTGGCATTTCCTGACTCACACGAGGCGCGCGCAGTTCTGACCTTGTCATTTCCAGGATGACACGCGGTGAATGACATCACGGCCACCGCAATGATCATCAGCGAGGTGCGAGGCCTCGGCTTCTTCTCTTCTGTTGTCATGGGAATCGATCGGGAGAAAACACTTGGCATTCCCGATTGTTACGGAACACTTGCAGGTGAAGTTTCGCACGCGATTCAAATCAACGGTCGAAGTGGATGCAAGGAGTGCCGGTCTTTGCGAGATTTATCGCGGCATGACCAGCGCCATAACCCACAATCTCCGCATACTGCAAATACACTGCACCGCCGGCACGCGTTTGTGAGCGCCCAGGATGACTAGTCAGACGCCCCGCGGTCCCGGACGCCCACTGCTGATCCGCGGGATATTCATACTTCTGCTCTATCTGACGCTCGAAGGAATTTCGTTGGCGGGACTCGCGGTCCTGCGGCGACGGCGTCACATCGAGTACTTCCCTGCGGCAACGCAGCTAAGGCCCGGCGCGCGAAAGGCACTCGACAAGTACCTGGTCTCCGGACAGGGAACTCTTGCCAGGCACGAGCCGGACCTCGGCTGGGTCCGCTCGAATTCGGAGATCAATGCTGCCGGGATGCGCGATGATCGTGAACATGGTCCTGAGCCGGACTCGGGGGTGCTGCGCATATCGGCGTTTGGAGACTCGTTCACGTATGGCAGTGACGTGAAGCTGGGAGAAAACTGGTCGAAGGTGACATCGAGCCTGAATCCCTCGATCGAAATCCTCAACTACGGCGTCGGAGGATACGGACTGGATCAGGCATACCTGCGATACCTGAAAGTCGGAGCCGCCCATCATCCACGAGTGGTCTTCATCGGGTTCATGAGCGAGAACGTCGCGCGCAACGTGAACGTATACCGCGGGTTCTACTCGCCTGCATTCGCCGATTTCTTCTTCACCAAGCCGAGATTCCTCTCGCGCGATGCAACACTCGAGCTGATCCCGAATCCGCTGAAGACTCTCGACGACTATCGCCGGTTGAGTGCGAACGAACGTGAGATGTTACCCACATTCGGCGAGCATGATTATCACTTCGTCGGTCAGTACGGCGCGAGTGCCCTGGACCTTTCGCCTGGCGTGCGACTCGGCAAAATTCTCGCGGCCCGCATACGGAAGTCTCGCCAGATTCCCATCTTCAAGCCTGACGGCAGCTACAATGAAACCTCCGAAGCCTACGAGCTGACGTTGAGATTGTTCGACTCGTTTTACGCCAGGGTGATCGAAGATGGCGCACTGCCTGTGATAGTCGTGTTTCCAGACCTGGGCGACCAAAATCGGAGCCGTACCGGGAAGGAACGGCGATACGCATCGCTTCTCCGGTACTTCGAGTCGAACGGGTATCGCTACATCGATGCATTGGATGCGCTGAAGCCGGTCGAGGATCGCTATTCCGTCGGCGATCTCTCAGTGAAATGGGGGCATTATTCGAAAACCGGGAACGACCTGGTTGCCCGTCACATCCTTCAACGACTGACAGCAGACAGTCTCGCCACGACGCACGGCGTCGCTCGGGCGCTCGAACGCCTGAGATAATTGCCGTCGATGGTGTGTGCGCCTCGGTTACCGTCCGCAACGCCGCTTGACCGTTCAGTGCTTGCCTCATTGTAGTGAGTCTTCGTGGCCACCATCGTGTGACCACACCCGTCCGCCAGGACGAAAACACTGACTCACTGAGCAGGAGCTCCGATGCTGCACTTCACTGCTGCACTCATGCTGTTGGTTGGGACCCCGGGCTTGCAGCCTGTCGCGACCGAAATGCGACGAGAGGAGCTGATGACCGCGTTGCAGGGCGGTGGCTACACCGTTCTGCTCCGACACGCCAGAACCGACAGAACGATCCAGGAGCAGCGCGACCCCATCCCGATAAAACGGACGGAACAGCGCAACCTGAATGATCAGGGCGTGCTGGACGCAAAGGTCATGGGCACTGTCTTCAGGAAATACGGAATTCGATTTGCCGAGATTGTCTCCAGTCCGATGTTCAGGACAGTGGAAACGGCTGAGTACGCCGTTGGAACGCCAACACGAACGACAATGGCGCTCAGAGTGTTTCCATCAACTGCAGAACAGGCTGCACTGATTGCGGTCGCTCCGCAGCCCGGCACTAACAGACTGCTCGTTACTCACCACTTCGTCATCGAGCAACATGTGCCCGGCATAAAGCCCGGTGATGTCAACGAGAGCGAGGCGGCGGTCGTCCGTGTGGGCCAGGCTGGGAAGATAGAGCTCGTTGGCCGCATTACGCTGAGCGACTGGGAAGCGTTGGCGGGAGGAGCGCAGCCAGCGTCAGCTCAGAGTCAGCCTGTCGCGACAGGCAACCGCGCGGCCGCTGCCGGGGTCTCAGGTTATGGCCCACAAAACACGGCCACGGAAAGCACCGCTGCCCCCGCAACGCCTCCGGCGAAGATCGCACTTGCCTACGTCGCGGCGTTCAACAGTCGTGACAATGCCCGGATGCAATCATTCATCGAAACGAATCTGATCGTGAATCCCGCGCGTACGATGCAGGAGCGAATGCAATCATACGAAAGGGCTTTCGATCAGCTGGGAGAGATCACCATCACGACCGGACATTCATCCACCGCAAATGAGGCAAGACTGGGTGTACGGGGCAAGTCTGGCGACTTCTTCCTGATGGTCAGGATGTCCGACGATCAGCCCGGCCGGGCGGCTTCACTTACGATTGCAAACACCGCTGGCGGAGACCATCGCTGAAGGGATACGAGGAGTCTGACACCGAGACGCGGCAGAATTCCGGCTCGCCATCCTGGATGGCGAGCCTTGCCGTCGCGCTGATCTGTCTCACCCTCGGTGTAATCAGCTCTCTCGAGGCGAGACACATTTCAGTCACGCACGGTCACCCCCTCGATTGGTCGACGGTACTGGTCTCGACGATTCCCCGCTGGGTTCTGCTGGCTTTTGCACTCCCGTTCGTTTTGCATCTCGCCATGCGCATATCACTGACCCCGATCAGAGCTGGCGTCGTGTTGTTGCACGTGTTCGCGTTCATGCTGCTCTCTTTCAGTCACGCCGCTGCCGACGCCTGGGCGCTGGGCACCGCCGCGCCCGAGATACGTTTCATATTCCCCTGGTTCGCCAGGCTCATGCG
>JBBREF010000114.1:0-12145 GCA_038203205.1 Gemmatimonadales bacterium | reverse complement strand
ACAGATGCGAGAAAAAGCACGACTGCGTGCGACGATCGCGGAAAAAGTCTTACAGTGGCTGGATTCATCGCGTCTCCGGAAAGAACGGCATCGAGCGGCGCCATGCCCGTCTGAGACGGAGCTTACGCCAGTCATTGTCATACCCCACAACCACAAAGTTGCTCCCTTCGGGCGGAATTGCCACCCATATTTGATGGACGAATCAGGCCGTGACAGTGTCAAACCTGTATAGCGGGAAGATCACTATCTTGTCATCTGGCAGGAACAATCAGGGGCTGGGCACAGTTTGACCGAAGACATGAGCACTTTCGAGGATAGACTCAAGGCGTCACTGGCTGACGTTTACGAAATCGAGCGCGAGCTTTCGGGTGCCGGGATGAGCCGCGTGTTCGTCGCGACGGATCGCGCCCTGGCTCGTCGCGTCGTCATAAAGGTCCTGCCTCCCGAGCTGACGGCCGGAGTAAACCGCGAACGATTCCGCCGCGAGGTTCAGGTCGCCGCACAGCTGCAGCATCCGCACATCGTGACTTTGCTGTCAGCTGGAGAGGACGGAGACATCCTGTATTACACGATGCCGTTCATCGAGGGCGAGTCGCTGCGGACATCGCTGGAGAAAGGGCCGCTTGCCGTTCGCGACGTAGTGAGGATCCTTCACGACGTTGTCGACGCGCTCGCGTACGCTCATGCACGCGGCGTCGTGCATCGAGATATCAAGCCCGGAAACATTCTCAAGCTTGGGCAACACGCCCTCGTCACTGATTTCGGCGTCGCAAAAGCGCTGAACGCAGCAATGCCCGTTCACGGAATCACGACTGCCGGGATGGCTATCGGTACTCCGGCATACATGGCGCCTGAGCAGCTTGCAGGTGATCCTGCCGCTGACCATCGCATCGACATCTATGCGGTTGGTCTCCTCGCATACGAGCTTCTCACTGGCGAGTCGCCGTTTACCGGTTCGTCTCCGCAGGCGACGATGGCGGCGCAACTCACACGCATACCCGAGCCCCTGTACCAGTGCTGCCCCAACGTGCCACCTGCGCTTTCCGCAATCATCATGCAGTGCCTCGCCAAGGAGCCTGAGAAACGGCCGCCGACTGCTGAGGCTCTCATGAGCGCGCTCGACAGCATCACGACTTCTTCTGGTGACATCAAGACGCCCCTGGCTCCAACGCTGCCTGCGGTAGCCCGCCGGAAGCGCCGGCTCACCATCGGCGCAGTCGCGGCCACGGTCGCACTCGGCACCGCCGTAGCAATTTTCGCATCGCAACGTCCTGCCGACACGTCGGTTGCGAACGCCCACACCGACACCAGCGCGCAGGCTGATGCGTCACCGGGGGAAGGTGTCGCAGCAACTTCATCCGCTTCCGCAGCGACCCTCCCGCCGAACGCGGCGGCTGTTCAGGCAGCTGCACCTGTTCCGGTCGTACTTACACGCGCGGACTCAATTGCGATTGCCGATGCCGTTCGTCGTCGGCTCGCCGAGGAACAGTCAGTACGCGGTGCTCGTGAGGTTGCGCTGCTCACTGACTCGATTGTCGCTTTTGCCCGGAAAGTTGCGATCGATTCGATCATCAGGGCGACTCTGCCACGTGGCGTTGCGATTCCGGCCTGGAGCGAACACGCTGTCGAGGGGACGCGCCGTGCACTCAGCACAGCAAACGCACCGAGAGCACCGAGAGCACCGAGAACACCGTCGTCTACAGTCAAGCGCGTCGTGGTAATCGAACCGCGCGCGACACGGCGGGCCGAGCTCAACGCGTTCGGCAAGCTCCTCTCTGACAGCATACGCCGGTCACTCGCGCGGCGAAGCGGCTACACGGTTATCGATGCCGACTCGGTGGGTGCCGTGCTCGGAACCACGCGAGCGCGCGCCGACATAGAGCGGATTTTGCGCCCCGACCTTCTCGTCACACCGACGTTCGTCGGTACAGGTGACACAATGACCGTGCTGGTCACGATGCGTGACTCACGTAATTCGAGTTTCGGCACCCGCATCGCGTCGGGGAAGTTTCGAGTCGACGACCCTGGTCCATCCGTTCCCGCGATAGTGCAACTCATCGTTGCACAGCTCGATAACCTCGCGAGCGCATGGAACGTGATGACTGTAGGTCCCGAGACGCCGGTGCCTGGTATGCGGAAACGGTAGAGGTTGCCCTTTGCGAATCCTGCCGAGCGTAGTTATTCCAGCACATATACGCGCGCTTGTCAGGGCCGCCGCGTTCACCGCACTGATGATGACGTCGGTTACAGCCGAGGCTCAGCTTCGCGATTCAGCCTGGACGATTCGTGGTGGCAGCTACTCAGGGATCACCGTGCCAGTCGACTTCCGGGCGGCGACTCATCGAAGCAAGTTCTGGCGGTTGTCGACGGTGCGTGGGGTGCCGCGGGTCATCGGGTGGAACCCTTCACGGTTGCCAGTGGCGGTGGCCTTCCGGAGGGGTTCAGGTGTCACCCATGCCGACTCAGCCGGTTTCTGGGAAATCCTGAAAAGGCTGGAGCAGGATCTGGGGCTGAAGGTATTTGTGCCGGCGAGACTCGATGCCGACGCAGATCCCGAAGATGTGATCGTCGTTGACGTTCAGCGAATTCAGTCAGACGGCCTGACGTTCATCACGTGGAGCACTCACGGCTCGCTCTACGATGCGAGAGTGTTTCTGCGTTCGCGTGCGACATTGCATGACGAGCGGGTTGTCACCCACGAGATGATGCACGCACTGGGATTCGGTCACACATCAGCGTGGCATTCGGTGATGAACCCGATTCGGAGCTACGCCGGTCGGCTGAGCGTCGAGGATGTTGCATACGTCCAGCTCGCAATGGCATCGCGCGCCTCCAGCGAGCGGGACGATATGTGGGACCGACTGGCACTCGCCGTCGAGAGAGAGCATCCTCTGCCCTCCTCGAGCGACGAATGCGAATTCCTCAACCGTCCTCTCGGATTTCTCAGATTTCCGGAAGCGTGTATGTCCTTCCGCTGTTCTGTTGACGGAGCCACGTGTGCAGTGGAGCGAAGTACTGCACCATTGCCTGAGCGTTGAGCTCCTGGCCGGTCGTCTGCTTGAGCACATCCCTCCATGAGCGACTCGCCCCCGGTGCCATCAGCGCCTTGAGGAAGTCACCAACGGCTCGGCTGCCGTAGTAATCAGTGTCGTGCGGATTCTGCCTGAGGATGTTGGTGGCGATGTGGTTGTGCAACTGGAAGAGCAGCGCCTGTGACAGCGCGTAATCGTAATACTGGCCGGGATCGTCGTTGATATGAGTCTTGGTCAACGCATCAGCGAACTGCTCGCCGCGGGGTGACGGCGGCGCGATGCCCTGATACTTCGCTGCGAGCTCCCACCATTTTGCGTTGAACTGATCGGCCGGCAGGTTTTTCGAGTAGAGCTCGTGCTCGAAGCGCGTCATCGTTCCTGTCGAGAACGGCATGAACACGACGTACTGGAGCGCTTCCTTCAGCATGGTCTGAATCGAATCAGGCGCAACACCTGGCGCGATGAGGCCTCGATTGGCGAGGAATCGGCGCTGTCCTGACGCCAGCTCCATCAGCGTTCCGATCCCCTCATGATAAGCGCGGTTCGCTCCGCCGCGGAGCACCAGCGGCACGCTGGGATTGCTGTAGCTCATGTAATAGTAGACGTGACCCAGCTCGTGGTGCGACGTACCATACCAGTTGGCGTTTGCCTCGACACTCATCAGTGATCGCACGTCGTTCGCGAGGTCCATGTGCCATGCGGATGCGTGAGTGTTTTTCTTGAACGGTGAGTTCGGCGGCAAAGCGTACAGAGACGACTTGTCCCAGAACGTCTGTGGCAAAGCATCGAAGCCGAGGCTCTTGTAGAAATCCTCGCCCTGCCTGACGATCCACTCAGGAGTTTTCCCCGTAAATGCCCGGTCGAGATTCAATCCTGAGACGTTTACAAGTGATGCCCAATCCTGCCCCCAGCGGTTTGGAAGCCAGTCGGCGGGGATCAGGTCAGGTACGGGCTGATTGTATTTCTTCGCGAGCTCATACCGTGCCCATGTGTGCAGCTCGCGAAACAGCGGGCGCAACTCGCGATTCATCACATCTGTCAACTGCAGCATCTCATCAGCGGTCATGCCGTAGTCGGATACCTGATACGTGAAAAAGTCGGGGTAACCAAGTGCCTGAACTGTCTGATTGCGCAGGGTGCGGAGCTCGACGATGCCCGGTTTAAGTATCGGCCCGATTGCCTTCGATGATTCCCAGAATGCGCGGCGATCGGCGAGGTTGTCACTGTTGCGGAGTACCGAGTCGATCTGATTCGGCGTGACCTCCTTGCCCGCAACCTTGAAGCGATATCCGTAGAGCTTTTCATTTTGAGCTGCGTCGGCAGCGATCCGCCTGCGGACAACATCGGCCACCGTCTGGGGCCCTGTTCCCGCGTTGTACAGCATCGCCTCGAGCTGTCGTTTCTGCAGTGGTGTCAGCATCTCTCCGGCCGCGAGAAATCCGCGGATCGTCGTGATGTTCTGCGTGCTGCCCACGAACGCGTTCAGCGCTTCTTCAGCGGCGCGCTGGCGCAGTGCATTCGTGGAATCGCCATCGACGATCCGTGTATTGGCAGCCCACTGGGCTTCCGCGCTTACGGCGTAGAGCCGTTGATACTCGGTGGCGTACTTGTCGAGATATGTCTGGACAGCGGCCTGGGAAACCGTGCCCGCGGTACGCGTCGCAGTGGCGCATGATGTGAGGAGGGTGACGCTGACGAGAGCGGCGAGAATTCGGCGCATTGAAGTTCCTGTCGTGGGGGTGCAGGATTGGAATTCGCATTTTATGAGCCGCCGTGGTCAGGCGGCCTGAATACTCATACCCTGCTGGCCCACCGAAGTCCCGAGAGTGCAGCGAACTTAATATCACTCCGGTTAATGGCGGCCCAAATCGTGGCCAACTACATTCGGTTGGGTCGACCGCGCCTTAATCCAGCGGGAGGGCCAACTCACTAAGCGAGCTACTTCTGAGTCAATGCTTCACCGGTTATCGGTTTTCACTCCTCCTCGCTTTCAGGCGAGGCCGGCGCACTCTACTTGCTGCATTTGCCACCGTCTTTCTTCCGGCCGTAACAGCCGATGCGCAGCAGGCCGTCGTGCGAGGTCGCGTCACCGACCAGGCCACGGGACGCCCGCTTAGCGGGGCGCGCGTAACGGCATCGTCAGCGAGCGATACGACGACGGCGGACGGCCAATACCGCCTGACGGTCGCTGCAGGTTCCTCGCTGCTCATTCGGGTCGTCAAGCTTGGATATGTTCCCGTGGTCCGCACCGCCGGTCCGGCAGCGATCGCCGCCAACAACGTCGATTTCCAGCTGGTACGCCGCGCCACAGGTCTCGATGAAATCGTCGTAACGGGAAGTGCCGGCGCTACTGAAATCAGGAGCGTTGGGCACAGCATCGCGCAGATCCGGCCCGCCGATCTCCCCGAGCCGATTGCATCCCTCGATCACCTGTTGACCTCGCGGGTTCCCGGTGTCGCAGTCCTTCCGAGTACGGGGATGGTCGGGAGCGGCGCGAAGATCCGACTCAGGGGAAGTGCCAGCGTCGCACTCAGCAACCAACCCCTGGTGTACGTCGACGGAGTCCGAATCCGCAGCGATGGATACCCCGAGAACTCGCCACAATTCGGCGAAAGGTCACGCGGCACCAACGATACGCCGAGCCCCCTCAACGATATTGATCCGTCGGACATCGAGCGTGTCGAAGTAGTGCGAGGGCCTGCGGCAGCCACGCTTTATGGAACCGAGGCCGCAGCCGGAGTGATCCAGATTTTCACGCGCCGCGGCGGCACCGGCGGGACAGTATGGAATTCACAGCTTACGAGCGGGGTCAGTTATGTTCGGCCCTTTGGACCCGCGAATGAACCATACATGCGGCTCGACCCCTGGCTCCGAAACGCGCTGGGCATCGGCTACTCTCTTTCCGCCGCAGGTGGCAGCGACCTTCGCTATTACCTGTCGAGCAGCTGGAACCGAAACGAAGGCGTGCTCCCCAATGATCTCGAAAGGCGCCTGACTGTCCGCGCGAACTTCGACGTAGTGCCGCTGCGCAAACTGAAGCTGGCGCTCAGCACTGCCGTCACGAACAACGATCTGTCGAATACGTCGGCTGGACCGAATGCCCAGGGACTGACCCAGAACGTCTACCGCGGTCCGTCGAATGCCACGGGAGTGTTCACGAAGGAGTCGCTTGACCGAATCCTCGCATGGGACCTGAACACGGGAATCGAGCACGGCGTGGCGGGTGTCACCGCCGTGTTCACGCCAGATCGCTCGACTTCTCATTCATTTACACTGGGCCATGACCGCGCCACGAGCGAGATCCGATCACTCCGCCCCTATGGCTTCGTGTTCGCGCCGCAGGGAATCCTCTCGACCGAGCGATGGGCCTCGGCAGTCACCACCGCAGACTACCTCGGCCGGTTCATCGCGCAGTCTGGATCTCTCGAAGGCTCGATTGCGTGGGGCGGACAGGCGATCACTACCGATGTGTCGAGTGTGAGTGGTTACGGCGAAGGTTTCCCGGGCCCCTCCGACCCGACGATAAGCTCGGCCGCGCTGACGCTTGCATCAGAGACCCGTCTCCGGTCCGTCGTGGCCGGAGTTTTCTCAGAGGCTACCGCAGGGTGGAAAGAGCGATTGTACCTGACGGCCGGACTGAGAATTGACGGCAGCAGCTCCTTCGGCAGCGACCTGGGGCTCCAGCCGTTTCCGCGCGCGAGCGTGGCGTGGGTAGTATCCGAGCAGGACTTCTGGCCCGAACGCCTTGGAACGCTCAAGCTGCGCTCCGCATACGGTGAGGCTGGACGGGCGCCCGGAGTGTTCGACGCTGCGCGCACGTGGAGCGCCGTCTCGCACGACGGCAAGCCGGCCTATCTTCCGCTCAGTGTTGGCAATCCACTTCTGGGACCGGAGCGGAGTGCTGAGGTCGAACTTGGTTTCGACGCTGAGTCGAACAGTGGCGAAAGGCGTGCGTCGCTTACTGTCTACCGCAGGACTACGAAGAACGCATTGCTTCCCGTCGCACCACCTCCATCCCTTGGCTTCATCGACCCCCAGCTGAGAAATGTCGGCACCTTCAGGACATCCGGGGCGGAGCTCGCAGTAGCTGCGACGTGGCGGTTTCGTTCGGCAAGCCTCGAGACAGGACTCGATGTTTCTCTCAATAGAAGTCGCGCACTCGACCTCGGCGGCACCGCCGACTTCATTCTCGACGGCGTGGCGTGGATAAGCGAGGGAAGACCGACACCTGTTCTGATTGGGCCGCTGTTGACGAACCCCGACGAGATTGCCGAGCCCGTGGTAGATGAGAACCATGTCTACGGGCCGAATCTTCCGACTCACGTTGTCGGAGCCAACGCGGCGCTGCATGTGAAGGGGATCACGATCTCCGGACGCGCGGAATATCAGGGCGGAAGCTACCTCGTGAACAGCGCGTCGCGTGCGCTCTTCGGGCAAGGTGTACATCCCTCATGCGAATCCGCGTATGTCATGCTTGCGGAGGGGAAGCGCGAAGTGCTCACCGCCTGGGAGCGTGAATGGTGCGTATCTGCCACCGTGCGTCGCGATGGGCGGATCGTGCCCGGCGACTTTCTTCGCCTGCGCGACGTCAGCGTGACCGTGCCACTTCCGGGCGCTCTCTTGAGATCACGGCGCGCATCCTTCACAATTGCCGCGCGCAATTACCTCCTGTTCAAGTCGTCTGAAGTCAGTGCGTTCGAGCCTGACATGGGAGGGCGGGATGGAATGTTCGCGCCGGTTCGCGCGATCGAGTTGACTGTGCCGACTCCCGCAACTATCAGCTTCGCGGTCAGAGCGACGTACTGGTGATGAGAGCTACGCTTCAGCGTCTGGCGCTTGCCGGCCTGCTCATCGCGACATCCGCATGTGATCTGACCGTATCCAATCCCGGCCCGGTCGCTGACGAAGCTCTCGATGATGCAGCGGCCCATCAGGCTCTCGTCAACGGAATGGGCCGCGCACTTTCGCGGGCGCTCGGTTACGTCGCGTACACATCTGCAGTAGCCGCGATGGAGGTAGTATCCGCCGGTCACCGCAATCCTGCGCAGCTCGGCATCACGCCGCGACAGGCGATTGGCATTCTCGCCCCCGACCTGGAGGAGAGCAACGATCACTGGAGGTTCGCGCAACAGGCACGCTGGGTCGCCGAGGACGGCGTGAGGCGAATGCGCGAATCGCTTGGCGTGGAGTTCGACCGAAGCGCGCTTGTCGCACAGGCACTGGTCCACGCAGGCTTTGCAAACCGTCTGCTTGGTGAAAACATGTGCGAGGCCGTGTTCGATGGAGGGCCTATCGAACCGCGCATCAAATATTTCGAGCGCGCCGAGGCAGCCTTTACCGAAGCCATTGCAGTGGCGAACGCGGCCGCCAATGCGCCGCTAGTGAACGCAGCTCTCGCGGGCAGGGCGTCTGTTCGGGTGTGGCAGGGAAACTGGCCGGGTGTCGTGGCCGATGCGGAGATGGTTCCATCGAGCTTCGTCTATCGTACTCTGTATTCGAGCACCGAGATCGAGATGTACAACCGGATCTTTGCTGCAAACACGGTGACTGCGCGCGCGCACTCGGTTGTCGGCACCTTCTTCGACGCGTACTTCAAGGCGACGGGTGACAAACGAACGCCGTGGTCGACAGATCCTGCTTTCCCGAAGGGTTCGGCTGACGTTCTGTGGTATTTCCAGACAAAGTTCACGAGCCGCGGCGCGCCCATGAACCTCGTTTCGGGGAGAGAGATGAGATTGCTTAGGGCCGAGGCGTCACTTAGAGCCGGCGATTGGCAGGCCGCTCTCTCTGCGGTGAACGCACTTCGCGGCGAGGCCGGTGTGACCGCTGTAACCGCTGGCGGAATTGGTGAAACGTGGACCATGCTGTCGCGTGAGCGAAGCATCGAGTTCTGGCTGGAGGGCAGAAGGCTCGGAGACCTTTTCAGATTCAAGAGTGACGGTGTCCCGGGAAACTTCGAAGACATGACGGGTCGCGATACGTGTTTCCCGATAGGCGTCAGCGAGCTCGACGCCAATCCGAATATCTAGCAACGTGTCCCGCGTCCTGATGTATGCGCGCTTCGCCGCGGGTATGCCTTCATTCCTGCGAAAGCGCATCACGCCTGAATCGGCTGCTGTGATTGTCTCCGGGCGTTTGCGGTCGCGCGAGGAGAATTTTCTTACGCTTGCGCGGCTGACCGTGTTCGAGCGCAGGGACAGTCCTTACATGTTCATCATGCGCTCGATGCGCTGCGAGCCCGGCGACATCGCAATGCTTGTGCGAAGTGAGGGCCTCGACACAGCACTCGAGAAACTCGAGCGCAGCGGACTGAGGCTCACGTTCGATGAGTTCAAGGGGCGGGCTGCAATCGTCCGCGACGGCGAGACTTTTCAAGTAGGGCCCGCGAGCTTCGACAATCCCCTCGGCACTCGGAGTCTGGAGAGTCAGAGCACCGGGTCGACCGGTACGCCAACCCGGGCCAACATCGATCTGCGTCATATCGAGTCGATGGCAGTGGGCCGGGTTCTCTCGCAGGAAGCAAATGGAGTGAGGGGTTTGCCAACCATCATGTATCGGGCGGGATTGCCCAGTGGTGCCGGCGTTGGGAACATCCTCACTCATATAGTGATGGGTAATCCGGTTCGTCACTGGATGTCGCCGCTGTCATCGTCAGAGGTTGCGGCGCCGATGCGGTTTCGCGTCGCAGGCGCAATGCTGCCAGTGATGGCACGTTTGTCGGGCCAGCCTTTTCCGAGGATGGAGGTCGTACCGATTAACGAGGCGATCAGAGTTGCCGAGGCTGCCGTTGCTCTCGTTCGGGCGGAAGGTCGTTGTCTCGTGCGCGGCGCAATCAGCACTTCTCTCGCAGTTGCAACTGCGGCAGTCGAGGCAGGACTCGACCTCACTGGCGTGGCGTTCATGGGCGCAGCCGAGCCGGCGACGGCGGCGAAGGTTCGCGGAATTCTCAGGAGTGGCGCATCGTACCTGACGAACTATGGAATGGCGGAAGCGGGAATGGTCGGTACGGGATGTCCGAACGGCCTCGATCATACCGATGTTCACTTCATGCGCGATTCTCTTGCTGTAGTACCGGGATCGCGAATTCCCGATGTGCCTGACGATTCAGTCGTGTCGTTCGCCGTGACTTCACTCCTCCCAGCTGCCCCGAAGATTTTGATCAACGTCGACATCGACGACTACGGTATCCTGGAACGAAGGCAATGTGGCTGCCTGCTTGGCGAGCTCGGTTTTGACCAGCACATGCGGCAAATTCGAAGCTACTCCAAGCTGACGGGCCGTGGCGTAACTCTCGTAGGCACTGATATCGTCAGGGTCATCGAAGAAGTTCTCCCCGAAACGTTCGGTGGATTTCCACAGGACTATCAGCTTGTCGAAGAGGAATCGGCGGACGGGCGAACCATGCTCACGCTGCTCATCAACCCGTCGATTCGCCTCGTTGACGAAGAAGCTCCAGCGTTGATGCTCTACGATGCTCTGGCCAAAGGTACGCCGGGAGCCAGCTTCAGTGGCGCGATCCTCAAGGGGGCCGGGGCCGTGAGAGTCCGTCGCGAGCAACCGAGGCCGAACGCGCGGGGGAAGCAGCCTGCGTTTCGGATAGCTGCCGCTCAATGAGACGACACCTCTTTTTCTGCGCGATTGTGGCCGCGCTTCTGACTGCATGCGGGGAAACACCGCGTGACGAGCTCGACACTGTCAGGATGACTTCGCGACGACATCTCTCGGCAGCCCCGGTTTTCATTGCCGATGAGGAAGGGTATTTCGCCGAAGAGGGTATCCGCCTGGAGATGGTGGACGCCCCCAACCGGTCGATGCAGGCGATCCCGTTACTCGAGCAAGGGAGGATCGACGTCCTCGGCGCCACCGTGAGCAGCGGTATCTTTTCAGCGGTGAGATCCGGCGCCCGTCTGCGGATCGTCGCTGACCGCGGGCACGTTGGTGGTCAATGCGACTTCAATGGAGTGATAGGTGCTGGCGGAGCTTTCCCGACCGATTCGCCCACAACCGCTCAGTTGCGCGGCAAAACGTTCTCGATCAACACGAGCACCACTCCCGAGTTCATCGCTGATCGATTTCTCGCTTCGCGAGGACTTACGGCGAAGGATGTGAAAGTCATAAGCCTCAGCGAGACAGTTGAGGGGCAGGCTCTCAGGAGCGGTGCGCTTCACGCGACTCACGTGACTGAGCCTTACCTCACCTCGTTCAGGAATGAGGGACACCTGCTCCTCGGTAGCACGCGCGAATACGCGCCACGTGCGCATTTCGGCGTGATAGTCTTCGGGCCGAGCCTCACTGTGCGCAATCGGGCTCTCGGGCAGCGGTTCATGAACGCATACCTGCGGGGCATCCGCAAACACGCTGAAGGTCCAACACAGCGTAACGTCGCCATCATAGCGAAGCGGCTTGGTTTCGATGCTGCGTTCCTGCGTGCAGCCTGTTTTGCTACTGTGTATTCAGACGCCCACATAGACATGGAATGGATGGATGAATTTCAGCGGTGGGCGGTGGAGAAGGGTTATGCGCCGTCCGTAATTCCGGCGGCAGATGCGATTGACGTTTCGTTCGCGAAGGCAGCGGCGTCGCGTCTCGCTCGGGGAGACCCGCGTTGACCGAACTTCGCTTCCGGTGTGAAAATCTCGCCCATACCTTCTTGTCCTCCGGAAGCGCGATACCTGCGCTCGACCGTGTGTCGTTCGAGGCGCAGCCGGGGGAGTTCATCTGTCTCGTAGGACCCAGTGGGTGTGGGAAATCCACGCTGTTGCGAATCCTTGCCGGGCTTCTCACTCCGACTTCCGGACGCGTTGACTTCGGATTGCCAAGCGGAGCACGGCCAACGACCGCTCTTGTGTTTCAGGAGGACGGGGTGTTCCCGTGGATGACAGTCAGGGAAAACGTTGCGTTCGGCCTGGAGATGAACTGTGTTCCGCGCGAGGAGCGTGAGCGCCGCGCCGATGCGATGCTGCGTGACGTTGGGCTTGCAGGGTTCGCCGGGAAGTGGCCTCACGAGCTTTCCGTCGGGATGCGGCAGCGAGTTAGCGTTGCGCGCGCATTCATGTCAGATGTACAACTGCTGCTTATGGATGAGCCATTCGGCTCGCTCGACGCGCTCACCC
>JBBREF010000113.1:0-12329 GCA_038203205.1 Gemmatimonadales bacterium | reverse complement strand
CGGCCCAGCGCGCTGTTGTCAGTCGAGACTCAGATATACTATCGTGACATTTACGATCACGTTCTCCGGATAAACGATGCTTTGGAGACGTACCGCGAGTTGCTCGGCAACACCCTTGATAGTTACTTAACTCAGGTATCGAACAGGCTCGGGGCGGTTACCAAAGCGCTGAGCGTGGTCGCGACGATCAGCATTCCGTTCGTGATCGTGAGCGGAATGTGGGGGATGAACTTCACTCACATTCCTTTTGCGGATTCGCCCTACGGTTTCTGGGCGATGCTGGCGCTTCAACTCGGGCTTGGTGGTCTCCTCCTCTTGATTCTCAGATGGCGCAAACTCCTTTGACCTCACTTCGTTTCTACGGCGTCGCGGCTCATGATCCTACAACGAGTCACGACCTTGCGGAACACACCTCGCTCGTTCAGCTGCGGTCCCTCGCTGCCGTAGTAGCCCCGAGCAAGTACAGCCGGCTCGTTCTCGACGAGAAGGAGATGAAAGACTACACTCGGGTTCTCGAGGAAGTTCAGGCACACACATCGGTTCTGCCCGCCCCGCCCGGGACTATCTTCAAGTCCCGCGACAGTCTCCTCCGGTGGCTCGAGCTGCACTACTTCACGCTGACGCAAACGATGACAGCGGTCGAGGGACACGGCCAGGCCAGGCTCACCGTGACGAAATCCGCGAACGCAGATCCCGCCAGCTGGATCGGTGACGAAGCGAAAGAGAGCTCGAAGCAGCTGGTTGCCGCAGCGTCCCAGAGCATGCGCATTCTGCGGGGCCAGGCAGCGGCGACGATAACGCTGGCGGTGGATCCCAATGAGACGCGTATCATCTCACAGGCTTCCTTTCTGGTAGTGCTCGAGCACTGGGGCAATTTCGCCGAACTCGTCGAGAAAGAGGATAAGCGGCAGACGGCGCTCGACTTCCATTTGAGCGGACCATGGCCCCCGTATGACTTCGTGAAAATGCAGTTCGGCGGCTAGAAGATGTTCTGTCCTGATTGCGGCTCATGGAATCGCGGCTCGGCTGCGCGGTGTCTCCGGTGCAGTGAGCTTCTTCCCGTCTCGATCAGCCGGAATACTTCGCCGCCTGACCCGGCGATTACTGCGCTTCGACATGTGACGGGCGGCCGCTACAGCGTCATGCATCGGGTCGGAGAGGGGGGCATGGCGAACGTGTATTACGCACTGCACATCCCGCTTGATTGCCCGGTCGTGATCAAGGTGATGCACCCGCACCTCGCACGCGACGCCGACATGCGCGAGCGCTTTCGCCGGGAGGCTGAGTCCGCCGCGCAACTGGTGCATCCGCACATCTGCCCGATTACCGATTTTGGCTCAGTTGGCGACCAGGTTTTTCTCGTCATGCCTTATTTGGCGCGTGGGACGCTCGCCGACCGCATCAACAACCGGCGATCATTTCCGCCGGAGCGCACTGCGGCGATAGTGGCGCAGGTCGCCTGCGCTCTTGATTACGCGCACCGGCATGGACTTGTCCACCGTGACATCAAGCCCGACAACATTCTTTTCGATGAAGACGAAAATGCTTTGGTGACGGACTTCGGGATTGCGACCGGACATTTCAGGGCCAGAATGACTGGCACTGGCAACGTCATGGGGACGCCTCATTACATGTCACCGGAGCAGGCGCGGGGAAAACTTCTTGACGGCCGCAGCGACCTCTACGCGCTGGGCGTCGTGATGTACGAGACCCTGCTCGGGTTTCCACCGTTCGATGGCGCTGATGGCTATTCCATCAGCTACAAGCACGTGACAGAGGTGGCGGCGTCTCCTGAGGTCGTCGATTCACGAATTCCGCCGCAACTTTCGGCGATCGTGATGAAGTGCCTGTCGAAACGTGCCGCTGACCGTTATCAGCGCGGCAATGACCTCGCCGACGCGCTCATCGGGTTCCTCGGCGAGTCAGGCTCTCCGGACGATGTTCGCGCCGCGTGGACATCCCGGATTACGTCACCGTCGAAGCCGCTTCCGTCGCCGGTGGGCTGATGCGTCTCACGCACGAGGTGGTCAATCTCAGAACGCGCTATCCATTCGTGATAGCGCGCGGCGGTTATGCCGCTCACGAGAACGTCATTGTGACGCTGACTGACGATGACGGAGTCGAGGGATTGGGTGAGGCCGCGCCTAACCGCTATTATGGCGAGAGCGTCGCGACAGTCGTCGCGGCTCTCGCGCAGTTCGAGCCTGTCCTGGCTGCCGCTGACGCGTGGTCACTCGAAGCGATCGACGCCAGTCTCTCCGGGGTGATCCGCGGAAACAACGCCGCGAAGGCGGCGGTCAGCGCCGCGCTCCACGATATCGTCGGGAAACGTGCTGGCGTCGCCGTTCACCGGCTTTGGGGGCTGGACGCGTCGGACTGTGGACAGTCCAGCTACACCATCGGGATTGCCGATAACGATGGGCTGCTGAAGCGGGTGGCCGACGCTGCGCAATATCCCATACTGAAGATCAAGCTTGGAACCGATCGTGATATGGAGATCGTTCGGGTGGTGCGTGAGGCAGCTCCGACGAAAAAGCTGCGAGTCGACGCCAACGCAGCATGGACTGCGTCGAACGCTGTTCGCATGATCGACTTCCTCGCTGACAACGGCGTCGAGCTCGTAGAGCAGCCCGTGGCGCAGCACGACATTGAAGGCTTCAGGTTCGTACGCGCCCGCTCGAAGCTTCCGATCATCGCCGACGAATCGTGTCTCGTTGCTACCGACATCCCGCGCCTTGCCGGCGCTGTTGACGGGATCAACCTGAAGCTTGCGAAATGTGGGAGTCTTCGGGAAGCTGTGAGAATCATTCACACTGCGCGCTCCTTCGGAATGAGCGTTATGGCTGGCTGCATGATCGAATCGAGCCTGGGGATCTCAGCAATTGCCCAGCTTGCCCCGCTGCTCGATCATGCAGACTTTGACGGCGCGGCGTTGCTCGCGGAGGATCCCTACTCAGGCGCGACGATCGCAGGGGGGCAGATCAGGCTCTCCTCCTCGCCAGGCCTCGGTGTCACGCGAAGTGTTACGCGAAGCACAGCGATTGGAATCGCGGCAAGCGGCGCCGCCCGCTAGACGCCATGATCACCGAGCCCGCGGGGCTCGTGGAAGTTGCACTTCCAGTCCCGCTATTCCAGACATTTACGTACGAGCTCGCTCCGGATTCGCCGCGGATCCCCGTTCCCGGCGCGCGTGTCGTCGTTCCGTTCCGGAATCGTCGGGAGATTGGCATCTGCCTTGGTCCGGCTGATGGGTCGGCAAGGGGCCGCAAGATCAAGCGCGTGATCGAAGTCCCCGATGAGTCACCCGCCCTCAGCGCTGAGATGGTCACGCTTTGTCGCTGGATGGCGGAATACTACATAGTGCCGATTGGCATCGCGCTCCGCTCCGCTCTGCCGGTTGCGATGACCGGCGCTGCGAATCCGCAACCAAAGCGCAAGACGCATCGAATCGTCAGGCTGCGGGAAGACCTCCCCACCTTGATGCATCGCGAAAAAGCGTTCGCGCGAGCGCCGCAGCAGCGTGCGCTCTTCGAGCTCCTCGAGTCAGTCGGAGGCTCGAGCTCGCTCGATCACCTTCTCGAACGCCTGGCCTTCTCGCCCTCGGTTCTCCGCGCACTCGAGAAGCGCGGACTCATCAGCATCGACTCCGAAGCCATCGACCGCGATCCATTCGCGTTGCGCGCCCCTGACAAATCACCGCAGCATGAGCCGACTGGCCCTCAGCAGTTGGCGATCGAGACACTGAAATCGGCGAGTGAGGGGGATGTGTTTCTGCTGCACGGAATAACCGGAAGCGGCAAGACTCTCGTTTACATCGAGCTCCTTCGGGAGATCGTCGACGTGCGGAATCAGACGGCGATCGTTCTCGTGCCGGAGATTGCGCTCACGCCGCAGACTGTCGACAGGTTTCGTGCGGTATTTGGTGACCGCATTGCAGTCCTCCATTCGGCTCTCAGCGATGGCGAGCGTTTCGATGCATGGCTTGCGCTTTCGCGCGGCGAAAAGCGAATCGTCGTTGGGGCAAGATCAGCAATCTTCGCCCCTCTGCAGGATCTCGGTGCAATCATCGTGGACGAGGAGCACGAGTCCAGCTACAAGCAGGGTGAGACTCCGCGATATCATGCGCGTGAGCTCGCCATCGTTCGCGCCCGACTCGAAAATGCCATCGTGGTTCTCGGGAGCGCCACGCCGTCGCTCGAGTCGTGGACAAACGCTCAGGCTGCGAAATACAGGTTTCTCTCGCTCCCGGATCGCGTCGGCGGCGGCAGTCTTCCAAGGGTTGACGTAGTCGACCTGCGGCATCGACCGTCTCCCAACGCGGACTCGAGCATCGGCACATCATACAGTTCGGTGATTCGCGACGAGCTCGACAGCGCGCTCGGCGCAACGCTGCTGCGTGGCGAGCAGAGCATTCTTCTGCTCAACCGCCGGGGCTACTCGTCGTTTGTGCAGTGCAACGATTGCGGTGACGTGGTGGTGTGTCCCAACTGCAGCATTACGCTGACACATCACCGTGCGCCCGAACGTTTGTTGTGTCACTATTGCGCCCATCAGGAGCCGGTGAGAAAAAGATGCGCGAGGTGCTCGGGCGAGACTCTGAGAAATCGCGGGCTCGGCACGCAGCAGATCGAGCGGCTGCTGCTCGAGAGGTTTCCGCAGGCTCGCATCGCCCGTATGGATGTCGATACTACAAGCGGAAAATGGGCTCATGCGGAGATCCTCGATCGGGTCGGTAGCCGCGAAGTGGATATCCTGCTGGGGACGCAGATGATCGCGAAGGGGCTCGACTTTCCGAACGTCACGCTCGTCGGAGTCGTGGATGCCGACGTGGGGATCAATCTTCCCGATTTTCGCGCTTCCGAGCGGTGTTTCCAGCTGCTCAGCCAGGTTGCGGGTCGCGCAGGGCGTGGTCCCAAGGGAGGGCAGGTGCTCATTCAGACGAGGCTCCCGGCGCACCATGCGGTGCAATGCGCAGTAACTCATGACTACCACACATTCGTGCGCGAAGAGCTCGAAGGGCGGGTGAGCCCTCCGTATCCGCCGAACGTCAGGTTGGCCAACATCGTGTTCAGCGGAACGATACCCGACGCGACCGCCGACCTTGCGACCCGAGCCAGCGACTGGATCCGCGAGCTGATAAAATCTCAGTCGCTCAGCGACTTGATCATGGTCGGGCCCGCCCCGTGCCCGATCGAGCGTGTGAAGACGCGGTGGCGCTGGCACGTGCTGCTCAAGTCCCGGAACTCGGGCGACCTAACCCGGGTGTGCCGCTACTTCATGGAGCGTTTCGAAGTGCCCTCGGCGCTGCGCGTCACGCTCGATCGTGATCCTGTGGCGCTCCTGTAGTGCACCACGCCATCTTTGCTGAATGATCGAGACCACCGAACGTTTTCTGAAAGAGATCGCCGACCGTGTTGGGTCAACCTGTGTCGAATCAGTCCATCTTTTTCCGCCAATCAGGCAGGGTGGTGTCGAGACGGGTGCAGCGGTAATCGCTGCAACCGCACCTGGGCACGAGCGACATACGGTGTGGAGTGCGAGTTATCGCAACACCATCAAGGGCCCCGACCGCGGAAAGTGGGAGGCAGAGGTAACTGCCGAAGCCGACGCGCCGCTCGTTACTGTCGAGGCCGTGGTCGAAGGAGTGATGAAGCGGGCGGGGGAGCAGTTTTTCCCGGAAAAGCTGACGGCGTCGGAATTCCGGACGATCGTTGGCGAAGAGGTCGCCGAGACGGCAGCTAACCTCCGTCCTGAACCTGGCTTTTCAGGAACTTAGGGAAGGGAGTGATTGAGCTGTCGCGAGGGGCATGAGTTTTTCTCTCCGCCGGCCTGCGCCTTCCCTGCGTTCACGAGCGAGCATGTATATGCGTTTTGCGGTTCCGAAGTTACCCTGGAATCGAAGTGCTCGAGCCGGTGAGACGAACTCACGGATCCGGAAGCATCCTTGCTCCAGTACCTCCTTAACCTCCAAGACCTCCTACCCCTGCGTAGTCGCTTTTCACGCTAGTCGCCTGGCCGCTGTCTATCGAGCGTGCTTAGTACCGACGGAGCACCGCTCCGTTTATGTCGCGCGCGTCCTCGAGCCTTGTGCTGGCGAGGCCGAGCCAGGAAGGCGAAATGATGAAGGGGTATACCTGGTCGCCGCCCGCGGAGCCGTGGGCTCCCACCTGATCATCGAATGACACTATCTCGGTTCCGTCGTACGCGCCGAAAAGAACACAATCTCCAGCGTTCGGCTGAAGGACAAGCGACTCGACGGCGCGAAGCTCGTAGCTCTCCGTTCCGTATAGCTCCATTGGATTTTCGCCGTCGACCATGGAGAGCGCCCCGTCATTGATGACTGCACTCCCGGTTTTTGACTCGACGTGCACCCCGGCGCGCGACCGCGTCGCAATCAAACCGATGCCGGCATGCTCGATCAGGTCGCGGTACAGCGCACGCTTTGGCTTGCTCGCCAGGATCTCCTCGAGCGGGAGGGGCGTGTCGACATCGGCGAAGTACACGAGAGCCAGACACGAACTGTAGGTCACGACGACTTCGTGTGCTGCCGCGACACGGTACTTCTCCGGAATGATTATCTCCCTCAACCCATAACGACTGCGAAGCCAGTCTCTCGCCCCGCGCAGCATGCGGCGCGTGCGAGGATGCGCCGGCGGAGTGATCGCCGCCATCGCCTCAATCATCTCGGGGCCGATGTGCGCGTATTCACTCGTATCGGAATGGCTTGCGAGCACATTGCCATCGAGCATCCGTTCCACGGTTGTCCCGAGCGACTCGCCGAACTTCACGCGGTAACTTTGCGCCGCAGTCATCCCATGGTCCGAGAGAATCACGAGATCGTAGCCCCTTCCGCCCGCTATGCGGGCCATGCGCCAGATCTCCGAGATGCGCGCATCGGTCCGCCGGAGATCGTAAAGAGCCTGCTTGCTCGACGGCCCGAAGTGGTGAGCGAGCTCGTCGTACTGCATGTACGTGCTGTAAATGACCGGTACGCCAAGGTAGACGTCGAGCAGTATCGCCATCGTCTGGAGCTCGCGGATGATGACGTTGCTGAGAATCCTGATGAAAGGAAATATTCCCTCAGCGTGCGTGAACTTTCCCGCCAGCTCTCCGCGCAGCCGCTCCCACTCCTCGCGCAGATACTCGACCACACTCTGGACGACCATGCGCACCAGTCGGATCGGATGAAGGAGAATAAGCATCAGCATCCGCCCGCCACCCAGCCGCTGATATACAGACATTTTTTCGCGAGTCGCTACCGTGAACGCGACCGTCTGCGCATCCCCATCCATCAGGTTGACGTAACTCGACCCTCCCGCGAGCGCGCCCGGCGACTCAATGCGATCCAGGATGTACTGCACTCCCTCAGGAGCGTTGCACGTGATGACCTTTCCCGCGGGTTTGTCGTAGAACCTGAACGCCGGTATCCCTGAGTTCTCGCCATGAAAGATTCCAGCCTGGCAATACGGGGTCGCTGATGGCAGCCCGCAGAACCACTTCCGCAACTCGAAATCGTTTCGGCCCAGCATTCGCGAAATCGTCGGACAGTAACCGCGTTCCATCGCGCGAAGCAGATCTGAATGTGCGAGCGCATCGATCTGCAGCATGATGAGCCCGCGTTTGCCATCGTGTGGGCGGCGCTCGCGGCGGAAGAGATGGTACTTCGTTGCGTAATACCATCGCAGCAGCGGACCCGCGCGCGGCTCACTGCGACGATCAGTCAAGCGACCGCTTCAGAAACGATTCTCAGCAGCTGTTGCACGGGGACCGGCTTTATCAGCACGTCGTCGCACCCCGCCGCAATGCAGCGGGCTCGTGTCGCTTCATCGCTGTGGCCGGTCATCGCGTATATCACAGCTGGCCTGAGTCCACGCGAGTCGAGAGCGGCAATAACTTGGAGGCCGTCTCCATCGGGAAGACCCACGTCGAGCAGCATCACTTCCGGCGCAGTGGATCCCGTCCACGCCGCCGCCTCGGCCGCCGTCGCGGCGAGTGTCACGTCGAACCCGCCGGCTTCCAGAAGCATTTTCAGCGCTCCGCTGATCATCGAGCTGTCCTCGACCAGCAGTACGCGCGATTTCATCGGCCCGGTCCGCAAACGGGCAGCGTAAAGAAAAATCTGCTGCCGCAGCCAAGGTCGCTTTCGACCCAGATGGTGCCGCCGTGCAGCTCGACGAACCGGCGGGCGATGGTGAGGCCAAGACCTGTTCCGTGATGCGCCCGCGATGCCGAGGAATCGACCTGCGCGAACTCGCGAAAAATCAGCTCGTGATGATCGGGCGCGATTCCCCGGCCGGTATCACCTACCTCTATCAGCACGGTACCCTGCGGGTCGCTCGGACTCATGCCTGCGCTCACCCAGACACGTCCCCCGCCGGGCGTGAACTCGAACGCGTTGCCGAGGAGGTTCGTTAACACGTGGATCAGCTTGTCGCGGTCTCCGCGAACGGATGGGAGCTCGGTCGACATGTAGCGCTCGAGCGTCAGACCCTTCCTCGCCCCCAGCGATTCGTTCAGAGAAATAACCTGCGCGACCACGTCGTGAAGCGAAAACTCCGATTCGACAAGTGCCAGCGTCTCGCTCGAATCACGCGCATGCATCAGGATCTCGGCGATCATGTCCAGGAGCTGCCGACCGCCCGTGATGATGATGGAGATGCTTTCACGCTGCTTCGGCGTTATCCCTCCGAGAATCCCGTCCCTGAGAATTTCGGCATGAGTGATGATCGCTGTGAGCGGAGTACGCAGGTCGTGCGAAATGTTGGACAGAAACTGGGTCTTGAGCGCGTCCCGCTCTTCGAGATCCGTGATGACCTTTTGCGCCGCGACCAGCTCGGCCTCGAGGCGAGCAATCTTTTCGGACGCGGGTGTCACGCTGTTATTCCCGGACGACACGCGAGCCTCAGTCATCGACAGTCGCATGGCCAACGAGACGGGCCTCGCTCGCGGCTTCGATTGATTCGACAAGCCGCTGATGTCTCAGCAAGCCCCAATATCTTCCCTCCGCCGCCATCAGGTCGTCATGTTTTCCCTGTTCCACTACTTTTCCCTCGTCCAGAACAATTATCAGGCTGGCGTCGCGGATTGCGCTCGCCCGGTGAGATGCAATTACTGCCGTGCGCTCATTGAGCGCCCCGCGAAGGCCGAGGAGTATCTCGGCTTCTGTGTGTGTGTCAACGGCGCTCAGAGCATCATCGAGCAGGACGATCGAAGGCTTGCGAGCAAGCGCGCGCGCCAGCGCTGCCCGCTGTTTCTGCCCGCCGGAAAGATTGATACCGCGTTCGCCCAGCATGGTTTCGTAGCCGCCGGGAAAACTTTTGACCGTGTCGGCGAGCTGCGCTGTCTCTGCAGCCCATTCGACTGTGTCCGAGGTCGGCGCGCCGTAACCGATGTTGGTCCTGATGGTATCGCTGAACAAAAGACTTTCCTGGGGCACAAAACCAATCTCGCGCCGAAGCTCGTGCAAGGGAATCTCAAGTGACGGCACACCGTCGATGAGGATTTCTCCTTCGACCGGATCGTGAAGGCGGGGAATGAGATCGATGAGAGTCGTCTTACCGCTGCCAGTCGCGCCTGCAACTCCCAGAGTCGCACCGGATGGCAGGAAGAAGCTCACGTTTCTGAAAATCCACCGCGGCTCCCGACCGTCGCCGACAGGATAATGAAAGCCCACTTGCCTGAATTCGATCGACCTCCCGGCCTGCCCGGCAGGCAGGTGTACCTCGAGCTCCGCCGGCACCTCGAACAGTGACGACTTTGCGTCGAGAATCCCGGCCAGCCGTGCCATCGACGCGCTCCCTCGCTGGAAAAGATTGATCACCCATCCAAGCGCGATGAGGGGCCACGTAAGGAGATTGAGGTAGAGACCGAACGCGACAAAGGAGCCGACTGATATCTGGCCGCGCAGCGTCAGCAAGCCGCCGAGACCCAGTACAACGACTGCTGCCATTCCGGCGAGGAGGGCAAAAAGCGGATGCATGGTTCCGTACAGCTTCGCCAGGGACATGTTGCGCCTCCTGTACTCGTCGTTGAGTGCGGCGAACCTTGCGATCTCGGCGCTTTCCTGCCGGTATGCGCGAACGATCCGAGTGCCGGTGAGATTTTCCTGCGCGTGTGTGGTCAACGTCGAGAAATGCTCCTGTACAGCGTCGAAGCGGTGATGCACGAGCTTTCCCAGGTATCCGGTCAGCACTGGAAGAACGAGCATCGGCAATAACGCGAGAAGCGTGAGCAGCGGGTCTATCCGAAGCATGAACACGAGGGAGAACACAGCTCCGGCGATCGTATTCACCAGGTACATCACCGCGGGGCCTGCAGCCATCCTGACGGCCCCGAGATCGTTTGTGAGCCGCGCCATAGTGTCGCCGGTTCTTGTTTTTGCGAACCACGAGGCATCGAGCGAGAGAAGGTGCGCGAACAAATCGTTGCGAAGGTCGTACTCGATGTGCCTGCTCACGCCGTTGAGTATCTCGCGCATCGCGTATCGCAGGAAAGCGGCGAGAGCGGCCACCGCAACGATATTGCCCGCCAGCTTCAACGTTTCGGCGAATGGTGCCTGCGCTCGGAGGCCATCGATGGCGAGCCTCAGGAACCACGGAATTACCGCCGTTATTGCGGTGGAAACGACCACCAGGACCAGTCCGGTGATCAGTTCGGCCCGGTACGGGGTATAATAAGGGAGTAGCCGTTTCAGCTGGTTCATGAATGGCACGACGATTGCCGCCTTACCACTCTGTAAATCATTGCGCTACAAGAGTTTCGGGGCAGCGCCAAAAAACAATGGAGGCAGTACCGGAATGTCAAAATATATCTCTCGGTGGGGCGTACCGCTCGTGCTGGCAACAGTACTGATGAGTGGGGCCTGCACCGATTCGAAGAACGACGATACACTCGCACAGGACACATCGCTGACGCGTGACCTGGAAATGGCGAATCAGGATACGCTCTCGCAGCCGGCGCTTCAGGACGTGCCCGCTCTCGAGTCACCGACCGCTGTCGCCACTACGCCCGCGCCAGCGCGCAGCACCCGCACGACGGTGCGAACTCCTGCGCGCGTGACTCCAAGACCGGCTCCTGCTCCTGCGCCCGCTGCTCCAACGACGACGGCGAGCGGGAACACGGTGACACGTGGTACGGCAGGCTCCGAGCCAAGGCTTGGTGCGATTCCAGCTGGCTCCGAAATCGGGCTTACGTCAAACTCGCGCATCTGCACTAACACCAACCGTGTCGGTCAGCGATTCAGCGCAACCGTTGCCAACGCAGTCTCAGGATCTAACGGTGCAGTGATTCCCGCGGGCGCCACGGCGACTGTTGAAATCACGGAGCTCAACCGCAGCGAAAACGCGAACGACGAGATCAAGATGGGGTTCCGTGTAATCTCGGTCACGTTCGGCGGGCGCACGTATCCGGTCGACGCGACGACTACGTATGCCAACGTTGACCGCGTGCGCAACCAGCCGAAGAGCAAGGACGTCCAGAAGGTCGTCGGTGGAGCCGCCGTCGGCGCGATCATCGGCCAGATACTCGGCAAGGATACGAAGTCGACTGTAATTGGCGCTGCGACGGGTGCAGCGGCAGGTACGGCAGCAGCAGCGACGACTGCCAACTACGAAGGCTGCGTTCCTTCAGGCGGGAGAATCACGATCACCCTCGATTCGTCGACGCAGGTTCAGGTCTGACGACTTGAGCGAGCTGCGCATCCCGCGCTCGGGGTGCGCAGCTCCACCCAGCACACATCATCGACGACCCGTCGCACGGTTCCCGAAACCATACCGGAAGTTCGCGCGAATGGTCCGCTGGCGCAGCGTATTGCTCTGCTCGCTCCCGAGATCATTACGCTCGTGCAGGGCCAGCCCGAAGTCCTGCACTACGCTCACCTGCATGTTCGGCGAAAATCCGTAACCGAAGCCATAGCCGAAAGTGAAAAAGGGATCGACGTTGCCGTCAACCGGCGCGAGCGCTGAGTCATCGCTGTCGCGAGTCAGGTTGCGGAACTGCAGCGCGCCCGCCGAGGCCTCGAGAACCTGATGGAAGCCGGTTGCACCGGCGAGCCGAAACGATGCGCCGAGGGTCAGCACATCGAGGTGAGCTGCACACCTGCCGCAGCTGGCGTCACCGTCGCCGCCAACATATGTGAACGGGACGTGTGCATAGGACCCGACAGCGCCGACAGAAATCGAGTTTCTCATTCCTTTCTCGATGGATGCCCTGAACTGAGGCGTCGATGCGCGACCGAAATCCCAGGTGCTGTTTGTTGCCCCGTCGCTGACATCGTTGCCATTGAACAGTCCCAGGCTTGCCGAGATCCACACTGATGGCTCGACCGGCCT
>JBBREF010000112.1:0-12341 GCA_038203205.1 Gemmatimonadales bacterium | reverse complement strand
CTGTACCGCGACGATCCGCACTGGGTGCCTCCCCTGCGCCGTGATGTCTACGAACTCATCGATCCAGCGAGGCATCCCTTTCACAAGCATGCGACGGTCGAACTCTTCCTCGCGCGAGAGGGAGACCGGGTGGTCGGTCGTATAGCCGCGATCGACAACGAGCTGCACCTGAAATATCACGGAGAACATACGGGGTTCTTCGGGCTCTTCGAATGCGAACATGATGCGCGTATCTCGAGAGCTCTTTTCGGCGCGACCGCAAGCTGGCTTCGTGCCAGAGGAAGCGAAACCATGCGGGGCCCGGCAAGTTTCTCCCTTAATGAAGAAGCGGGATTGCTCGTCGAAGGATTCGATGGCCCACCCGTGGTGATGATGACTTACAACCCGCCGTGGTACGAGGACCTCGTAGTTGGCGAAGGGTTCACAAAGTCGAAGGACCTTCTTGCGTACTATCTTCCCGATGCAGCCCCCACCGAACAGATGCTTCGCATGTCAGAGCGTCTGCGCGAGCGTTACAAGGTCAGGATCAGGACTCTGGACAAAAGCCGCTACTGGGATGAGGTCGCACTCGTGCGTCGGGTGTACAACGAGGCGTGGATGCAAAACTGGGGTCACATCCCGATGACCGAAGATGAGCTCACGTACATGGCAAAGCAGCTCAAGCCTATCGTCGATCCGACGCTCGTCGTGTTCGGGGAAGTCGATGGTGAGCTGGCCGGCTTTGGCCTCGCGTTACCCGATCTCAACGTCCCGCTGAAGCAGATGAATGGCAGGCTGTTTCCGATCGGCTGGGCAAAAGCGTTGTGGCACGCGCGGAAGATCCGGACGGCTCGCATCGTCATTCTCGGAGTGCTCGACAAGTATCGCCGCTCCGGTGTCGCGGAATTGATGGAGCTCGAGATGCTCAGGAACGGACCGGCTCACGGGATCGTGAACGCGGAGTTTTCGTGGATTCTCGAGGACAACATGATGATGCGGACGCCTCTCGAGAAAATGGGGGCGAAGGTCTACCGTACTTATCGGATGTACGATCTCCCGCTGGGAGAGGTGTCATAAATGGCTCCTCGCCGGCGTGTCGCACTCGTGACCGGGGCTTCCGGATTCATTGGAAGCCATCTCGTAGAAGCGTTGATTCCGCGGGACTGGCGCGTGCGCTGTCTGGTGCGCGAGACGAGCCGGCTAAAATGGATCCCGACTGATGACGTAACGCTCATCAATGGCGAGATCGAGACACCTGGAGAGGAGCTTGATCGCGCCGTAAAAAATGTCAGCGTTGTGTTTCATCTTGCCGGGCTCACATCTGCCGCCGATGACGAGTCATACACACAGGTGAATGTCGAAGGCACTCGCAACATCGTCGATGCAATGCGGCGCATCGCGCCTGAAGCGCTACTCGTTTTCTGCTCGAGCCTTTCTGCGGCCGGACCCGCATTAAATAACAGACCTCTCAATGAGACCGACGAGCCGGATCCGATAACTGCCTACGGCAAGTCGAAGCTGGCGGCGGAGCAGATAGTCAGCGATTCAGGGCTCGAAACGCTGATCATTCGGCCGCCCGCCGTCTACGGACCGCGCGATGTCGATATCCTCGCTGCCTTCAGACTCGCAAAGCTCGGTCTCGCACTTCGCGTCGCGCCTCCGGGTCAGCGGCTTTCAATGGTTTACGCCGAAGACCTGGCGCGCGGACTGATCTGCGCCGCGGAGGCCGAAGGGCGCGGTGTTTACTACATGACGGACGGAATGATCCACACGTGGGAGGGCATCACTGAACAGGTCGCGCGCGCAGTCGGAAAACGATCGCGCACTATCGGAGTTCCCACCGCTATTGCCGACCTTGTGTCGCGTGCTGAACGGATGCGAGGTAGCCTGACCGGAACGAAGCCGCTACTCACGCCCGATCGCGCGCTCGAGCTGTCGCAGATGGACTGGACCTGCGACGATACCCGCGCCCGCCTCGACCTCGACTACGAGTCGAGTATCTCGCTTCCTGACGGCATGCGACTAACCGCTGACTGGTATCGGAAGGAAGGCTGGCTCTAAGGCATTGCTGACTGCGGACGTCCGCAGACCGCAATCAGCTCAGTCCGCGTCCCGCATTATTTCCGTCGAGTGGAGAGTGATGCCAAAAGTCCGATTGCAATCCATGTGATCTCCCGCATTCGCGAGAGCACTGCCGCCGCAACGCCGAGCCGAGCCGGCAGTCCAAGCGCAGCAAAAATCATGAACAGCCCCCCTTCCTTCGAGCCAACGTTGAACGGCATGAAAAAAAAGAGATTGACGACAAGGGAAGAAAATCCTCCGATCAGAAACGCCGTCCCAAACGAAACCGGAGTGCCCATCGCCCGGGCGATAATAAAAAACTCGAGCATCGAAAACACCCGCGCGCCATACTCGGCAGCAAGCGCGCCGTAGTATCTCCCGGTGTGCTCGCCGTGGAAGGCAATCAGCTGGCGGTCGATCTCAACGAGCGCAGCACGCCGCGGTTCCAGCTTCGCAGCGAGTTTCCTTAATACAGGCGTGCGCCCCATGAAATCGAAGATCCGCTCGAGCATCCCCTCGCGATGCAGCGCGAACAGCAGCACGTTGAGCGCCAGAAGTATCAGCGTCATCGCGATCAGCAGCGGCAACCCGATTGCAGTCCGGGGCAGCCACACAAAAGCGAGCAGCACTCCGGTAAGGAAAATCAGCACATGCGCCTGCATGTGAACGAGACGGAAATTCAGCGCCGAAGCCGTCGCGTTTCTTGTACCCATCCACTGCGACGCGGCCACGATCTTGTACGGTTCCCCACCGATACTGGCAAACGGCGTGAGGTAGTTGATCGAGAAGGCCGCGACGCTGATGGTGTACGCCTGCGGAAACGTCAGCCGTGGCTGCTCGATCATAGTGAGCCGCCAGGCAATCGCGTTGAGAATGTACACGACGCCATAAATCGACACGACAGCGGGAACCGCCCAGCCAGCCTGCTTTACGTCAGCGAGAAGCTGCAGAGGGTCTGACCGGGCGATCAATACCGCCAGCGCTGCAGCGCCGACTGTAAAAAAGATGAGTTGGGTACGGCGGCTCACACCACGCGGTGGCGTCGGCACCGCGGCCGGTTCGTCAGTACCCTCTATAGTCTCCGCCATGCGAACGCTGACCATATGAGAGAGCGACGATACACGCAAGCGTCCACGCAAGGGGCCTTGCGTCCAGGCGTCTCGCGTGGGATAATCGCGCGACCCCAATCCTGACTGAAATGCGACGAATCCCAGCCCTCTCCGCGGCCCTGCTTGCTGCGTCAGCTACAGCCTGTGCTTCCGCCCGGCCGACAAACACAACCACTCAGACGGCCGCCTCCGCGCCGGCAGGCATCGCGGCGAAAACTGCCGGCATGGTGAAGCGTGATGGCTTCATTCCTGTCTACCTCGATGACAAGCAGGGCAAGCTGCTCCTCGAGCTTCCCCGTGACTCAACGCGTGTGCTGATGTTCTTCTCTCTTGCGACTGGCCTGGGGTCCAATCCAATCGGTTTGGATCGCGGAGCGAACGGCGATAATTACATCACCCGTTTCGAAAAGAACGGGGAGCGCGTTCTCGTGGTGTTCGAGAACTGGAACTACCGCACCTCCGCCACCGACAATCCGGCGCACGCCCGTACAATCGCCGAGTCTTTTCCCCCTAGTACGGCGGCGTCGTTGCCGGTGGTAGCGCAGGAAGCCGGGCGGATCCTCGTCGATGCAACTGACTTTGTCATGCGCGACTGGAACGATGTTTCGGGAACGCTGGCTCAGAACAACGAAGGGACCTACACCGTCGCTCGCGACAGGTCGAGTATTTATCGCGAGTACACGCGGGCATTCCCTGAGAACACCGAAATCGACGTCGCACTGACCTTCGCGACCCAGGGCAGGTCCGGCCAGACGGTCGGCATGATCGTTCCCGATGGCAAGTCATTCACTCTCCGGCAGCACATCTCGTTTCTCAAGGTTCCTGACGACGGATATCGCCCAAGGGTCCTCGACCCGAGAATGGGGTTTTTTGGTATTCGCTTCAACGACTACGCGCAGCCAATTCAAAACCCGCTCGAAGTTCGCTGGATCGCTCGTCATCGTCTCGAGCGTGTGAATCCCTCCGACCCGAACAGCCCGATCAAGAATCCGCTCGTTTTCTACATCGACCGCGGAATTCCTGAACCCGTCCGCAGCGCGACGCGCGAAGGCGCGCAATGGTGGACAGCGGCGTTCGATGCCGCAGGCTTGAGGGGCGCGTTCCGCGTCGAGGACCTGCCCGAAGGCGTGGATCCGATGGACGCACGATACAATGTCGTGCAGTGGGAAAATCGCCACGAACGTGGATGGTCGATCGGCGGGTCGCTTGGCGATCCACGCACCGGCGAGATTATCAAGGCGATGGCGCGCATGGACAGCCATCGGGCGCGCACCGACTACAATCTTTACGCGGGACTGATGGGCGCCGACGCTGCTGCAGCAGATACAGCATTCGTCCTCGCGCGTGTGCGGCAGGTGACAGCGCACGAGATCGGGCACACGATCGGCATCGCGCACAACTACATAGCTTCAACATACGAGCGCGGATCGGTCATGGATTACCCGCCGCCGCGCGTCAGACTGGGCGCGAATGGCCAGATCGATATCTCTGCGGCGTATGACGCCGGACCTGGCGAGTATGATGTCCTCGCATTGCGATGGGGCTATGGCATCTTCCCGCCGGCCTCAGAAGATGATTCGCTGCGAGCGATCGTCGCCGAAGGCCTGCAGAGAGGGCTTTTGTTCCTGTCAGATGCCGACGCACGCCCCGAGTTTGCAGCAGACCCACGCACAAACCTGTGGGACGACGCCGCGAATCCGATGGAGTTCCTCCAGCATCAGATGGCCGTTCGCCGTGTCGCGATGGGACGGTTCGGGCTTCGCAACATCAGGGTTGGTGAGCCGATTGCGCTCCTCCAGGAAAGATTCGTCCCTGTTTACCTGATGCATCGCTTTGCAATCAACTCAATTGCAAAAACAATCGGCGGAATGGAGTATCACAACGCGATGCGCGGTGACGGCCAGCAGGCGACGCGCTCTATCCCCGCTGCTGAACAACGCCGCGCGCTCGACGCGCTGCTCGGTGCGATCACGCCGGTGGAGCTGGCGATTCCGGACACAATTATCTCGCTCCTCGCGCCGCGCCCGTTTTCATACGGCGGGTCGGTCGAGCTCTTCGGCAGCCGGACCCGCCCGGTGTTCGATGAGCTGGGCGCAGCGCGAACGCTTGCGCAGATGGTCGTCGACGCAGTCCTTCAGCGCGAACGGGCAGCGCGTCTCATTCAGTTTGCAACGCGAGGCGAGAACCCTCTCACCCTTACCGAGATCATCGACAGGCTGACGTCTTCGTGGTCCGGCACTCCACCCAGCGAGTCGAGGAAGATCGCCGCGCTTCGCCGCGTGACACAACGCTCGGTAGCTGACCGGCTCATGCTTCTGGCAGCGGACAAGGAAGCATCTACTGAAGTAAGGTCGATTGTCGAGCTCAGGATAGCGACGCTCCGCAATCGGGCGCGCGCCTTGTCGGGCTCGGGTACGGAACTCGACCGCGCCCACTGGATGTCGATTGCAGGAGATTTCACGCGCTGGCTCGAGCGGCAGGAGCTGCCGACGCCGACTTCGCCCCTGCGCGCTCCACCCGGTGACCCGTTCGGAACCGAGTGGTAAGCGCAAGCGTGAATCAGCCGGCGCGTCGCGCGCGCATCGATTCTGTCGATCTCCTTCGCGGAATAATCATGGTGATCATGCTGCTCGATCACACCCGTGATTTCGTTCACAACGATGCATTGCGATTCGATCCGACAGATCTGTCGCGTACGTATCCCTCACTCTTTTTCACGCGGTGGGTGACGCACTTCTGCGCCCCGGTGTTCGTTTTCCTCGCTGGCACGGGCGCCTACTTCCAGCTGGCGCGTGGAAAGACGAAGGCTGAGTTGTCAACGTTTCTCGTCACGCGCGGCCTTTGGCTGATCGTCCTCGAGTTCACTCTCGTGCGGATCGCCGCATTCTGGGAATTCAATTTTTCGTTTCTTGGATATGCGCAGGTGATCTGGGCACTTGGATGGAGCATGGTCGTGCTTGCGCTCCTCATTCACCTTCCCATGCGTGCCATCGCCGTCTTCGGACTTGCGATGATTGCGCTTCACAACACGCTAGATGGCGTGTCTGTGACGCAATGGCAGGGGCCGGGCTCACCAGTCCCCGACCTGCTGGACAAATTGTGGATCATCCTTCACAGTGGCGGAGCCTTTCCAATTGGTGGCTGGCCGAGCCCCGTCGTGTTCATCCTGTATCCGCTGATTCCGTGGATAGGGGTGATGGCAGTCGGCTATGTTTTCGGCCGTGTATACGACGGAGGCGCTGATGCTCGCCGCCGCAAGCTCTTGCAGCTGGGGCTGGCGATCACCGCCGGGTTCTTCGTGCTGCGCCTGCTCGACGTTTATGGAGACCCGAACGGGTGGGCGCCGCAGAAAACGGCCCTGATGACGGTGGTTTCGTTCTTCAACACGCAGAAGTATCCACCGTCGCTCCTGTACCTGATGATGACACTGGGGCCGGGGCTGATCGCGCTGTCTCTATGGGAGAGATACAACGTTCCTGCCGGGGAGAGCGTGCGCCGCAATTCGCTGAGCAAGGCGTTCATCACATTCGGCAGAGTGCCTCTGTTTTTCTATTTGTTGCAGTGGCCGATGGCGCACGGCGCGGGCCTGGCGCTTTCGCTCCTTGCTGGCAAGGATACCGGCTACCTCTTCACCACCCCCGGCCCGGGCTTCAACCCGCCGCCTGAAGCGGGGTTCGACCTGTGGGTCGTTTATGCCGCGTGGGTCATCGGAGCAATCATGTTATATCCACTTTGCCGTTGGTATGCGGGGGTTAAAGCGCGCCGCACTGACTGGTGGCTCAGCTACATGTAGAGCTACTGCGATAGTCGCACTGGCTCCGGCAACACCGAGACTCTCCGCTTGAACTCCGCATAACTCGGCAACTGTTGGAGGAGTCCTCCAACCCCGGCAGCGCCGGCCTGTTCGATCAGCCGACGCGCGTTGTCGACGCGATCTTCCTCGAGTGGATGAGTCGCGAACCAGCTCTCGACAGTACCCGGTGTAGTCTGGCGTGCCTGCATCAGCGTCTCGAACAGTGACGGAATTCCCTCAGGATCGATGCCGACGCGCAGGACGTTCGCAACTGCCTCGGAGTCTGCCGCGAATTCGTCGCCCCGGCTATAACGTGAGATAATTGCCGTTCCGCCGATGTTAATGGCAGCCTGACCAAGCCCGCTCTCGCAGATGTTGGTGAGCGTACACGCGAGCTGCGCGACCGCACCGATTTTCTGCCGGTCCTGCATCTGCTGAACGGAATGCCGCTGAATCACGTGGCCGATCTCGTGACCGAGAACTCCGGCCAGCTCATCGACGCGTGTTGTTGCCTCGATGAGGCCGCGGTTTATATAGATGTATCCGCCAGGAAGCGCAAACGCGTTGATCTGATGGGAATTCACCACGTGGAAATGCCAGTCGATGTCGGCCCGGCTCGTGCGGCTGGCTATCGAGTCGCCGAGCTCGTTGACGTACGCGTGAATGTATGGGTCATTGACGATCGGCAGCTGCTCCTGCACCTGCCTCGCATTCTCCGCGCCCACGGCAAGCTCTTCTTCCTGGGACACTTCGCATGCAGTGACCAGCAGGACGAGCACTAGTAGTGACGATCTCATGGGGTCATATATTGGCAATTCGTGTTCCGGTCTATTATTCCGAATGATCTCTGAAAACCATCTCGAAGTCCGCAGAGCGGCCCGCTACTTCCTTCAGGGAGAACTCTCGAAGGATATTACAGACGTCTGGTTCGCATGCCACGGTTATGGCCAGCTGGCGTCAGATTTCGTCACGGAGTTCGAGTGCATCGAGGCTCCGCATCGTCTCGTCGTTGTACCCGAGGCACTCTCCCGTTTCTACCTCGCAGAGCCTGGCGGGGTTCACGGACCCGATGCCAGGATCGGTGCGACCTGGATGACGCGCGAGGACCGCGATGTCGAGATCGCCGACTACGTCAGCTACCTGGATGATCTGTACGACGCTGTCTTCGCCAGTATTGCAAGGGCAGGGACACGGATCACGGTGCTTGGGTTTTCACAGGGTGGCGCCACCGCGGCCCGGTGGCTGACTCAGGGACGCGCGGTCGCAGACAGGTTGTTGTTGTGGGGCTCCCTGCTGCCAAACGACCTGGACATGTCACAGGCTGCACCGATCTTCAATCGACTGGAGATGTCGATCGTCTACGGCACTCGCGACAAATACGCTGATGCTGCGGCAATCAATGGATATGAAGCATTCCTTCGCGCGAACGAAGTCGAATACAGGCTGGAGACTTTTGACGGTGGACACCGCATGGACCGCGAGACACTAGGAAGGCTGGCCAGGGGTTGACGCGTTAATGGTTACTTCGCCCCGTGTTCGTGACTCTGTTCGGGGTTCTTGTTCTTCCGGTGAACTCGCAGCGCGGCAATTCGCCGCCCGTCCATAGCGATCACCTCGAGCTCACCACCAGGCACCGGCACGCGGTCGCCCATTCGTGGAAGGCGTCCCAGTTGTGCAAATGCATAACCCCCAAGCGTAGTCCACTCGCCTTCAGGAATCTGCACCCGATGGTCTGACCGAACATCAATCAACGACATGGTGCCATCCAGCTCGAGCATTCCATTCGACTCGATCGCCGTCCGCGCGGCAAGATCGTGTTCGTCAGAGATGTCGCCGATGACTTCCTCGATGAGATCTTCCATCGTGATGATGCCGGCGGTCCCGCCATATTCGTCGAGAACTACCGCCAGATGCGCGCGCGTCCTCCTAAGGTCTTCCAGCACACGCTCGGCGGGTCTGCTGTCTGGGACATACAGCGGTTCACGAACCAGTTCGGGAAGAGAGAACGGAGCTCCGGGCTCACGGAGCCAGAGATCCTTGGCCAGAAAAACTCCAACGACATCATCCAGCGATTCGCGGTAAACCGGATAACGCGAATAACGTTCTTCGCGCACTACCGACCACACGGCCTGCTCAGTCGCATCGATACCCAGCGCAACCACGTCCGTGCGCGGGCGCATCACGTCCCGCGCCCTCTTCTCGTGGAAATCAAAAACGCCGGCAAGCATGGCGCTGTCAGACTCGTCGAGCGTTCCATGCGCGCGGGCCTGCATCACAAGAAGACGCAGCTCATCTGCGGAATGCACCTGAACCTCGGAGGCGGGCGCAATCCCGAAGAGTCGGAGGAACTTGTTTGCCGTTCCGTTGAAGAACCAGATCATCGGCGACATCACCTTCGAAAAAATCTTGAGTGGGGTCACCACTACCTTGCTCACCTTTTCCGGGCTCACCAGCGCCAGCGTCTTCGGCGCGAGTTCTCCCAACACGATGTGCAGAAAAGTTATGATGAAGAACGCCACTCCAATTGCAGCCGCTGTGTGCGCACCATCAGGTGCTGGCGGCAGGCCGAAGAACTGGAGAGCGCTGTCTATCAGGACCGCAAGCGCAGGCTCGCCAACCCAGCCGAGCGCGAGAGACGCGATCGTGATGCCGAGTTGAGTTCCGGCGATATAGCGATCGAGGTGCTCGAGAGCACCCTGGACACTGCGGGCCGCTCGGTCCCCATTCGCCGCCATGTCATCGATGCGACTGCGCCGGACAGCAACAAGGGCGAACTCGGACGCCACGAAAAAGGCGTTAGCAGCTACAAGGAGGAGAACGATGCCGAGTCTCGTAGCAATCTGGCCGCCGGTAATTTCTTCGACCACCGCGTGCTGAAGGGCAAAAATGTTCATATCCATTGAAATCTATATAGTAGGAGGCTGGAATTGACTGATTCACCCGCCACCGCCAACTTGCACCGCCCCGTATTGCGAGGTTCCCCGATCCCCAAGAGATCCCCCCTGACAAACGTCCGTTTCAATACGAGCCGAGTGCTCAGGGGGCTTTACGTAGGTCGAGTCGTCGTGGCAGGCGTGCTCCACCTGGCGGCGATTGCCTCCAGAAGCGGGGTCGAAACGCCCGCCACGATGGTCCTGTCCCTTGGCCTCGTTGCAGCCATCGCATTTACTGCCGCGTCATGGATCTGGACGGATCTGCGGCAGAACCCCCCGGGGCAGACCTTCCTCTACCTGCAGGTCGCCTTCGACATGCTGCTCGTGACGGCGGCGGTTCACGTGACCTGGGCGGACGGTCAGTCGCAACTCGCGCCTCTTTACATTCTGGTGATCGCGATCAGCGCTCTCCTGCTGCCTGCTTCCGGCGTCCCGCTTGTCGCGAGCTTCGGCATGGTTCTCTACTTTGCCGACGCGATGCTCGGCCACGCCGGCGATCCCGATATCGCCCTGTTGCTGCAGCTCGTGGTATTCTCGATAGTCGCACTGACCAGCGCGGTCATATCAGCCAGACTTCGGGATGCGAGTAGCGCGAGCGAACGGATGGCAGCGGAGCTTGTCGCGTTCAGGCTGAAGGAGAGTGAAGTCCGGGACCTGATCGTCAGGGCCGAGCGTCTCGAGGGGGTAGCGGAGATGAGCGCCTCGCTCGCTCACGAGATCAAAAACCCGCTGGCTTCGATACGCAGCGCGGTGGAGCAGCTATCCCGTATCCCAAGAGCGACAGAGGATGAAAAAATCCTCGCGAACCTGGTGCAGCGCGAATCTGACCGCATGGCGCGGGTGCTCACCGAGTTCCTCGATTTCGCCAGGGCCGGAAAGACGAGAGTTCAGGAGCTCGATCTCTCGGAGATAGCGCGCAATGCGGCTCGTCTGGTGGGTACGCAACCGGGAATCGCGGACGGCGTCCGGATCGTCGACAATTTTCCGACTGCCCCGATGGTGATCGAAGGTGATGAAGACCTCATCCACCGGGCGTTCTTCAACCTGCTTCTCAACGCAGTTCAGGCTTCGCCTCCTAATCGCGAGGTCAGGATCGAGGGAGGTACCCTTCAGCGCGATCAGCTTCCCCCTGGCCACGACCAGTTCTCCGAGGGTGCGTACGGCATTGTGGTTATCGATCAGGGGGTTGGAATCGCGCCGCAGATTCGTGACCGATTGTTCGATCCCTTCGTCACAACGAGGACGGGGGGAAGTGGTCTCGGGCTTTCGATTGTCCAGCGCGCCGTACAGGCGCATGGCGGTCTGATCACCGTGAGTCCCCCCGGCGAAGAGACGAGGTTCACAGTCGTACTCCCGAAAGCCAGGCAGGCACCAGCTGATGTTACCACAGGAATCGCGCCCGACCGTCCTTATAATCGATGACGAATCCGCGATAGTCGACACCCTCAGAATTCTCCTCAAAAATGAGGGGTTCGCCGCGCATGTGGCTTTCGGTGGCAAGCAGGGACTTGATCAGATAGCGGCGATTCGCCCCGACATCATCATCTCGGACATCAGGATGCCGGGATTCGGCGGACTCGATATCCTCGCGGCAGCCAGGGCGCAGGATCCGGACATGCCGGTCATCCTGATGACAGCGCAGGCTTCGCTTCAGACAGCGATCAATGCGGTCAACGATGGCGCGTTCCACTACGTGCAGAAGCCGTTTCAGAACGACGCACTCATTGCGATCGTGAAGCGGGCCGCCGAAGCTCGGCAGCTGAAGACTGAGAACCGCGCGCTCAAGCGCGAGATCAAGCGGCGCGATACGGTAGGAAAACCAATTGGCGTCAACAAGTCGTGGCTCGATGTGCTCAACATTGCCGAGACCGTCGCGAGCAGTGATTCGACTGTGTTGCTGCAAGGCGAATCAGGAACGGGAAAGGGTGTCGTAGCGCGATACATTCACGAGCTGTCGAACAGGTCGAGTGGTCCGTTCGTATCGATCAACTGCGGTGCTCTTCCCGAAGGTTTGCTCGAGAGTGAGCTGTTCGGGCATGTGAAGGGATCGTTCACCGGAGCTGTAAAGGACAAGGCAGGCATGTTCTCGTCTGCGGAGCAGGGAACGTTCTTTCTTGACGAGATCGGTGAGACGACGGCGTCGACGCAGGTGAAGCTGCTGCGTGTTCTTCAGCATCGCGAAGTGATTCCCGTTGGAGCGACCGAGCCGATTCCGATAGACACGCGGCTGATCGCGGCAACGAATCGCAATCTCGACGAAGAGATCGCGCGCGGCAATTTCCGCAGCGACCTCTTCTATCGCCTGAACGTGATCGCGATCGAGATCCCGCCGCTTCGCCAGCGCCGCGATGACATACCGGTTCTCGCTGAGGCATTCCTGGCCCAGATAGCGACGAAACGCGGGCAGCCGCAGAAGAAGCTGAGCCCGGAAGCCGCCGTGCAGTTGCAGGAATACTCGTGGCCGGG
>JBBREF010000111.1:0-12432 GCA_038203205.1 Gemmatimonadales bacterium | reverse complement strand
GCTACGACCTCGCCACCGCGGCCGCCGGCATCGATCGTCATGCGCTTGGTTCACGGCGACTGGGGATGTGGCGATATCGCGATATTCTCCCGGTTGCCGACGACGAAAACATCGTTTCACTCGGCGAGGGCTGGACTCCAACACTTCACGCAGCGCGACTTGGTAATGTGCTGGGATTGTCTCATCTGTATGTGAAGGAGGAATCGGTCAATCCAACGCAGAGCTTCAAGGCGCGCGGCATGTCCACCGCTGTTTCAATGGCCAGGGAGCTTGGAGTCACCAGGCTCGCGGTGCCATCGGCAGGAAACGCCGGGGGCGCACTGGCAGCGTATGCTGCGAGGGCGGGGCTTGAGGCACACATCTTCATGCCGCGGGACACTCCACGCGCAAACATCGTCGAGTGCTTCCGGCTTGGCGCTCATGTGACACTCATCGACGGGTTGATCACCGATTGCGGCGCCGAAGTGGCAAGGAGAAAAGACGAAGAAGGGTGGTTCGATGTTTCGACGCTCAAGGAGCCCTATCGCGTGGAGGGCAAGAAGACGCTCGGATACGAGCTGGCCGAGTTCTTCGACTGGACGCTTCCCGATGTGATCGTGTATCCGACTGGTGGGGGCACGGGCCTGATCGGAATGTGGAAGGCATTCGATGAAATGGAGCAGATGGGCTGGATCGGCTCTAAGAGGCCGCGGATGGTCTCAGTACAATCGTCAGGTTGTGCGCCGATCGTCCGCGCGTTCGAATCGGGATCCCGGCACGCCGAGATGTTTCCTGATGCGGCGACTGTTGCGTCAGGCCTCCGAGTGCCCAAGGCCATTGGCGATTTCCTGATTCTCGACGCGATCCGCGCATCGGGTGGGACAGCGATCGCGGTGACCGACGCTGAGCTGGTGGATGGTGTCAGCGAGATCGGCAGGCTCGAAGGTGTGCTTGCGGCTCCGGAAGGAGGGGCATGTGTCCCGGCCCTTCGACGGCTTCTTGCAACGGAGGCGGTTACGCCCGGCGACGTAGTTGTCCTGTTCAACACAGGGTCAGGCATCAAATATCTCGAGGCACTCGACGTCGAAGCGTGAGAAACACGCGGTGGTCGAGGTCAGGTTTAATCAGGCTTCGAGAGGTTCGGTTCGGGGACGCGCATCCGGAGCGTGCCGATCCAGCATCGAGCTCACCTTCTCGAGACACGCGGCAAGCTCGCTCAACTCGGCCCGGTTGAGCGAATCGAGAGCGGTCGACAGGCGAACGTCCGTCGAATCCACAGACTTCCTGAGGATCTTTCTTCCGCTTTGAGTCAAGGAGATGGATACGCTGCGCCCGTCAGTCTTCGAGGCAGCGCGGGAAACCAGCTTCTCCCGCACGAGGCGACCGACGACCATCGAAACAGAACTCTGGTGTGTGAATGTGAGCGCTGCAATCTCATTTATCGAGAGCGCGTCCCGCACCTGCAGCGCGCGGAGAACGTGAAGCTGGGCCGTTGTAATCCCAGGTACCTGCAGCGACTGCTTGCCCGATGTCCGTAATCCACGGGCGATCGACTTTATGGAGTCGACAATTCTCGACCTGTCAGAGTGAAGGCCACTTCCAGTATTTCTGCGATTCGAAACCAGTCGTACGGACATGTGGCAGCCTCTCTACGCGCTGTCATAATGTACGATAGCGTACGGGTTTAATGAACCACGTCACCGCTTCTGCTGGTAACGATTTTGTCAGATTTGCCGTCACTTGCCGGGATTGGTCCCGAGCGAAAGACCAATTGAAAGTGTGCGTTTCGACGCGGGCTCGAAGTACCGGTTGCGCGCGGCGTTGACTGCGAGCGATGATGCGTACGTACGGTTGAACAGATTCTGGATTCCTGCCGTCAGGCTCAAGCGGTGCGTTTCGCGGAATGGCGTTATGCCGGCCCGCAGATGAAACACCGAATAACCCGGAGATGTGGAAGTGTTGGCATCGTCGACGAAACTGGATCCAGCAAGCTCAGTCTCGATGACCCCAAACCATCCCTGGGTCATCACGGTTCCGGCGAACTGCGCGCGGTGTCGCGGAATCCCCGGAATCGTGTTCGACGAAAAATCAGAATTGCCTGACTTGAAGTCCTCAAATCGAAACCATGAATAGCCATAGGAGGCCATCAGCGAACGTGCACCTGATCGCAGGGTCGCACCCATCTCGGCGCCTCGCCTGCTGGTCCGGCCGGCGTTCCTGAAATAACGTCGTCCATTGCTCTGTGGTATCTCGAACGGCACGAGCTCGTCCACCACGTTCGTGTTGTAGACCGCCAGATCGTAACTCAGCGGTCCGCGCGTAAATCCCCTGGACCCAATCTCGAATGTGATCGAGCGTTGCGGGTCGAGCGCTTCGTTGATGCCCGCGCTCCCGTCGGGTTGATTCCCGAGCTCGGTAGCAGTCGGCGTTTCAAACGCGGATGAAACGTTGCCGTAGACCGACAAAAGTGAGGTCACTCTGGCAACGATCCCGGCCATCGGGCTCACCGCACTGAGTGTCCGTTCGCCCGAGTCATCAGAGTTTGCCGGCGTTATGAGATTGTCGCGCACCCTGAACCTGACTTTGTCAGCGCGGACGCCGACCGTCGCCGACAATCTCGAGTTGATGTCGATGTCATCGGAGACGTAGACACCGATGCTCGATACCAGCTCCCGCTGATCGAGAGTAACCGAGCCGCGCTCACTCCCGACATCGGGACAGGACGGGGTCGGCGCATTCGGCATCACGGTGTCCGCGCATGCTGCGAAATTTCTCCGGAGGTCGTTCTGCGATTGAACGTCGACGCCAGTCGCGATCCGGTTTTGCAGGCTCCCCGCATGGATGTTGGCCCGCAGCGCGGCGCTCGCGCCCCACGTACGGCGTCCGATGTCGACGACGGCGAACGTGAGGGGATTATCGAGGGAGCGCGCTCCGCCGTAAGCGGCAAGTGACAACTCGCCTGCGCCGGCGTTCACTCCCAGCGTTCCGCCAGCTTGTATCTGCTGCACGGCTTTCCGTGCGTTTCTCCGAACCGTCGCTGGATCCGCCGCTCGCGGGTCGCTCCGCATTTCGTCGATTGTGAGTGCACCCGGATTTTCCGACAGCGGATTGTCGAGAGCCATCACAGTGCCTGCGAGCCGCACCCGGTCTGTTGTATGCGTCGCGCGCACAAACCCCACTGTTGAACGCTGGCGCGAATGGTCCCGCGATCCATCAGTGCGATTGTGCGCCGCGTCGGCAACCCAGCCGAGATGTCCTTTGGAACCCGATCCTGCCAGGACAGTTCGAGTGAAAGCATCACCACCAATCCATTGTCGAGCATCAAACCTTGCCGCAGATGAGGCGGGATCGACCGACCTCATGTCGATTACGCCACCACTGGCATTTCCGTAAAGCGCGGACGCCGATCCGCGCAGCACCTCTATTGATCCGACTGACTCGAGGCTCATGTAGTCGAGGGGTGTCTGCCCGTCCGGCAGCGTCAGCGGCATCCCGTCGCGAAGCACGCGCAGGCCGCGTACACCAAAGGCGGAGCGCGCACCGAAACCCCGGATCGATAACCGTGGATCCTGGGATGGATTGTTCCTGTTGGCCGCCGAAAGTCCTGGTATAAGCGCGAGAGTCTCATCAATAGCGGTGTGCCGCTGTCCGGGTCGCGTGCTGTCCGGCCTGACCACGCTGAGCGCGAACGGGGACGCGAGCACGGATCGTCCCGATCCGCGAGTCACTGTGACTACGACGGGATCAAGTCTGGCGACGGTATCCTGTTGTGCACCCGCCTTCGATGCCAGGAGAAGAAACATGATCACGCTCGCGCTTCTGCAAAGGCCTCTCATGATTTATCGCAAGCCGAGCAGCTTGTGGGTCTGCTGGCTCAGCCGCCACTGCGGATGCCGCAGGCAGTAATCGATCGCGTCTCTTGTATTCGTAACGACGTTCGGTCCATCCATCGGCTGAAGAAAAAAGTGCAGGAATTCAAGCGACGCAAACGCCTCAGGCATCGCTTCGGGTTGCGGGAATACGAGCTTGAGCTCGCTGCCGCGATCCTGAACGAGCGGAGCGCCGGCCTTCGGGCTGACGCAGACCCAGTCGATCGCTGCCGGCGCCATCCGTGTTCCATTCGTCTCCACAGCGACCGTGAAGCCACGCGCGTGAAATGCCGTCACGAGATCATCGTCGAGTTGAAGCAAGGGTTCACCGCCGGTGCAAACCACCAGCTTTTCCTTGCCAACTCCCGTCCACGCCGCATCCACAGCATCTGCGAGGCGCGCCGGTGTTTCAAACCTTCCGCCGTCAGGGCCCATTCCGACGAAGTCGGTGTCGCAGAATTTACACACGGCACGATGACGATCCTCTTCACGCCCTGTCCACAGGTTGCATCCGCTGAAACGGCAGAAGACAGCCGCCTTTCCGGTATTGGCTCCTTCACCTTGAAGCGTGTAGAAGATCTCCTTCACTGTGTAGCTCATAGGCTCACGTAACTGGCTGGGTCAAGAACACCAGCTTCGGCGAATCCTCTGAGTCGCAGCTGGCACGCATCGCAGTGACCGCAGGCATCACCCGCCGGCGTCGGATCGTAACAACTGGTGGTCAGCGAGTAGTCGACGTCGAGAGACAGCCCGAGTTCGATGATCTCACGCTTGGTAAGGTCGATGAGAGGAGTCCTGACTCGTACGGCCGGCTGGCTGGACTCCACTCCGGATCTCGTTGCGAGGCGAGCCATTTTTTCGAACGCATCAATGAACGCGGGTCGGCAATCGGGGTAACCACTGTAATCCAGCGCGTTCACTCCGATGTAGATGTCAGGGGCATCGAGCACTTCGGCCCATGCAAGCGCGAACGACAGAAAGATGGTGTTTCGCGCCGGAACGTAGGTCAGCGGAATCCCCTGTCTTCCATCGATTTCCTCATCCTTCGGGACGTCAATGTCCGAAGTCAGGGCTGATCCACCGAATGCCCGAAGGTCTATGTCGGTCACTACATGCTGGACGACACCATACCGCTTCGCGATCTTACACGCGGCCAGAACCTCGGCCGAGTGTCGCTGGCCATAACTGAAGCTCAGCGCGTGCACGGCACGACCCTCGCTTGATGCCATGGCGAGGAGAGTGGTCGAATCGAGGCCGCCGCTCAGCAAGAGGACGGCTTTTTTCCTGTCCATACACACAAGATAAGCAACTTCCGGAGACTCCCCACGTGAAAGCTGTGCATCTATTCCGCCTCGGCGCATTCGCGGCCGCCTCTACCGCGGTTGTCTCCTGCACACGCGGCGCGCTCGACACGTCGCCGCTCGCGGGAGGCACTTCCGCGGCGATAAGCGCCGAAGACCTGAGGACGCGCCTGTATATCTTTGCCGACGATTCAATGATGGGGCGTGAAGCAGGCACGATCGGGAATGCCAAAGGCGCGGCCTACCTCGCGGCCGAGGCGGCGCGTCTCGGTCTTGAGCCTGCGGGCGACACCGGCACCTACTATCAGGATATCCGCGCGACCTCCGGCAGATTTACGGGCGGCGCTCCGGGCACTGCGCGCAACGTCATAGCAGTTCTTCGTGGCAGTGATCCGGTTCTTCGCGACGAGTACGTCGCCATCGGAGCTCACAATGATCACGTTGGATTCCGGCGGGGCGGCGCGATCGACCATGACTCCCTCAAGGCGTTCAACACCGAGTTGACGCGCCTTGGTGCGCCGCACTGGGACGGGTCAAGGGTGGGCATGCGCGATTCGATCAAGCAGACTCTTCGCGTAAATATCGACAGCCTTCGCCGGATTCGCCCGGGTCGACCCGACTCGATCAGTAATGGCGCGGATGACGATGGATCCGGATCGATGACCGTGCTCGAGATCGCTGAAGCGCTGGCCGCAATGCCGGTCAAGCCGAAACGGTCGATCATTTTCGTCTGGCATACCGCAGAAGAAAAGGGCCTGCTCGGCGCGAAGTGGTTCACCGAAAACCCGACAGTGCCGCGCGGACAGATAGTCGCACAGCTCAACATGGACATGGTCGGCCGTGGCAGCGCCGCGGACATTGCCGGCGGTGGTCCGGATTATCTGCAGCTGGTGGGTTCGCGCAGGCTGTCGAAGGAGCTTGGCGACATTGTCGAACAGGTCAACGCGCAGAATCCGCAGCCTTTCAAGTTCGACTACCAGTTTGATGCCGATGGTCACTCAGAAAGGATCTACTGCCGCAGCGATCACTACATGTATGCCCGGTATGGGATCCCGGTGACGTTCTTCACAACCGGACTGCATCCCGACTATCACCAGGTGACCGATGAACCGCAGTACATCGATTATCCGAAGATGGCTCGTGTCGCGGATTTCGTGAGGGACGTCGCCGTGCGCGTGGCGAATCTCGATCACCGCCCGATTGTTGATAAGCCAGTCGGGGATCCGATGGCGCGTTGCGTTCAGTGATCAGGTAGGACGTAAACCCATGGGTTAACGGATTTGGCGGATGAGCGGATCTAGCGGATAAAGCGCGTCGGCGGAAAAGGTGCCGGTGCGCAGCGACGTTAGACCGCGCGCCGGCAACCTTTGGTCCACTTGGCCGCCTTATCCGCTAGATCCGCCCGATCCGCTAAATCCGTTAATCCCTGGGTTTAAGCCGCCGCAGTACGGAGCTCGCCAACCAATCCCTTGAGCTGGCGACTTCCGACGAGCAGCTGACTCGACGCGCTCTTCATCTGCTCGCATGCGGCGCTCTGCTCTTCCGTGGACGCGCTGACCTGCATTGCCGCCGCAGCGTGACCTTCGGCGGTCTTTGCAATCAATCCGAGATTCTGCACGGCGCCTTCCACAGCGCGAACATTCTCCTGCGCGGCTGAAGTCACGGCAGCAGCGCCCTCACGAGTACGTTCAGCCGCTGCCGCGATCGTCGCGAGCGCTCCGTTCAGGTCGCGACCAACTCGTTCTATTTCAGCGACGTGCGCGGAGCTCCCTTCCATGGCGCGCGTCGTTGTAGTTACACGCGATGTCACCGCCTCGGTCAGGCGGACAACGTCGTCCGCGGCCGTCTGTGTCTGCTCAGCGAGTTTCGCGACCTCCGCGGCCACGACAGCGAATCCACGGCCGGCCGGGCCGGCGCGCGCCGCCTCGATCGATGCGTTCAGCGCCAGCAGGTTCGTCTGCTCGGCAATTCTGCTCACTGACGCCACGAAGGTGTTGATCTCGGCAGCTGTCGCAGTGAGTCCGCTCACCTCTGCGGCCGCGTTCTGCACGATGCTTCGAACCTCGAGAAGGATTGCCAACGCCCTGTCCATCTCCGAGCGCTTGGACTCCGCCTCCGACTCGATTGCGCCGGCGAGCGCGTGCACGTCAGCCGCACCACCAACCATCCTGTCGGCTCTCACCCTGATGCCCTCCAGAGCGTCATTCACTTTCCGGAGCTGAACCACCTGAGTCTCGGCGCCGTGCGACACCTCTCCCACCGCGTCGGCAACCTGTCCCGCAGAATCGGAAATCTGTTTCGATGCAGAAGCGAGGTCACCCGCGGATCTGGCAACGTCGTCAGCAGTATGTGCCGCGCCCGATACCACACGCGACAGTGACTCGCTCGCATGATTCATCGCTTCAGCGAGCGTGCGAAACTCTCCGGGCATTCCGGGAGTTGCAGTCCGGTTGAGAAGGTTGCCGCGGCTCAGCTGTATCGCGTGGCGTACGAGCGAACGCAGTGGCCTGCCAATCTCGCGCGAGGTCCTGAACACAATGAGAAGTGCCAGTACGAGTGCAAACCCAATCACCGTCAACAGCAGCGCCGATCTTCTGAATGCGTATTCGCTGAGTGACTCCGATGCACGCTGAAACGCCATATTGTTGGCCTGATCGACTCGCTGCAGATCGAGAAGCAGCTGCTCGACGAGTTTACCGGCGCGCCGGGCCTGCTCGCGTGACTCTTCTGCGCGACCGAGATCCCGGAGCCTGTGCGCTACAGCAAATGCATTCTCGACCTCGGCTAGCCTGCCGTCGACTACGACCGTGTTCGCGACTTCACCGGCAAGGTCACTTCGCGTCGACGTAAATGTCCTGTGCAGCCCGTGCGCTTCGAGCCCAAGGCGTCGGAATTCCGACTCCGCGACTGGATCACCATCATTCAGGTAGCTCGTCGCTGCCTGAACTTCCTGGGTAATCGCATGGGAGAACCGGGCTGACTGCTGGGTGACAGCATTGGCATGCGTCAGCGTTTCGGCAACCTGGTCCGAGATAGTTACGATGGATACCCAGCCGACGAATCCGGCGACGAGAAGCAGAAATATCAGGACGGAGAAGCCGAGCCCCAGTAAACGTCGAATGGTCTGCGTGCCGATGGCGGTTCTCATCGGTGTTCACCCGCGCCTGCGAGGGCAGTTGGAGTATTCGCGGAGCCGCCGCCGGACGTCAGGTCGCCTGAAAGGACCTGTGCAACGTGGAATCCCATTCCGATGGGATCTCCACTTGAGTTGAAATAGATGGGCCCGGTCACGCCTGCGAAAGCGGCGGATGCTGTAAGTGATGCGAGGTAGTCGCGAATGCCGAGCCTGTCGTTGCCCTTGTTGATCAGCGCCTGCGCGACCAGACGTGTTGCGTCGTAGGCCAGCGCGGCAAAAGCATCAGGCCTCGTCTTGTACTTCGCCTCGAATGCTTTTACGAACTCCCGAACTTCCGGCCTCCGTTCGGCCGCGTTGAAGGAAGTCCCTACGTATGCCCCGTTGGATGCACCAGTGTCGCTGACGATGCTCTGCCAACCATCGCCGCCGAGGAAAATTGCCTGGATACCCTGTCGCCGGGCCTCGCGGAGGATGCGAAGTGCTGACTCCTCGCGGCCAGCTACGAACACGATTCCGGGCTGTCGCATCCTGAGATAGGAGACGAATGGCTCCGGATTGAGTTTTTCCGCGATCGGGTCGAAGCTCACGACAGTCCCGCGAAAAGAACGGCGGAATGCTTCAGCAAGGCCGCGCCCGTATGAATCGTTCTCGTACAGTACAGCCGCCTGACGAAACTGCGCCGAAGTGCCGCCGATGCGGGATGCGAATCGCGCGAGGATGACTCCGTTGAGTGAGTCGCTGGAGATAACCCTGAACGTCCACTTCGAGACGCCTGTCAGGTCGGGGGACGAAGCTGTAGTCGCGACGGCGGTGAGCTGTCCGTCATAAATTCTCGCAGCCGCGAGCATTGCGCCTGAATTCACATGGCCGATGACCGCGGAGATGTTGCGATTCGCAACGAACTCCTGCGCGATCGCGGCCGCGCGCGATCCATCCGCTTCATCGTCGCGCGCCACTATCTCGAGCGGCGAGCCATTGATGCCGCCGTTGCGGTTGATCTCTTCGACGGCGAGATCGATCCCGCGACGAGTCATGATGCCGTATCCCTCTTTCCAGGGACCTGCGGCACCAACCAGAAATGGCTTCGGACCCTTGCTGCAACCGGACAGCAGGGCCAGACAAAATACGAGCGCGATCGATCTCAAATTCTTCTCCTGGAGGGCGAGCTACGGTGCCTGCCCGTCCATTTGACGAGATTGTCGCGCCGTGGTCACGCGCGAGGCCAATCGGGGGCGAGTGGGTGGCACTCAAACTGCCCTGTCCAGAGTAAGCCCAAGGGAGATCTGGTCAGCATGAGAGTACTCGTAACAGGTGGTACAGGAGTGGTGGGAGCCGCGGTCGTCAGCGAACTGCTACGCTGCGGCCATGACGTCAGGCTGTTGAGCAGGAATGCGGAGGAGGATTCAAAGCAATGGGCCGGGGTCGAGCCGTGGCCTGCCAGCATCGAAGACAAGGCCCGGATTACGGGGAGCGCCGATGGGTGTGAACTGGTGCTGCATGTCGCTGGCATCGTGACCGAATCGCCGCCCGAGGTGACGTTTGACGGCATCAACGTGCAGGGCACCCGTAACATGGTTGCCGAGGCCGAGCGGGCGGGTGTCGGAAGGTTGATATACGTGTCGTCGCTTGGCGCCGAGCATGGTGAGTCTCCCTATCACCAGTCGAAGCGATCCGGCGAGAAGGCCGTCGAAAACTTTCGCGGCGGGTGGCTGATCCTTCGCCCCGGGAACGTCTATGGGCCTGGCGACGAGGTCGTCTCACTCCTTCTCAAGATGGTGCGCACACTGCCAGCACTTCCTGTGATCGACGGCGGCAACGACATGTTCCAGCCGATCTGGGTCGAGGACGTCGCACGTGCGATTGCCAGAGCAGTGGAGCGCCCTGATCTTCACGGTCGCGTTCTCGAGCTTGCCGGCGATGAGGAAATCTCGACTAACGGTCTTCTCGACCGGTTTGCTGCGTTGACCGGTCGTGCGCCAGCGCGCGTGCCAATCCCGGCCTTTCTCGTTCAGGCCGCAGCGGCGGTCGGCGAACTCGTGGGCATGGACCTTCCCGTAAACGAGAGCCAGTTGACTATGCTTCGTGAAGGGAACGTGATTCGCACTCCCGGCGGCAATGCACTAACTGCTGTCTTCAGGATCCAACCGACAACCCTGGAGGAAGGATTGAAAAAACTTGCTGACGCGCAGCCCGAGCAACTGCCTGACGAAGCGGGGATTGGATCACTGAAGCGAAAACGCATCTGGGCGGACATCAGCGGAAGCAGGTTTACCCCGGAGGAATTGTTCGAACGGTTCCGGCGAGACTTCAACGAGGCGACACCGGGAATAGTGGACGCGGAGATCGAGCCCGGGACTCGCTGCGACCTCGAGCCTGGAGCCACCATCACCATGTCGCTTCCGCTTCGTGGAAACATTCAGGTGCGCGCTCAGGAGGTGACGCCGGTCAAAGCGACGCTGGTTACGCTCGAGGGACACCCACTTGCTGGAGCTGTAAGGTTTCTCTCCGAGCAGCGAGGTGATCAGGTGCGGTTCGAGGTCCAGGTATACGATCGCCCCGCAAACATCACGGATTGGTTCGCGATGAAGGCGATGGGCGAAACCATGCAGACGCGGACGTGGGAGAGCGTCGTCAAGCGGATGATCGACGAGAGCGGCGGAGCTGCTCCTGCAGGTCTACAGGAAGATGAAGAAGACCTCGATGAAAAACAGACTGACCGAATCGAGGATTGGCTCAGGGATCTGGTATTGGAAAGGAAAAAACTCGAGCAATCCGGGATAGATGCCAAGCGCGACTGAAGATTGTTTCGCGCGTGGACTTTGAACTGCGGGAAAAGCGTTGACGGGAGTGGGGTGAGGAACTGCTGCTGAGTGTTGTGAGTGCTCTCTCGGATATTGGCACCGGAGCGGGTTGTCAGCTTTTTGATGCCTGGGTTAACGGCGGAAGAACAGACTCTCAGACTGCCGTTACGCCGTTACCCAAAAAGAGGAGACGCCGAATATCCGCACCGGCGCCAACACTCGAGAGAGCACTCACAACACTCAGCAGCAGTTCCTCACCCCACTCCCGTCAACGCTTTCCCGCAGTTGCGATCACTCTTTGAATTCGAGAACAGGCTCACGTAGCTGGCAGTGCTCACCGCAACCGAGCTTGTATCGGTTGCGGGCGAACCAGCGGTAAATCTTTTCGGCGATCGGGCGCACGAGCGGGATCGAGAAGATCCATGAGAGCAGTTTCCCCTTCGGCATGATGTCGAGAATCTGTTCCAGCGCCGCCGCGCCCTGCCACGTTCGCCCGGTTCGTGTCTCGATCACCTGGACCGATTCGAGATATGCACGCGAGGGAATCCACGGAAAGCGCGCGTGAAGTCCAGGCGTCTGCGACGGAAGGATCTCTAGCACATTGCTCCGGTCCCACCTCGTCAGCATGTGAACGAGTCGCTTGCACACGTTGCAGAATCCATCGTAGACCACAGTGTACGGCCGACCCGGAGCGCCTGCCGTTGGCGCATCTTCTGGAGCATCCTCGCCCGCAATGGTGAAACGCACAACGGGAACGGTCACCTCAAATCCCTGTGGCGACCGGGGCGTTGTCACCCACCGCTGTAACTGTTGTCTTCAACGTTGGCGAATGCGAGAGAGTCGCGTGGATCGCGCACTGCTCGGCAACGCGGCATGCCGCGTTCTGTCGCTGAGGTGGAAGTGACGGCCAGTCGATCTTCATTTCGATGTTACCGAGCCGGTGCGGATCTTCGGCAAAATCCCACCGCACCTCGACCGCGATATCGTCGGGACTCAGTTTCGCGTTGCTCGCCCACGACGCGAGGACGGAAAATGTGCAGAACGCGAGGCCGCTCGCGAGCATGTGAAACGGCGAATAAAGCTGGTCAGCGGCCGCAGCCTCGATGGTCATAGGACCGGGAATCGGCTCCAGCCTGATGGCATCCTCAGCGATCAGTGAGATCTTCATGCTCGCTTGACTAGCGAGAATCGTTCCGGGATGCCGGTTGTTGTTGCGTCAGGCAGTGCAGGGTGCCGAACCCCCAAACGAGGTCAACCGCATGAATTCCAACGACTTGCCGCCCCGGGAACTCGCCCGCGATGATTTCGAGTGCCACCCGGTCGCTCGGGTCGTTGAACGTGGGCAC
>JBBREF010000110.1:0-12663 GCA_038203205.1 Gemmatimonadales bacterium | reverse complement strand
TGCTCGACGCCGAGGCGGAGCTCGAGGGCAGTGAGCGTGTCCGTGGCGCGTTCGACATTACCCACTCTGCCACGGCGTCACTCTCGGCGACAATCAGCCGTGACTGGAGCATCGGCACGACAGCGCGATATGGGACCGGCGGGCCTCACACGCCGATTATCGGTGCAGCGGAGACGAGTGCAGGCCGGCTTCAGCCAGTTTACGGCGAGCTGATGAGTGAGAGACTGCCGTCGTATTCGCGTCTCGATGGGCGTGTGATGAGATACGTGCGCGCGCAATCGTTCCTGCTGACGACGTTTGCGGAGATACTGAATGTCACCGGTCGGAGCAATATTGCGTCGTTCGCCTATGATTCGACGTACACGAGGCGCGAGGCGGTGAACTCGTTCTTCTCGCAGCGGACGCTGGTGGTCGGTGGTGAAATGATGTTGAGGTAGGTACGGAGCATTGGGTCGCGCCTTGGCTGATCAGCGGCTTTTGAGAGTCATCTTGTAAACGCCGCGGACTGGCACGCCGTCCTCCCGCGCCGGGGCGAACGTCGCACGCGACAGCCAGTTTGCAATCTCCTCACGCGTGGCGGTTCCCATGCTCCCCATGACACGCATTCCGCTGACGTCGGCGCGTCCCTCCTCGTCGACGGGAACCTCGATCCTGAAAGTGAAGCTTCTCGAGCTTGTCTGGAACCGGAGGGGCCCCGGCGAACGGATGAGCCTCGCCTCTGTCGCGCGGCCGGGCTTCGGAGCCTGATCCGCTGCGCTGGGGGAACTTCCGCACGCGGTTATCGCGCTCAGGGCAAAAACAACGGAGACGATTCCGAGAAGACGGTTGCGCACTGGACGTCGACCTCGATGTGGGGAGTTGAAAACTTCTGTATCCAGCGGATTAGCGCAACCGTCACCACCTGGATTCGGCCGAAGTCTCCACAGTCTCGAGCCGCGGATCTGCCAGCACGGCGTTGATGCACTCGCGTGATCCTCCAACGTGCGTCCATGCGGAGTCGACGTCGGTGGAGACGCACCATGCATGATCGGCCGGCCACCACAAGTTCGCAAATTGATCGGCGTATCCGAACGAATAGGCGTCATAGCTGGTGCGCGCGGCCGCCATTGGTCCGGTGAAGACATGGTACGCGCGCGCCGGCAACTTGAGCCTGGGGTTCAGGTCACCCGGTACTACTGATCCGCCGAAACCTTCCCAGACGGCGAAATAGCACTCATCCGGCGTGGTTGTGGCCACTCCGAGATGGTCGATGAGCGCCTCGATGATTTGCAGCGTCGGGCTGCCCGGGTACGCCTGCCCATTGTTACTGCCGAACGTGGCAATGTGCTCCGCGGTCGCGGGGTCATCGATGACCAAACCGGCGACCTCTGGCAGATCGCGCCACCAAGAAGTCAATCCTGATTGGCGACCGCTCAAGTGGAAAGGGTGGTACACGCGAGCATATGCCGGGAAGTGACCAGGCAGGGATGAAGCGACATTCCTCGCGAATGTGGTGAGCGATTTCTCGAGCCAGTCCGCCGCATCGAGCTGCTCAAGGTGCGTCAAAAGCGGCAGCGGAAGCGACCGCGCGACTGAAGGGTCGCCTGACGTCGTGCCTACGGGCAAGGACACTACGAGGTGGGAGCTTTGCGCGGCAGCGTGTGACCTCACGGTCGATGAACGGCGAACGCTGTGACGCAGATCATAAAGTAGCGAACGAATTGCAGCGAGCATCGAAGTCATTGGAATCGAGGCTCGGTCGCGGTAATTGCGTCGTCGCAGGACTGACGCTTGGCGTTCCCCGGAGGCATGCAGAGAAGAAAAACGTTCGACATCGGCCTCGGGTTGATGACTTCGTTCTAGCCCTGCTCTGGCCTGCGCAAAAATACGCCAGAGTGATACCTATTCTGCTAGCCGCACGCCTTACCGTATGCTGGACGCTTTCCTGACGCCTTCGCATCACGTTCGCTCATCAACGCACCACGCTTGGTGTTGCGGAAGTATCGCGAGCCGGGGCAGTGGTAGACGCCGCTACTGGAATTCACCCACACTTGGACGGTGGATCCAGCATGAGGGATGTTGCCAAGTGGCAGGACGGTACCAGGCTGAGCCTCCAATGGCCCGCAGGGTTCGCCATATGCAGGTCGGTTGCCACTTTCACGCGCCGATGCCTCGGTCATATAGCGGCCACGCTTCGTTGAACCATAGTAGCGGGTGCCCGGGCAGTGATATACGCGTGAACTTGAATTGACCCAGACACGGGTGGCGGCTTGATAGGTCGCCAGCGATGATGGTGCGACCGTGGCTGACAAGGCGGGCGCAGCAAAGAAGATCAACAACGCCGCCCAAAGATTCGCGATGCGGGTGAGCGTCGGAGATTGTGAAAGGCGGAAGCTCATGCCACATGTTCGGTGTCGACAGCGACCCAGGCTGCTCATTTGGGCTTGCTGCGCGGGCTGGGTTTGACAGTCCTCTTCTGGGCTGCGGCTTTCGTCTTCTGCTTCGGCAGCGGCAAAACCGATTCCGTCACTTCGAAGGCCCTGCGTAGAAGCTCCGGGTTTTCGAGTTCCTCTCCGAGCAAAAAATAGTTCTTGGATCCCGGATAGGCCGGAGCTTCCTCGGGTGAACCAAGAAGAGCGCGACCCGCGTCTGTTGGCTTGAGGAAGAGCTTGTTGTCGCACACGAAGGCAACAACTTTCGTGTTCAGATAGAGCGCGTACTCGCCGAACATACGCTTGTGGGTGAGCCGCGCGCCAAGCCCGATCTGATCAGCGATGAAGGTTACGGTCTCGATGTCGGATGCCATAGTGGGTGGCAGGTGGTTGTGCGGCCTAATCACATGTTGGACTTGCCTTGATATGCTGCAGAGAATCCGCAATCACGGCAAGGCTTCGCAATACCCCTCGAAGACAAGTGAAACAAACCCGGCCTTGTGGCGTATTGGTGATATAGTTACGTATAACACCTTACCCCGCCCGAGCTCAGGCTCAGGAGACCGACAATGAAAACACTCCTCTCCTCCCTCCCCGCAGCACTCCTCCTCACCCCGATGTTTGCGCTCGCCCAAGCAACTCCAACCAGCCAGAGCACTCACGCCCACGAAGCCGCCAAGGTCGCAGTCGCCGCAACATCAGCCTCTCAGAAATGGTTCGACCAACTGAAAACCCTCGGCGGCGCATGGAAAGGAAGCGTCACCACCAACCCCGCCATACCCCAGATGGCTGGCGACGACATGGACGTCGTCATGCGCGTCACCTCGCTCGGAAACTCGATCATGCACAACATGACCAGCCCGCGCCGGCCTGACGATCCCATTACGATGCTGTACCTCGAGAACGACCGCCTTCTCCTCACCCATTACTGCGACGCGGGCAACCGCCCTAAGATGGAAGGCAAAATCTCTCCCGATGGAAAGACACTCACCTTCGACATGTTCGATCTCGCGGGTCCAACCAAGAACGGCCACATGAGCCGCGCGGTCTTCACCTTCGTCGACGAGAATCACCACATCGAAGAATGGACTTACATTCTACCGGGCGACAAAAAGATCGAGGCGCGGTTCGACCTCCGCAGGGTGACTGTCCCGTCCGTCTGACGACGAACTTTGGAGTGTAATGGCAGGTGACTGGAGTGCCACCCAGCCGATCTACCGGCAGCTTCGCGACATGGTCGTCGCGATGATCATCGACGGCACGCTCGAGGAAGGCGATGCGGTGCCGTCGGTGCGCCAGGTGTCTGCCGAGTATCGGGTGAATCCGATCACGGTGCTGAAGAGTTATCAGCAGCTCGTCGACGAAGACCTGGTTGAAAAACGCCGCGGGGTCGGGATGTTCGTGAAGGATGGTGCGCGCAACTCTGCACTGAGAGCGGAGCGCGAGAATTTCCTGAACGTTGAATGGCCTCGCATTCTCGAGTCGATCGAGCGCCTGGGTCTCGATCCCGCGAAGCTGCTCGAGCCGGCAACGCGCGAAACACGGCGCACCAACACGAAGAACCGACGGTGATCACATGACGGTGATATCAGCCCGCGGGCTCGGAAAATCGTTCGGCACAAAAGTGGTGCTGGACGGCATCGATCTCGAAGTCGCCGAAGGACGAATCGTCGGGTTGGTCGGCCCGAACGGAGCCGGCAAGAGTACCGCGCTGAACGCCATAGTCGGCCTCACCGAATACGAAGGACACCTCGACGTACTCGGCCTCAATCCATGGAGCAGTCGCGACAAGCTCATGCGCGACGTCTGCTTCGTCGCCGACGTCGCGGTCCTGCCACGCTGGATTCGGACTCACCAGTTGCTCGACTACGTGGCGGGAGTTCATCCGCGTTTCGATCGCGCAAAGGCCGAGCGCCTCCTTGCAGCTACCGGAGTGACGCCGGAGAGCAAGGTGAGGGAAATGTCGAAGGGAATGGTGACGCAGCTTCATCTCGCGATCGCTCTCGCCATCGACGCACGACTGCTCATACTTGACGAACCGACGCTGGGCCTCGACCCCCTGTTCAGGAAAAGATTCTACGATTCCCTGCTCAATGACTACTTCGATGGGAACCGTACCATCGTCATCGCGACGCATCAGCTCGAGGAGATCCAGCACATTCTCACCGACGTCGTTTTCCTTGACCGCGGGCGCATTGCGCTTTCCTCAAGCATCGACGACATCGAATCGCGCTTCGTCGAGGTGACGGTGCAGCCTGACATGCTGACCTCCGCAAGGGCGCTGGGACCCATGCACGAGCGCGAGGCGATTGGGCGATCGTTGCTGGTATTCGACAACGTCCCGCGCGGGCGTCTCGAAGCCTTGGGCGAGGTCCGCATTCCCACACTCGCTGACCTGTTCATCGCTGTAATGGAGCGCGAAGTACCTTCGGCGACCGGGAGCGAACCATGAAGCTCGATGGCGCTCTCGCGTGGAGCGTAAGACGCGAACTCTGGGAAAACCGGTCAGTGTATATCGCTCCGCTGGCTGCCGCGCTGATCGTTTCGTTCGCGCACCTCGTCAGCCTGATTGCGGCGCCGGCACGACTTGCCGGTGCGTTCGACGCTGTCGGTGCTGAACGACACGCTGCGCTCGTCGAGCCATACACGTTCGCGATGCTCGTGATCATGGCTGCAGGCGTCGTTGTTGGAATCTTTTATTGTCTCGACGCCTTCTACTCCGAGAGAAAGGACAGAAGCATTCTGTTCTGGAAATCACTGCCTGTATCCGACTGGACCACGGTCCTTTCGAAAGCGGTGGTTCCGATCCTGGTGTTACCGCTGCTCACGACTGCGGCCACGATCGTCGTGCATATAGTAATGCTGCTGATGAGCAGCGCCGCGATGCTGATGCAGGGGCTCCCAGTCATGGTGCTGTGGCAGGAGGTCGCTCCGATTTCGATGGGCGTAGACCTTTTCTACCACATGCTCTTCATTCACGGGCTGTGGTATGCGCCGATCTTCGCGTGGCTGCTGCTTTCCTCCGCGTGGGCGCGACGTGCGCCGTTCCTTTGGGCGGGAATCCCGATACTGGCGATCGCAGTCGTCGAGAGACTGGTGGTCGGGTCAACGGGTTTCGTCGACATGCTCGTTGCTCGTTTGGTCAACGGACCAATGCGTGCTGCCGACTCACGCGAGATTATGCCGCACGTGAATCCTGTCGAATACTTGGGGAGTCCTCATTTCTGGATCGGGCTGCTCGTGGCGGCCCCGTTCCTGGCACTGGCTGCTCGCGTGAGGCGCCGCAGCGGGCCTCACTAAAAGTGCGTGAGCCGTTTTGCGGCGATCCAGGGTTATTGACTTAGAGATAGTATCGCGAGAATCTCTTGGCGCCCTACTCGTCCCTTCATGCAATGGAGAACCCATGTCTTCCCGTTCCCGAGTCCCGACCCGATGGCTCCTCAGCTTAGGAGGCGCCCTCATGATTACAACGGCATGTTCACCTGCGGACCAGGTGGCGCCAAGCGCGACGTCTGCCACCGACCTCGCGCCGGCTACCGCGCGACTCGGCCCCGACGTATCCAAGGGGCTCGCATCACTGCGCAACGCCACCGCCCCGTTTCACAATGTTGAGACCGCTATAGCTAGCGGGTACGCCGATCCCTCCGGTCTGCCGTGCGTATCCAGCCCGATGGGGACGATGGGCATGCATGTCGTGAAGGGATCGTTAATGGATCAGGCTGTGGTACCGGACGAGCCCGAACTCCTGCTCTACCTCCCGAAGGCGGATGGCGGATACAAGCTCATCGGCGTCGAATACCTGGTGCCGATACTGGTTCGGAACAACACGACCAATGCTGTGTCACCCTGGTTCGAGATGACTCCCTGGGGTCCCGGGTACACCCAGCTTACCCCGAGGCCCTCTGTGTTCGGCGAGGCGTTCGAGGGCCCGATGCCCGGACATGATCCGGGCATGCCGTGGCACTACGACAAGCATGTGTGGGTATGGGAAACGAATCCCAACGGGATCTTCACCCAGTGGAATCCGTCGATCAGCTGTCCCTGACAGGCCGAGCCGCTCTGCAGTCCTGGGCGCCGCTCAGGACTGCAGAGTGTTCATTTGCCCTTCGGTTGGCTTAGCCTTAGCTCACGTTCCGCTCACGTCGGCCGACCACGCCCGACGAGTGACAAAAGCAGGCCGACCACGATCAGCGACAGGAAGCTCCAGTTAATAATGTTGGCCGGGCTCGGATCCAGCGACAGGAACGGCCTCCCGAGGTGGACCGTCGATAGCGCCTTGCGACCGAGCTGCTCGATCAGCAGAAGGACGTACATCAGCGGAATCATCGCGCGATAGCGAACAAGTACGATGATGCCGAGCAGGCCCAGGATGAAAATGCCAAGGCCCCAGACTGAGAACAAGAAAACGAGTTGCGACGCTGCCTCTGCCAGGAACGAGCTGACCGGAACTTTGTCCACGGTCTCGAGGACCTGGCGGCTCCTCCCAGTACCAAGCAGGCCTGCGATGTTCACGCCCTGAAGAAACTTCGCGAGCACCACCGGAACGAGGAGCCAGATCGCAGCTACGTGACCGCGGAAATTGTTGTCGATCTGCCTTGGCAACAATTGCGTGAGCATCGTCGAGTCTCCCTTGAGGTTGGCGGTGCAACTTCCGGCGATGTCAGAGCCGTGATCACCCTACGGTTTGCGACGACACTAGTTCCACAGTGCATCCCACCCAGACCGCCGACAGCTGCTAGTCGCGCCGGCGCTCACCTGCGGGACGGTAATGCTGCGTCCCTTCAATCTTCCACGCACCGTCACCTGTCGCGGATTCAGCGACGAGGCGAAAACGCCCGGCACCGAGTGTTGTGATCGTGACTCGCTCTCGCAGGCGTGTCGCCCCCTCTCCCTTTTCCGAAACGAATTCCCACCCCGAGCCATTGTCAGTGGAACGCCCGCGCATCGGCTCGACAAGTCCGCCGGCACGAAGGCCATAGTACATATAGGTCGAATCAGCCGCATTGAAGCTGAAGATGCTCATTCCTTCCCGCGGCCCGGTGGCGGTTTCCCAAGTCGACCGACAGATCATGTGTCGGCGTCCCGCGTTCATGAAAGCGCAAGTTTCGACGAACTTGCTTTCCGGCTGACTCTCGTCGGTAGTCCAGCTCCCCTCGAAAAAGCTGAGCGCCTCGTGCGGGGCCGAGGGCGTCATCGGAGTCGACTGTGCACCGGCATCGGTCAGTGCGATGGTGAGGGATGTGATCCCCATCAGCGAGCACATCATCATGGAGTTTGTCATAACCTTGTTGTCGAGACCCCCTCAGCTGTCAACGAATTTTATAGCCGCAGAAATGTCCACCCGGCGCGAGAACCGAAGGCGCATCGTCGTCGTCGCTAACCCGCCCGAACGAGAACCATGTACCAACGACGTTGCCGTCGCTGGCATCCCGAACTTCAAGAACAGGACCTCTCCATCCTGACGTAAAACCCGTTCCCGGGTTGCCAATGTCGATCTCTTCCCGATGCGTCGCTCCATCGCTGTCAACGAAAGTGACGCGATAGGTTCCACGAACACCGGCGAGTTCCTCCCTGCTGAACTTCCGCCCTCCGCGCATGGCGACACACGCGTCATTCACGATACCAGCCGTCACTGGAGTCCGCTCGACATCACGCTGGGACACAACCCACGCGCCTCCATCACGCGTCATGAGAAATGTCTCATCATGGTCCGGCATTCCCGGCCTCTCCCGGCGCACCGAGACGAGCGCCTGATTTCCCGCACGACTGAAGCCTACCCGGGTGAAGCTGACGATTCCGGTCGTTCCCGGAAACGCCTCATCGATCGCGGACCAGAGGCTCGGCGCCTCCACCGAACCGCGCGCTCGATTGGCGGCGGATGCCTCGGCGACCATGTAGTCCTCCTGATCCGGTGTAATGATCTGAATTCCGCGCTCACGCGCAAACGCCGGATTGACTGGCTCCGCTCTGTTCGACTTATCCCGGTAATCGGCGATTGCAGTCGAGTCGACCAACCCTTCTCGCAGCAGCACGTTCAACGATGAGTTGCCGGCACACCTTCGATCGTAAAGACGGCACCGCGAAATCGAATGCGAACGCAGCAGCGTGCGCGCGGTGTCCTGAGTCACTGTGCGAATGAGGGCGTCATACACCTGAGCCTCGTCGGCACTCGGAAAGGCCGACGAGACGAAGGCCTGCGACTCGAGCACACCGGACTCTATTGGCCGAATGCGCCGCGGATTCCAGCAAGGCTCGAAAGTGGCGATGGTCATGAGGATTGTCGTGTCGAGTCCGGCGGGCACCGGGAAGCTGGTACCGTCGAGGTTCCGGGCCTCATCGTACGGAGCGTTCGGGCATTGCAATACCAGAAGTACTCCGCCTGTTGCGGGGCGCAGGTGGAACTGGCCATTTCTGGTGACCGCGACCTTCGTTGGCGTGCCGCCCCACGCCAGAGAATAGACGGGGATTCCGTCGGCACCTCTCCCGGTCATGGCGTTCACAACCTTGCCGCGGATGTGACGCGGCAGCTTTTCCATCGCGATAGAGTCGACAACCACCAGCCTCGTCGAGTCCGCGAGCCTTAGCGCCCGGGCCCGCATACGCCCTCCCTTCCCGACGTACCGCAGCGCGCCGGGTGGATGGCCTTCGCGAGAATCCTCACCGTGGACCCGGTTCAACACCCGCCACCTGCCGCCCGATTTGCTCAGGAATACAGATTCGATGCTCGTGCAGTCCGTATAGCACCGATGCATGACCTGCACGAATGCGTTCGTGGCTCCATCATCAAATCCAACGCGCGTCAGCACCGTGTATCCCCACGCTCTAGGAAAACGTTTTCGAAAGGCGGTCCAGAAGGGGTGTTCCTCGATCAGCACCGGATCCCAGCCGTCCCGCACAACCAACACAGTGTCGGCATGGCGCGAAACGCTCAGCGCATTCAGCACATCGCCGGAAACCCGGGTGATCGGAACTGAGTAAGTAAAACGCGGAAAGGGCGCCCGGGCGAACTCCGACGTTCGACGTGGACCGAACGGTGTGCTCGTGACGCGCGCGAAGTTTCGAAGCGCAGCGATATCGAAGCCCTGAGGATAACCGGGTGATCCCGGGATCAGCGAGTCGATTCGGGCGACTGCGTGAATGAGGGAGTCGACGACGACGATATGTCGAGGCGATGTTGCGGATCTGAAGATCTCATCGAGCACGGCGCGGTAAACTGCCTCCGCCTCGCGGTGCGGATAACGGCTGATTTCTTCGGCCGTTGGTTGGCCGCTCAACGGCAGTGAGATGACCGACGCAATAAGTATCGCAACGAAGGGCAATCGCATGACTGAAAGACGATTGGCCTCGCGCGTTTAGTACATCGCACGTGGCCGGTTCCCCTCAGATCTGATGATATCCGGTCTGGACTCGAGCGGAATCATCATTAGACTTTGGGCTTACGTCTCAAGGAGCCTGACGATCCCTTCTTCTCCACAGTCGCGCCGACATTTCCTCGCCGCTCTCGTTGCATCAGTCGTCACCCTTACGGTTCCGTTTCGAAAAGCGGCGGCCTCGGATCCTCACCCTGTGCCGCGGCCTGGCATCACGGGGGCAAAAGTGCTCGCGGCCGGAAAGCTCACCAAAACCCCTGAGCTGATTCCGCTCTTCGATTCGATCCGGTCAATCGCCCGCACGGTTGATGGGGTACGCTGTAACTGCGGCTGCCCAAGTCCTCCGGACTACTACTCGCTTCTCTCCTGCTTCGAGGGCGATGGGATGGCCCGGAACTGCGTCATTTGCCAAAGCCAGGGCAGGCTGGTCGTCAGGCTCCACAAGGAAGGCAAGTCACTCGAGCAGATTCGCGCTGCCGTCGACGCAAAGTTTGCCTGACACGCTCAGCAACAATCCTTTCACAATTCAAAAGCCTCCCCCAATGATAGTTCGCGCAACGTTAATCGCCTCGATTGCCCTCGCGTCCTCACTCTCCGCGCAGGTCCGCGCGAGCGAGCTTGGCACGATGTCCCAGGTGATCGACGGGACAAAAATCACTGTCGAATACTCGCGGCCGCGCGCACGCGGACGCGATCCGATCTTCGGCACGAAGGCGGTCCACTGGGACGAGGTGTGGACGCCTGGGGCCAACTACGCGACTACGTTCGAAGTCGACAAGCCGGTGAAGGTCAACGGGATCCCCGTCGCAAAGGGCAAATATTCAGTCTGGATGGTGGTCCGAAAGAGCGGCCCCTGGACCGTAGTTCTCGAGCCGAAAGTAAAGCTGTATCACATGTACCCCCCTGACTCAACAGGGTCACAGGTTCGCATTCCCGTCACTGTCAAGGCAGTGCCATTCACCGATGTCCTGACATGGTCGATGCCGGAGCTGACGATGTCAGGAGGAACGCTTGCGATGGATTGGGAACGGGTGAGGGTGCCGATTAACATCGAGGTCGTCCCTTCACTGGTGACGACGCTGCCGGCTGCCGAAGCCGCGCCATACGTTGGCGAGTGGTCATTCACCGAGCAGGATTCGGCAGGAAAAGCGACGAAGGTGATACAGCTCACGGTCACCCATGAGGATGGGACTCTGAGAGCGCGCTGGACACCCGAGGATCCGTATTTCAAGAAGTTCGCGCTGGTACGCATTGCACCCGACTGGTTTGCGCCAGGCGTCTATGACAAGGGTGAGATCTATGAGGTCCTTAAGCCCGACATGACGCTGGAGTTCTCCCGCGAGAACGGACGCGTCGTGAGCTTCCTTATCCGGGACATGGAAGACAATGTGTGGGGGATCGGAAAGCCGAAGCGGTAACTGCGCCCCTGGGCCGAAAGGGCAATAGCGCAGGCCAGCGTCAGGCGCACGGCAGAAATTAACTGTGACTTCATGTACGGCAAAAATGAAACTTTCATTTCCTTGTGACGAGGATTGCTTTCAGGAAACCGTAGAGTGCGGAGGAAGAGGGCTGTTCGTCTCCAGCAGTTAGCTATAGCTGTTCGCTGTTCGCTGTTCGCTGTTCGCTGTTTGCTGTTAGAATGCGAAACAGCCCGCCGGATTTCTCCGGCGGGCTGTTTGTTATTGCGGCGATCAGACCTACTCGTCGACGATATCGAACGTCGGCGGAATCGGCACCTGAATCGGATCCGACATGTTGTAATCATCGGACTCCATCGGAATCACCTTGCTCGGCTCAGCCGGACGCTCCTGACCCTCAGGAATGTTCGTTATCGCAAGCACGATGCGACGTTGAATCGGATCAACCTCGAGCACCCGAACTCCAACCTTCTGGCCTTCCCACGAAATATCCGCAGGACTGTCAACCGGGTTGCCGAAGTTCAGCTGGCTGACCGGAACGAAGCCCTCGATATCGTCACCGATATCAACGACGACGCCCTTGTCCATCAGGCGAACGACCGAACCCTCGAGCTCGGTACCGACCGGATAGTTCTCACCGATCTTGAGCCACGGATCATCCTGCGCCTGCTTGAGTCCAAGCGAGATGCGCTTGTTGTCAGCATCGATGTTGAGGATCACGACGTCGACCGCGTCACCCTTCTTCACGACTTCCGAAGGATGCTGCACGCGCTTGGTCCACGACATGTCGGAGATGTGAATCAGCCCGTCGATGCCCGGCTCGATCTCGACGAATGCGCCGAAGCTCGTCAGGTTGCGAACCTTGCCGTTGAGACGCGTCGCAACCGGATACTTCTGCGGCAGCATCATCCACGGATCCTGCTCGGTCTGCTTCATGCCGAGCGAGATCTTCTCTTCGTTAGGATCGACCTTGAGCACCACTGCCTCGATCGCTTCTCCAATCGAAACGAGCTTCGACGGATGACGAACGTTGCGCGTCCAGCTCATCTCGCTGATGTGAACGAGGCCTTCGATGCCCGGCTCCAGCTCGATGAACGCGCCGTAGTTGGTGATCGAAACAACCTTGCCGGACACGCGCGTGCCGACCGGATACTTCTCAGCGACATCCTTCCACGGATAACTCTGGAGCTGCTTGAGTCCGAGCGAGATGCGCTCTCTCTCCCAGTCGATATCGAGAACCTTTACCTCGAGCTCCGACCCGATCTGCACCATCTCCGACGGATGCTGGATGCGTCCGTACGACATGTCGGTGATGTGGAGCAATCCGTCCACGCCGCCCAGGTCGATGAATGCACCGAAGTCGGTGATGTTCTTCACGATGCCCTTGCGAACCTGATCCTTCTGCAGGTCCTTCATCAGCTTGTCGCGCTTGCCCGCTCTCTCCTGCTCGAGGATGACGCGGCG
>JBBREF010000109.1:0-12808 GCA_038203205.1 Gemmatimonadales bacterium | reverse complement strand
CCGATCAGGAAGGTTCACGATTTCCTCACCGTTGGCGCACCTGCGCCACTTCAGGCAGCCGGTGCGATCGGAATGGCGTTCGGCCCCGAGTATTACAATGAGATGGCGCTCGAGTATCGCGAGCGGCGCGATGTAATGGTGAGCGCGCTGACCGAGGCCGGCTTCAGGTTCTCAGCGCCCGAAGGTGCGTACTACATACTTGCAGATTTTACCGGGATCAGCGATTTGCGTGGCGTCGAGTTCGCGATGTGGCTTGCAAAGGAAATCGGTGTCGCGACGGTGCCGGGCACGAGCTTCTATCACACGCCGCAAAATGGCGAGACGGTAACGCGCTTCGCATTCTGCAAGAAGCCCGAGACTCTGGAGAGGGCGGCCGAGCGGCTGGCGGGAATCTCAGCGAGGGTCTAGGCTGCGTATGCGCGATCTCAAATGCCGAGCGCCACTCTGAGGGCAACGTTGAGAGCGGCCATTTTTCTTGCCGGTATCGATCCGAGATAGTTCGTCAGCGCTGACTTCCGGACGAGGATCAACTGGTCGCAATTGACCACCGAGGCGTGCTTCAAACCTTCATCCTCGCCAACGGCGACTTCGGTCGAGCGTCCATCGGAGTTTGTGTTTACCGGAGCGCATACCACCTTGTCGGCCCGCGAGTCGCACAGTGTTTGCCGGCTGACGACAACAACCGCGCGAGCGCGACGCGGATCGTTCCCGGGAGGCGGTGATACAAGATACAAATCCCCCCTCGACAACCTTACTCCGGCCAAGCCTGCAGCCCAATGACCTTGTCAGACTCGCGATTGCTGACCGACGCACGCGCGTTGATCGCGGCGAGATCCTTTGCGTTTGTATTGCGTCGCACCAGCCTCCTGAGATAGACCCGCAGCGCGCGCTCGACGAGCGCGGACCGCTGTGCCTTGCCGGCAAGCGCATCCGCGGCGGCAATCAGTTCCCCTGACAGGCTCACTGATGTCTTCTCCTTCTTTTCGCGACGCTGGAGGTGGCGGTGTATCTCGGCTATGGTCCGGTCCGATGGGTGGTCTGACATACCACCATGGTAGTATGATTAGTACTACGCTGTCAAATCGTCTCCCGTGAGGAGTCGTGGCCAGTATAGCAGGAGTAGCCAGGCACAGATAACCTTTGCGTGGCGCCGAGAATCGTTCTCGCGCCGCGAATAGATTCGCTCAAGGAGAGCCCGACAGTTGACGTCCACAATTCCGGCGCCCGAATCCTCCGCTGCCGAAACCCGGACGCCGGGCCTGACACGCATCGAAACGTTGAACGTGAAGCTCGTCGAGCGCTGGCACTCGACGCCCGCCCTCTCATCACTCAGCAACTGGCTGGCCCGCCACGTAGCGAGGCGTGAGTTCGAGTTTTTCCTGAGCAACATCCTCAGAGATCACCACTTCGAGCGCCTCAGCCAGGCAAACTTCGACAACGGCGTTCTCATCTGCGCGAATCACCGCAACTACGTCGACAACATCGCCCTTGCAATCAGGTCGATGAAGCACGTACCAAAAGACGTCCGCCTTCTTGCACCCGCGCGGACAGAAGGTCTATTCGACAAGCGCTGGGGCATCCTCGTGAATCTCTTCGGGACATTCATGAGCATGTACCCGCCGGTCGTTCGCAGCTCACGCGGTGCGATGTGGGGGAAACGAGTCATCCAGATTCTCATCGACCTGCTTCACCGCGGGCGCGTCGCAATCTTCATCCACCCGGAAGGTGGCCGCAACAAGAGCAACGACCCTTATCATCTCCTCCCCGCCAAACCCGGACTTGGCAAAATCATTCACCAGACGAAGGCCGATGTCTTCCCCGTTTTTCTTCAGGGATTCCCGCACTCACCCAAGAGTTTTTTTCGCGCAAATCGCCAGCGAGGTGCCAGGCCACTCGTTCACGCTGTCATGGGCGAGCCACTCGACTTCTCAGCAGAGCGTGCAGAGGCTGCGACACCGGAGCTCTACCGGGAGATCGGGCGGCGTCTCATGGAAGCGATTGCCGCATTGTCAGTCGAAGAACGCGAGATACGCCGCTCACTCGAGACATCACCTGCTCAAGCGATCAGCGACGGCTCCCGAGCCGGATAAACAGTCGCCGGTGTACGCTCGGCTTCAGACATTCTCGCGATGCCGTCGGCAACAGTAACCCTGGGCTCGTAGCTGAGCCACGCGCGCGCGCGATCTATGCAGCTGTAGTGATCCGTAGTGAGCTCGGTAATCAGGTAACGCGACACAGGGAAATGGATCGAGCCACCACTCAGGTTCACGAGCGCATCGCACACGGTTGCGCCAGCCATTGCGACTGACCTCGAAATATTCCCGCGCACCGGTGAGAGGCCAATCGCACGAGCGAGCTCGTCTACCCACTCCCATAACACCACCGGACTTCCACCGTGAATGAAGAATGCCTGGCCCCCGACGGCCGCATCTGATTCAACGGCGCGCCACGCGGCGAGATGTGCATCGACGCAGTCATCCATGTAAGTCATGCCGACACGGTTCTTGCCCGACCCGACTCGGTACAGCGCATTCTTCCGCGAGAGCTTGCGCAGTCCGCCCACCCAGTGACTTGGACCTGGGCCCCATATCATGTGCGGCCTCACACAAACCGTCCGCAGTCCACTGCCATTCGCCGCACGAACCTCCTGCTCCGCCAACGCCTTCGATTCGGAATAAGGCGACTGGAACCGCGTCGAGTATGGGTGACTCTCGTCGACATTGTAGTGCCCGCTCCCGTCGGCGATTACCGAAGGCGTGCTCGTGAAAACGATCGTGCCGACTCCGTTGCGAACACATGCGTCGATGATATTGCGCGTCCCACCCACATTCGCCCGCAGATACGCGTGACGCATCCCATAGTGTCCCACCATCCCACCGGCGTGGAATACAGTGTCGAAACCTGTCAACACATCGGTGAGTTTGTCCCGGTCCTCGACATCACATGCGATCCACTTCACGCCCAGTGCATCCTCCGGCGAGTGCCGGCTCATTCCCACTACCTCAGCACCTTCGGCGCTGAGTCGCGCTGCAAGCGCTCGCCCGAGAAATCCCGTTGCTCCGGTCACAAGCACCCGCCGACCCGCGAACATCATCAGTCCCCGCGCTCGGCCAGGCGTCTGGCGATGAACAGCGTGCGGTACACAGCCGTGCCGAGGGCACCGACAGCAATCGCCGCGGTCGCCCACGCGATCAGCGACCCCGGAAAGACTCCGAGCCAGTTCGCGATCGGCGCATCGAGAATACCAGCAAGCCCAAGCAGCACGAGCCGCTCGGCACGCTGCATTATCCCACCGCGACAGTCAATCGAGAGTGCTTCGCCTCTCGCTCGCGCGTACGACACGAGCATCGATGCGCCCAGTGCGAGCGCGACCGTCGCGGCCGCCCACGGGGTGCCGGCAAAAAACGCGACGAGTCCGACAAACGCGAATGTCTCAGCGAATCGGTCGAGCGTCGAATCGAGGAATGCGCCGCGTGCGGAGGCAATTCCCCGCGCGCGTGCAATGCGACCGTCGAAAATGTCAGCCGCTCCGCCGAGCAGGACGAGCCATCCGCCGAGGGCGAGCTCGCCGAACGCGAATGCGAGTCCTGCCCCGGCACCAAAGGCAGCGCCGGCGAGATTGAGAAGATCCGGCGACACTCGCGCGCGAACCATTCCGTTTTCGAGCGGCCTGATGATCCACATCAGCCAGTCGCGCACCCAGAAGCCAAGGAGAATCGTTGTTGGCCTGCGGGCAACATCCGCGTCGATCGCTTTGCCGCGAGAAACGAGCGCAAATATCGGCATCGTCAGGAGCAAGGCGGCGACCAGAACGAGGGCGCCGGTTTCGATCGGGCTCACCTCCGCGTTTCCCACCGCGATCGATCACGGAAGAAGACGAAGATCTTCGGCCAGAGGAAAATGAACGGCCAGCGGCGCTCGCGTTCAGTGAGCTCTACCTGAACATTGTTGTGTCGGGTGATTTTCTGGACGATGTACTCGAGCCATCCGTCGTACTGAACGACGGCTTTGCCCCACCTCAGAGTTCCGCGGGCTTTCGACTTGCGGAAGTACCACTCCCACCGGCGGCGCGACGCAGCGCCCGGTTCCTGCGCCTGCCGGTATTCGTCGCCATCGCGGATCAGGACTCCACTGTCTGTCAACGATTCGAGGAGCGCAGCATAGACGGGCAGAAGAACATCACGCTGTGCTTCAAAAAGCTGCGCGGGGCGCTCACCTGCTTCGGGTCGAACCTCTCCCGCGAACGATGTCTCGAGGAGGGAGCGACAATAATCGGCCGCAGTAAAGGTTGGCGGCAGGAACGCCCGGGCCCATTCGAATGTTCTGAGTCGAATTTCGGCAAGTGACCGGCGTACACTTGCGGCGTTCTCCGGGTCTTTCGTCCAGAGGAGCTGAACGTGCTGGAAGAGCCGCCCGATTACGAAATGATCCGGCGCTTTCAGCTGCGCTGCCTGATGCAGCTCCCGAAGCGTGAGCACACCGCACTTGTTGCGCTTGCCGCCCTCCGGGACTGGAGGAATTGCGTGCACGTTGGGAGCGAGCACGTGGGCAAGCGTAGTCGCTGTCCTGACGCTGACGCCAGTGTGCATCGCAGCGGTGAGGCACTCGTATGCTGGCCGATACGCATCGACGATTACGAAAAAGTCGTAGGCACTGTCGGCGCGCGCATCCACGCCTCGTGCACGTGACCCATAATGGATGACGGCGATCGCCGAATCACCGAGAGCATTCGCGAGCTCGACGGCCATGGCTGCCGCCGCCGGGCTCGGCTCAACATCCAATCCGAGGGAGAGGCTTTCGAGAAGCTGTTGGCTGTTCTCGGGGGCGGCTTTGCTCGTCCGGAGGTTGCCGCTTGTTCGTTGCGCCGCAGATGTCTTCACGGCGACAAGATCAAATTACAGTGAACACGGCGCAAGCGCATTTGCGGACTGCGGACAAAATACCGCTGCTACCACGAGGCGTTCGGGATACATTTGGGCATGACCCGCGCCGAAATCACGACTCCTGAGATTCTGCCTGAGGAATCGGTAGTAGAGCTTTCACTCAGGCCACAGCGCCTGGCTGAATTCATCGGACAGCCGAAGGTGAAGGAGAGCATGCGTATCTATATCGACGCTGCAGTCTCCAGGCGCGAGCCACTCGACCACACGCTGTTTTTCGGCCCCGCCGGCCTCGGCAAAACGACGCTGGCAGAGCTGATCGCACGTGAGATGGGGGTCAATATCCGGACGACGTCAGGACCTGCGCTGGAAAAACCCGGCGACCTCGTCGGCACTCTCACCAACCTGCGAGAGGGTGACATCCTCTTCATCGATGAGATTCACAGGCTTCGCCCGATCATCGAGGAATTCCTGTATCCGGCGATGGAAGATTACCGCATCGACATCAGGTTGTCAGAAGGTCCGAAGGCGCAGACAATCACGATGCCGATCGAGAAGTTCACCCTTGTAGGGGCCACGACTCGACTGGGGATGCTCACACCGCCCATGCGCGCGCGATTCGGCATCGAGCAGCGTCTCAATTTTTACCCCGCAAGCGACCTCGAGACAATCGTCAGGCGCACGGCCGAGGTGATCAAGGTCGATATAGATGATGGCGGTGCGGAGGAGATCGCGTGCCGATCGCGCGGGACGCCGCGCGTCGCCAATCGGCTGCTCCGGCGCATTCGCGATTACGCGCAGGTTAAATCAGGCGGCAGGATCACGCGTGACATCGCCAAGGACGCCCTTCAGTTACTTGATGTCGACCAGTTCGGCCTCGACGACATGGACAGCCGCATCCTCAAGGCGATAATCGAGAAATTCGATGGCGGACCCGTCGGGGTTTCGACGATTGCCGCCGCCGTGGGCGAAGATGCGGGTACCATCGAGGAAGTCTACGAGCCGTTTCTCGTGCAGAACGGATTTCTCCAGCGCACACCGCGCGGGCGCATGGCAACGGCACAGGCGTACAGGCACTTCGGTTTCACGATGCCTTCGAGCGGGTCGCAGCCTTCGCTTTTCTGACGCCCTCGAGCGCCGCGATATGACAGAGCGCGGTTCATTCACAAGTGATTACGAGTTCGATCTTCCGCCGGAGTTGATCGCCCAGACGCCATCGGACAGGCGCGATGAAAGCAGGCTGATGGTGGTGCACCGGGATTCTCATGAGATCGAGCACCGGACTTTTCGCGACATCGCCGCGCTGATTCCATCCGGTGACGTTGTCGTTGTCAATACGACGCGCGTGTTTCGCGCGCGGCTGCTTGGGACCCGCGATTCAGGTGCTCCTGCCGAGCTGCTGCTGCTCAAACCGCTGGGGGATGACCGGTATGAGGCGATGGTGCATCCGGGTGGCAAGCTCAAGCCTGGAAGGCGCGTTCGCGTGAGTCCCGATCTCGAAGCCGAGATTCTCGAGACGACCGAGCGCAGGACACGGATCATACGCTTGATATCATCGTTGCCAGTCGCGGAGGCGATCGAGCAATACGGGCACGTGCCGCTTCCGCCCTACATCGCCCGCGGCGACGATCTTGCCGACATCGAGCGGTACCAGACTGTGTATGCGAGGGAATCCGGCTCCGTGGCTGCGCCGACAGCGGGACTTCATTTCACGTCCGAGCTACTCGATTCACTCGCGTCCAAAGGGGTTGCCCGGGCTGATGTCGTTCTCCACGTGGGCGCGGGGACGTTCAAGCCTGTCGAAGTCGAAAATCCTGATCAGCACGTGATGCACGAGGAGTCGTACGTGCTGCCCGGCGCGGCCGCATCGGCGATCAACGCGGTTCGTGGAAGGGGTGGCAAAGTGTGGGCGGTAGGTACTACGTCGGTCCGGACACTCGAGAGTGCCGTTCGGTCTGATGGATCATTCGCGGAACGGTCAGGTGACACGCGCATTTTCATTCGACCGCCGTATCAGTTTCAGGCCGTCGATCATCTCATCACCAACTTTCATCTTCCTCGATCGACGTTGCTGATGCTTGTTGCAGCCTTTGCAGGATATGAGCTGACCATGAAAGCATATCGTGCGGCTATTGCCGAGGGGTATCGGTTTTATTCATATGGCGATGCGATGGTGGTCGTCTGATACTGGAAACCCAGGGGGATGCGGATTGGGCCGATTTCGCGGATCTGGCGGATCAAAGCGCCTCGAATGCCGGCAGGTTGGCAAGGCCGGAGCATCGTCCTTCGGCAAGGGAATTCTTTTCTGGGGTTAACAACAGAAAGGATGAAGCCGGTTGGTCCCATGATGCTGCCGGTGCGAAACGACCCTTGACCCTGACACGCGTAGTATCCGCTGAATCGGCTGAATCCGCCCAGATCCGCTACCCCCTGGGTTTCCCGCTCTTACCAGAAAAATGCCCTTCGCATTCGAAATAAAAGCAGAATCCGGAAAAGCCCGCGCAGGAACGTTCACGACGCCCCATGGCCCCGTGAATACACCGGCGTTCATGCCCGTGGGAACGCTCGCGACAGTGAAGGCCCTCGACCCCGAGGATCTCACCGCGATGGGCGCCTCGATGATTCTCTCGAATGCCTATCACCTTCACCTCCGCCCGGGCGATGAGCTCGTCCGCGAGATGGGCGGCCTTCACAAGTTCATGGGATGGAACGGCCCGATCCTTACGGATTCGGGAGGATTCCAGGTCTTTTCACTGGCGACTCTACGCAAGGTGACCGAGGATGGCGTCGAGTTCCAAAGCCACATAGACGGCTCGCGCCGCTTCTTCACGCCTGAAAGCGTCATGCAGATCGAGCGGAACCTTGGCGCCGATGTGATCATGCAGTTCGATCACGTCATACCCGGCCAATCGGAAGAGGGCTCGGCCCGCGATGCGAGCGAGCGAAGCCTCCGATGGCTGAAGCGCTGCCTCGACGAGTTCTCGACCTTCGATTCAAATCAGGCGCTGTTTCCAATCGTGCAGGGCGGGATTCACGCCCACCTGAGACGGGAAGCGGCCGAATCGATTTCGTCAATGCACCACTGGGAAGGCTTCGGGGTCGGTGGTCTTTCGGTCGGCGAGGAGAAGCCGGCAATGTACGAGATGCTCGAAGTAGTCGACGATGCCCTCGACAGGAACCGGCCGCGCTACCTCATGGGCGTTGGCTTCCCCGAAGACATCGTGGAGGGCATTCTCCGCGGCGTCGACCTGTTCGATTGCGTCGCGCCAACCCGGATGGGCAGGAACGGGTCCGTGTTTACCGCGGACGGGCGGCTCAACATCAAGCGGTCAGAGTTCAGGAACGATCCGCGGCCGCTCGACGAGACGTGCTGCTGCTCGGCGTGCACCCGGTTTTCACGGGCCTATATCCGACACCTTTTCACCTCTGACGAGATCCTCGGGCTGCGCCTGCTGTCGCTGCACAATGTACATTTCCTTCTCGCGCTGGCAGGCAAAGCGCGCGAGGCAATCGTGGCCGGAACGCTCGCAGGTTGGAGCAGTGACTGGCTGACCCGATACCACTCCCGCAACGCATAGATCCATGACCCAGATATTTCCGGCATTGCTGCTGCTTCAGGGCGCGACCAACACTTTGTTCGGCCCGATTTTCATGTATGGCGCCATCTTCGCCCTCTTCTATTTCATCCTCATCCGGCCGGGACAGAAACAACGCAAGGCGCAGGATGCGATGATCAAGCAGGTGAAGCGCGGCGACGAGATCGTGACCGCAGGAGGACTCGTCGGCGAAGTGATTCACATCAAGGAAGCGACTGGAGACAAACCCGATTCGCGCCTTCCGAACGAAGATCGCCTCACGATCAAGAGCGGTGAGTCGCGGCTCGTGATCGAGCGCGGGCGAATTGCACGAGTGAGCCGCGTGGCGGGCGCGCCCGCAGCCGAAGGGTGAAGATCCTCGACATCCGGGTCCTTGGCGACCCGGTGCTGCGAAAGGACACAACTCCTGTCACCGAGATAACCGACGAGCTGAAGCAGCTCATCCTGGAGATGTACGACACGATGTACGCCGCGGAGGGAATCGGCCTCGCTGCGCCGCAGGTCGGACGAAGCGAGCGCATCGCCGTCGTCGATGTCGACGGCGCGCGCTACACGCTCATCAATCCCGAGATAGTCGAGCACGGCGGCTCGGCGCGTGCTGAAGAAGGATGCCTCTCGATTCCCGACGTATACGGTGATGTTACTCGCCCTGAGCACGTCGTCGTGCGGGCGATGGATGAACTCGGCAACACCTTCGAGGTTCAGGCCACTGATCTGCTTGGGCGTTGCATGCAGCACGAGATCGATCATCTGCACGGCAAGCTTTTCGTCGACTACCTGAGCATGCTGAAGCGACGGTCGGTTATGTCCGACTGGGACAAGCGGAAAGCAGACTATCCGGGGTTCATCAGGAAAGTCGCGAACGAGAAGAAGGGCCCGCACCACAGCGAAGGCGAGCTGTAGATGCGCGTCCTCTTCTGGGGGACGCCGGAGTTTGCCGCCGCTCCGCTGAGGGCGCTGATTGGTGAAGGGTTCGAGGTGATCGGGGTCGTCACGCAGCCCGACAAGCCGCAGGGACGCTCGCGCACGGTTACTGCGCCCCCGATAAAGCAGATCGCGCTCGATGAGCAGATCCCCTGCTTCCAGCCGGCGACACCGAAGGACGAGGAGTTCATCGGGATGGTCGAGGTGATGCAGCCTGACATCTCGATCGTGGTAGCCTACGGCCACATTCTTCCGAAGCGGATGATCGAGCTGCCGCGGCTGGGAACGCTGAACATCCACGCATCGCTCCTTCCGCTGCTGCGCGGAGCGGCGCCGATTCAGGCGGCTGTCAGGCAGGGCTTCCCTCAGACCGGCGTCACGATAATGCGGATGATTCAGGCCCTCGATGCAGGGCCAATCATCCTCACGGCGGGCTCGCCGATACTCGACGACGAGACGTACGGAGAGCTGCAGATGCGTCTTTCCGAGCTTGGAGCGCTGGCGCTCGTCGAAGCGCTGACGTTGATCTCGCTGGGAAAGGCCATTGAAACGCCGCAGGACGATTCTCTCGCGACGTATTCACCGAAAGTCACACGAGAGGATGCGCGCGTGGACTGGACATTGAGCGCTGACGAAGTGTCGCGAATCATCAGGGCGTATGATCCACGTCCCGGAGCGTTTACAACGCTTGCCGGCGTCGACGTGAAGCTCTTCGGTGCGCGGCTGGTCGGCGGGGACGAATCCGCCGCAACACCGGGACGCGTCGTAGATGCACGGGGAAGCATCGTGGTTGCCTGTGGCGATGGGCTTCTATCTGTGCATGACGTGCAGGTTGCGGGCAAGAGCCGTATGAGCTCGGCCGACTGGGCACGCGGGCGCGGCATCTCGGTGGGCGACACGCTCGGCGAATGACTGCCGGCGGCGTGAGGCTCGACTTCCCTGTCGTTCACGCGGTCACCGATTCAGACGCGGTCCGCCAGCTCAATTTTCTTGGTCGCGCAGTCGCTGTCATGCGGGCCCTTGGTCCGAGGGGAGCACTTCACCTGCGATCGTCCCGGATTGCCGCGCGCCAGTTTTACGATCTTGCTGTCGAACTCGCCCGATTGCAGGAGCAGACCGGGTGCTGGCTGATCGTGAACGACAGGATCGATGTGGCGCTCGCTGTCGGGGCGCGCGGCGCCCAGCTGGCTTCACACTCACTTACGATTCCCGACGCTCGCCTTGTCGCGGGCACGCTTCCGCTCGGCGCGAGCGTTCACAGTGTGGTTGAAGCAGTCGAAGCCGAAGCTGCCGGTGCATCCTGGTGTGTTGCGGGAACAGTGTTCGAAACTCCAAGTCATGCCGGGCGTCCGCCTGCAAGGCTGGACTTCGTCGAGGAGGTTGTGAAGGCGATCAGCATTCCCGTCATCGCGATTGGTGGAGTCAAACCTGAAGACGTCGGGCCACTTCGTCGCGCGGGCGCTTACGGTGTTGCGACAATCCGTGGCGCGGGGTGGGACGGGGGGCATGGTTCCTCCGGCGACCCGCGCGATCCGATGGAAACACGGCTTTCTCCGGCAGTCGTGACAGCGTTTCCGGAGCCCATCACGCGCTATATTTCAGCATATGATTCAGAGTCCGGAAGCGAGCGGGATGATCACGCTGACGGTCAACGGCGCTCCACGGGAGCTGGCGCGGAATAGCACCATCGCAAGCCTGCTGGGGTCGCTGGAGATCGACCCGCGCCTCGTCGTAATAGAGCACAATCGATCGATCCTTCGCGACCGCGATCGCTACACCTCTCTCGGCCTCGAGAATGGTGACGTCGTGGAGATCGTGCATTTCGTGGGTGGCGGATGATGGGAGCTGCGATCGATTCCACAATTGAGGTTACGCCCCTCGTCATCGGAGAGCGTGAGTTCAAGTCGCGCCTCATGGTCGGCACTGGCAAGTACGCATCGAATTCGGACATGATGCGCGCGATCGAGGCATCCGGCGCCGAAGTCGTGACCGTCGCTGTACGCCGCGTGGATCTCGATCGCGCGAAAGATGAGAGCATCCTGCATCACCTCGATCCCTTGCAATACTTTCTGCTGTCGAATACCGCGGGATGTTATACGGCAGACGAGGCGATCAGGTATGCGCGGCTCGCACGCGCCGCCGGTTTCAACGAATGGGTGAAGCTCGAAGTGATCGGAGATCAGGAAACGCTGCTTCCCGACACCGCTGGCCTGCTCGAAGCAACGCGGACGCTCGCGGCAGAAGGCTTCAAGGTCATGGCCTACACGAATGACGACCTGATCACCGCGCTTCGCCTCGAGGATGCCGGAGCCGTCGCGGTTATGCCGCTTGCATCACCGATAGGCTCCGGGCTCGGCATGCTCAATCCTTATGCGATCAGGACCATCAAGAAACGCCTGAGCGTTCCGATCATCGTCGATGCGGGCGTTGGCACCGCTTCGGATGCATGCATCGTCATGGAACAGGGCGTAGACGGGATTCTCATGAACACAGGGATTGCCGCCGCAACAGATCCGGTCCGCATGGCCACCGCGATGCGGTACGCCGTTGATGCGGGTCGCCTCGCTTACCTCGCGGGCAGAATGCCACGTCGCGAAGTGGCGGTTCCCTCTTCGCCCGAGACGGGGATGCTCGACTGATGTCATCGAGTGAAGGCGGAGTTCAGGTTGCGGTCGGCGGAGTGACGATGGCGCGGGTTGCGGCGGCAGGCATCTGTGCCGACCTCAGGGACGGCGAGATGCTCGACAGTTCCTTCGATCGACGGACCGCCAGTCTCGATGCAAGAGATCGCCGATGGCTTCGCGAGCTCGTTTACGGAATGCTCAGACAGCGCGGCGCATTGGACGCAATTCTCGAGGAGCGTGTTCGGGGCGGATTGAGCCGGGTTGACCCCGATCTCGTGGACCTGATGCGGCTTGGTGTTTACCAGCTGATGCACATGGGCAGCGTACCCGCGTATGCAGCGATCGCCCAGACCGTCGAGCTTGCGAAAGTGCGGCACGGCATCGGGGCGAGCAAACTCGTCAACGCTGTGCTCCGGCGAATCGACCGTGAGAGCGCGGATCTCAGCGTGCGTCCTCCCGACGATAAGATTGATGCGCTTGCGCAGAAGTATTCGCACCCGCGCTGGCTCGTCGCTCGCTGGCTGTCGCGATGGGGAGAGGAGGCTACTGCGATTCTCCTCATGAAGAACAACGCTGAGGCACCGGTGGTAATCCGTCCTTACGGCATCGTGCGCGAGCAGCTCGAGGCGATGCTCGAAGCGTCGGGAGTCGATGTGGAAGATGCTCCGCTGGCGCGCGACAGCATACAGATATCAGGCGGAATTTCTCTGACTGAGCTCGGCGCATTCAAGCAGGGACTGTTTTTCGTGCAGGATCCGGGATCGACGCTGGTGACGCAGTATGC
>JBBREF010000108.1:0-13124 GCA_038203205.1 Gemmatimonadales bacterium | reverse complement strand
CACAAAACGCAAATCCCATCCCTTCAGTTTAATGAACCTGAAGTATCGTATTCTGATCGTCCTCGGGCTGATTCTCGCCTCTGTGTATGCACTTTTCCCACGCGACGTAACGCAGCGTGTAAGAACTGCTGACGGGTTTACCTATGACACGGTGAAGCGTGTCCCTCTCAAGCGCGGTCTCGACCTTCAGGGGGGGATGCACCTCGCACTCGAGGTGGACGAATCCAAGGCAAGCGTTCCCGACAAGGCTGAGGCCCTCGACCGCGCGCTTACCGTCATTCGGACGCGCATCGACCAGTTCGGCGTATCTGAGCCGCTGGTGCAGCGTGCCGGCAACGATCGGATTATCGTCGAGCTTCCCGGCATCGACGATCCGCAGCGGGCACAGGAAGTTGTCCAGAAGTCGGCATTCCTGCAGTTCAAGATTACAGACGAGACCCAGGCGCTCGAGAAGGCGCTCCCGCGGCTCGATGCCGCCGTCAAAAATCGGGCAGCTTCGAGCGGCGCACCCGCTTCGGCCGCAAGAGACACAACTCGTACGACCACCGGTGTCACCGACCTGCTGACGGCCGATACCTCGGTTGCGCGTGCGGGAACCGCTCAAGCCGACACGGCTATCGCCGCTGGCGGAGCATTCTCGAGGCTGATTCAGCAGGGGCAGATGCCAGGTGAATATTATGTCGCAATGAGCGATGTGCCGACGCTCGAGTCTTATTTGTCCATGCCGGAAGTGAAGGCCGCAATTCCGCCAGGCAAGGAACTGCTCTTCGGCATCGACTCGGCCCAGATAGGAAATCTCAGCTATCGCCCGGTTTACGTTGTCGACCAGCGTGCAATCATCACCGGCGAGTATCTCACCGACGCAAAACCGAATACATCGCCTACCGAAGGCACGATCGTCGAATTCCAGTTCAACAACGAAGGCGGGCGGCGGTTCAGGAATGAAACGTCAAAGCACATCCAGGATTACATGGCGATCGTCCTCGACGATCGCGTAATGGGCAGGCCTCCTGTTATTCAGAGCGCGATCGGTACACGCGGTCAGATCACCATGGGTGGTCGCGACCTTCAGGCAGCGTCAGACCTTGCACTTGTGCTCCGCGCCGGCTCGCTACCAACGCCGCTCAAGATTGCCGAGGTCCGGCAGATCGGAGCCAGCCTTGGCCAGGACTCGGTGCAGAAGGGAGTCAGGGCAGGCGTGATTGCGATCCTGCTCGTCCTCGGAATCATGATCGCTTATTACCGGTTCTCGGGATTCCTCTCCGTGCTTGGCCTGATGCTCTTCTCGCTTTTCACCCTCGCAATCCTGGCGGGATTTGGCGCGGTCCTTACGCTTCCAGGCCTTGCTGGTTTCGTGTTGTCGCTGGGCATAGCGGTCGACGCGAACGTGCTCATTTTCGAGCGAATACGCGAGGAGCTCAACCACGGCAAGACAGTCAGAACTGCCGTCGATGAAGGGTTCAGTCACGCGATGAGCGCAATCATCGACTCTAACGTATCAACGGCGCTCACCGCAGCGGTTCTCTATCAGTACGGCACAGGGCCCGTGCAGGGCTTCGCTGTTACGCTGCTGGCCGGAATCGCCGCGTCGATGGTCTCGGCGATCTTCATAGTGCGGACGTTCTTCATGATCTGGCTGAGCCGCAGACAGACAACCACGACACTGAGTATCTGATGCTTCGCATACTTCACGACACAACGATCGACTTCATCCGCTTGTGGAAATGGGCGGTCGGCCTGACCGTGGCATTTGTTGTAATCGGGTTTTCGACGTTTGCATTCAGCGGTGTCAAAAAAAGCATCGAGTTCACGAGCGGAACCCTGATGCAGCTCGAGTTCACAGACCCGGTTGACGTTGGCGCTCTCAGGTCGCGGCTCCAGGCGGCAGGATTCAGGGGCGCCGAGATCCAACAGTTCGGGAGCAACCGTGAGTACACGATCAGGGCGCAGGAGTCCGAGAGCCAGGGCGGAGCGACAACCGGGGCCGAGAACGTTGCCAAGCAGATAGAGGCCGTCCTGGTGGAGGGCTACGGCGCGGAGAAAGTAAAGGTTGTGCGAACGGAGGCGGTCAGTCCCCGCGTAGGAAAAGAGCTGAGCCGCAATGCGGTGATAGCAATGTTGCTCTCCTTCCTGGTGACAACCGTCTATCTGGCAATTCGCTTCGAGTGGAGATTCGGCCTTGCCGCCCTCGGAGCAACGGTCCACGACGTGTTCGTGACGATCGCCTTCATCAAGATTATGCAACTCGAGGTATCGCTGACGGTAATTGCCGCGCTCCTCACCGTCATCGGCTACTCACTCAACGATACGATCATCATCTTCGATCGCGTCCGGGAGAACCTGCGAAAGGGCCGTAAGGAGTCGACGCGGGAGACTCTCAACCGATCGATCAATGAAACCCTTCCGCGTTCGGTTCTCACCCACGCCACCACAATGGCCGCCACGCTCGCGCTGCTGTTTTTTGCAGGCGACGTGATCCGACCGTTCGCATGGGTGATGAGCTTCGGAGTGTTCGTGGGGACGTTCAGCTCGATGTTTGTCGCTGGCCCAATACTTCTCTGGATCGAAAGGAAATGGCCGAGAAAGTCATCGCTGTCCCGCGGTTCATCGACAGCCACGCGCACCTCGCCGACGAAGCGTTCGCCAGCGACCGCGGCGATGTAATTGCGCGGGCCCGCGAATCCGGGGCCGAAGCGATTGTGTGTATCGGCTCAGGCAGCGGCGCCGGGGATGTCCTCGGCGCCGCTCTCGCGTCAAAGTCTGTCGCGACAGACTATCCGGGGTTCATCTGGTACACAGCGGGTGTGCATCCGCACGATGCAAGCGGCTTCGACACGACGCGGGATATACCGGCCATAAAGGAGCATATCATCGGCGGAGCAGTTGCGATTGGAGAGTGCGGGCTCGACTACCACTACGACAATTCGCCCCGCGATGAGCAACGACTGGCGTTCGCCGCGCAGCTCGAGCTTGCCCGTGCCATGGGCGTTCCGGTAGTGGTGCACACACGGGACGCCGAGGACGACACCAGAGCAATGATAGCGGAGGCAGGACAGGCCGGTGTCCGCGGTGTACTCCACTGTTTCACAGGATCACACGACCTGGCGCACGCAGCGATCGATGCCGGGTGGCATGTATCTTTCGCTGGAATAGTCACATTCAGGAAGTGGGACGACGACGACCTCCTCCGCCTGATTCCCGAAGACCGGATTCTTGCGGAGTCTGATTCACCTTACCTCGCCCCGGTACCTTATCGCGGAAAGCGTAATGAGCCGTCGTGGGTGACACACACGGTGGCCCGACTTGCGCAGGCGCGGGGTAACACTCCCGGTGAGATGGGCCGGATAACAGCCAGAAACACCCGCGCGCTCTTCAAACTGGCGTGACTGCACTACCAGCAACTAACATTGCGGCAGGTTCAACTTCTTCCCGAACGAGGATAAGAGTGGAGCACATTAAAACCGACAAGGCACCCGCGGCAATCGGACCGTACTCGCAGGCGACGATAGCGAACGGGTTTCTTTTTTCGGCTGGGCAGATTGCCCTTGACCCGGCGACGGGCCAGGTAATCGACGGCGACATCGATGCGCAGACCGAGCGCGTGATGCAGAATCTGCAGGCTGTCCTCGACGCGGCAGAAACGCCCTGGAAGCAGGTCGTGAAGACCACTGTGTATCTTCACGACATGGCGCATTTTCCGCGGGTCAATGAGATCTACGGACGCTGGATAGGTGATGCCCGGCCGGCGCGCTCGACAGTGCAGGTGACTGCGCTCCCGCGAGGTGTTCTGATCGAGATCGATCTCGTCGCGGCAGTCGGAGCATAACATCATCCGGATGATTCGAGCAGCCGGCTGCGGCGCTCTGTTGTCGGCTGTTCTGATCTTTCCCGAGCAGGTGCAGGCGCAACGAACCGACAGCACACGCGCCGGTGTGGCTCCAGCTTCACCAGTTGCTCAGGCTGCTCCCGTGCGACCAGCAGACGCGGCAAACGCGTACCCATCCCCGCGGCGGGCATTTCTCACGTCGCTGATCGCGCCTGGATCGATGCAGCTCAGGTTCAAGCGCCCTAAGGCGGCGACGATCTTCCTGCTCGCCGAAGCGGGGTCAGTGGGAATGTCGCTTAAGTCATGGAACGACCTCTCGAAAGCGAAGAAGGCACGCGCTGATACGGTCGGCGCCCCCTTGCTAAACGAAGCGGGCCAGCCAGTACTTGACCCCGAAACTGGCGAGCCGGTCATCGCTTATGCTCCGCGTGACCCCAACCTCGCGGGGCGCGTGCGTGGACGGCGATCCCATCTCGAGGACTGGCTCGCCATCGTCGTATTCAACCACCTCTTCGCAGGAGCCGATGCCTTCGTTTCCGCGAACCTCGCCGACTTCGACGCGAATGTGCAGGTGAGCTCCGCCGAGCGGCGCGTGGGGTTTCGGGCGCGCGTTGCGTGGTGACGTGAACGACGCCGCGCCGATCGGGGTGTTCGACTCCGGGATCGGTGGGCTGACTGTCGTGCGCGAGATCATGCGCCAGCTCCCGAACGAAAGCATCATCTATTTCGGCGATACCGCGCGCGTTCCGTACGGGCCGAAGAGTCCCGAGACAGTCCTTCGCTACAGCCGGGAGATTACCGGCTTTCTGCTCGACCAGGGTGTGAAAGCAGTGGTAGTCGCGTGCAACACCGCAACCGCGCACGCGTTGCCTGCGTTGCAGGCCGAGCACGACCTTCCGATCGTGGGCGTCATCGACCCCGGATCGCGCGCGGCCGCAAAGGCCACCAAGACCAACCGCGTGGGCGTGATCGGGACGTTTGGTACCATCAAGTCACGCGCGTACGAGCGCGCCATCGAGGCGGCCTCACCCGACGCGGAGATCACTGCGCTCGCGTGCCCGCTATTCGTGCCGCTTGCAGAAGAAGGCTGGCTCGATACGGAGGCTACCCGACTGATCGCGCACGAATATCTGGATCCGATGGCGAATGCGCACGTTGACACTCTCGTGCTTGGCTGCACCCACTATCCGCTTCTCAAGGGCGTGATCGGGAGTGTCGTCGGGCGCGATGTGCGCCTGATTGACAGCGCCGAAGAAACGGCTTCAGAAACGGGCGCCATCCTGCGCGAGCGTGGCATGACGCGCGAGGCCATCGATCATGCGCGTTACCGCTTTATTGCCTCTGATGCCCCCGAGCAGTTTCTACGCGTGGGACAGCGTTTCCTCGGCGCGTCGATCGATCGTGTGGAGACAGTCACCCTCGGCTGATCCGCTCGTCGCGGATCTCAATTCGATGCTCTCCTCCGTCACGCGGAGATATGTTGGCGCATCCAGCCATGATCCTGCATTCGCGAAAACTCCGCGGCCAGGCGCCCGCTCGAGCGCTGCAACGTGCGAGTGACCGTAGACCAGTAGATCAAGCGCCGGATTTGAATCGAGCTCGCGCATTGCAATCGTGCGAAGCCCGCGACCTTCATCGCGCGACCTGTAGGTCCGGCTTGCGCCAGAACTGCCCACGGCGAGTCTCGTTGACCAGTTGGGATGAAGCGCCCGGAACGCCGTGATTGCAGCCCGATTGCGCATAATCGGCTTGATCATCCGGTAGCCTCGGTCCTCCTTCTCGCGAAGGCCGTCCCCGTGCTCCACTCTCGCGTTCCAGCCAGCGAGCGAACCTTCCCAGTGGCCGAGGCGGTATTCGACGCCAATATCCTGGGTCAGAACATCATCGCCCCAGCAATCGTGATTACCGGCGACCCAGAGAATTGGCAGGCCTGAATCTGTCAGGTCGGCCAGGGCTGCGAGAGCCCGAAAGCTGTTTCGCGGAATCACCGACTTCCATTCGAACCAGAAGTCGAAGAGATCGCCGTTGATCAGCAGGGATCCGGCGCGGCCTTTCAGCCCTCTTAGAAATCCAACGAGCGCGCGCTCTATGTCGAGCGAGGCGACACCGAGGTGGGCGTCAGATATGACGTAACATGGCGACTTGAGCACATGCCAATTGTAGCCGGGCAGCAGATGGTTCACAAACCGGCGATAGTCTTCGTCGACGCTTATCTTATCGCCCATGCCCGAATCCAAAGACACTGGCGTGACAGGCGAGATCGAGTTTCTCGTCAGATACGCGGAAACCGACCAGATGAAGGTGGTGTATCACGCGAATTACCTGGTCTGGTGTGAAATGGGTCGCACCGACCTCATTCGTCGCCTTGGACGCTCGTATGCGCAACTGGAGCATGACGGAGTCGGGCTCGCTGTCGTCGACGCTGGTATCCGCTATCATGCTGCTGCGAGGTACGAGGATCGTATTCGAGTGCGAACCAGGCTCACCGATGTGCGTTCGCGAAGCGTCACGTTCAGTTACTTGATCGAAAACGCCGAGACCGGGCTGAAGCTCGTCACAGCGACTACCGCGCTCGCTTCCATCAATGGAGAAGGAAAACTTGTCGCATTGCCGCCGGACCTCAGGACGATTCTCGAGAACGCCGTTGCATAAGTCGCTTCAGCTTGTCACGGCACTCGCGATGAGTGTCACGACGGCTGCTGCGCAGTCTCCGGCGCGCTCGCCAACGCAAAACCATGTAAGGGTGTATGCGCGCCTTCTGGCAATGACTGACAGTCGGACATACGACCGCGCAATCGTGGACAGCGCGCTGGCTGCGTCATGGGGTCCGCTTCGCGCTGCGGCAGCGCTTGCCGTCGGTCAGGTTGGTGCTCCGCACGGTTCAGCTGGTGCGGAATTGCTGCGATCGCTTCTCGCCGATCGAGATTTCCGCGTCGCGTCAAATGCTGCCTACTCGCTCGGCCTGCTCGTCGACTCGGCATCGGTCCCGGCACTGGCGATTGCGTTGACCGGCGCGCCCGAGGTCGCGCGCGAGGCCGCGTGGGCGCTCGGGGAAATCGGTGCGCCTGCGAGAGCCGCGATCATCAGGGGACTGGCGGTGCAGGGAACCGACGACGCGCGAATGATTCAGCTTCTTTTTGCCGCGGCAAAGCTGCGGCCCGTTCCAGTCGCTGAGTTGCGCCAGTACCTCGCGATGTCGACCAAGCCATCTGTACAATGGGCGGCGACCTACGCAGTTGCGCGCTTTCGTGCTCCGGGAGGCGTAAGAGATCTGATTGCGCTTGCTAATCGCGACTACATGAAAGCGGTACCACTTCCGGTATCCGGCCCTCCAGCGAATGCGCGTGCTGCTGATGCCTACGTGCGCAATGCGGTGGGGCGACAGCGTGCCCGGGCTGAGATTGCACGAGGTCTCGCAAGGCAGGCCGCAGGGGATTCGCTCGCCGATCTTGCGTTTCCGGTTCTGACACGGCTCGCAGGAGATCCACATCCGCACGTTCGCGTCAACGCGGTCAGGTCGCTCGCGACATACGAGGCACGCGGTGCAACTCACGTCGCCGCAGCGACACGCGATCGCGACGCGAATGTCAGGATTGCAGCGGCGCAGTCGCTGGGGACTGTGCTCGACTCGGCCGCTTCTGCATGGACCCCGCTCTGGGAACGGGACACATCGCTGGCGTATCGATCCGGTATTCTCGCTTCCGCGCGGCGCGCCGGTGTCAGCCTGCCGGCGCTGGAGAGCTGGAAAGTCCACCGCGACTGGCATCTGCGCCTGGCAGCGCTGAACGCATCAGGTGCAGCCGTCGATTCGGCAACGGTGAAAGCCGCGGCGCGGTCGATGATTCGCGATAGTGATGGACGTGTGCGGGCCAGCGCCTTTGGATTGCTGGCCGGGAACGATACGACTCCATTCCTGCCTCCAGTCCGCGAAGCCTTGGTGGAGGGGCTCACGGACAGTGACTTCTACGCCCGCGCGACGATCATCGGTAATCTCGCGCGACATCCGCGCGCTGCCGATGTGCCTGCTGTGCTCGATGCGTACGCGCTGTCGCTTGCCGATTCGGGGAACGATGCCAGGATCGCAGCGATGGGATATCTGGCCGCTGCGTGGCGGAGGGATAGCGCAGCTTTCAGTCCCGATATTCGCAGGCGCATCACCGCGCTCGCACCCTCTGACGACCCACTTGTGCGCGCAGCGGCAGACAGCGCCTCGATCTTCGCTTCGTGGAGATCAGTATCGGAAAAGCCGAAGCAACTTTCATGGTATGAGGAGCAAATCCGCGCGTACGTGCTTCCTGCGCTCGGCGGGCGCACGCAACGCGCAACAATCCGTACCAGACATGGTCCGATCGTACTCGAGCTGTTCGGTGCTGATGCTCCGATCACAGTGCATAACTTCATGAATCTCGCCCGTACGGGGTTTTACAGGGGAACCGGATTCCATCGCGTTGTGCCTAACTTCGTGGCGCAGGATGGGGATCCGCGGGGCGACGGCAACGGCGGCCCCGGCTATGCAATTCGAGATGAGATGAATCCACGAAGATATGAGCGCGGCGCGCTCGGCATGGCATTGTCAGGTCCGGATACGGGGGGAAGCCAGTATTTCATAACGCACTCGCCACAACCTCATCTCGATGGCCACTACACGGTTTTCGGCAGGGTACTCAGTGGCTATGAGGCTCTGGACGCCATCATCCAGGGCGATCGCATTCTGTCGATAACGACAAGATGAAGCCGTTTCACGCTGTCGCATTTGCGCTCGTCCTGGGATCGGCGGGGTGTGCGCCGCCGCGGGCAAGACCTCTCGGGGGCGTGCTTGCACCAGAGCGAACGTTGCCGGTGATCGAGTTGGCAAAAGGACACAGGCGACTCGTATTTCGCTGGGACTACGAGGAGAACAGTCTCATTGCGCGGGGGGAAGGGGCGATGCGTGTCGCATCACCCGATAGCGCCAGAGTGGACCTGTTTCTCAACGGCGGCCTCGCGGTCGGTCGCGCAATCCTCATCGGTAACAAGCTGAGCGCCACGAACCAGGCGCAGGTCGAGCGATTTCTCCCACCACCAGAGATGATGTGGGCGGCGCTTGGGCGGCTTGCGATACCGGCGCTGCCCGACACGGTCATCACGATCGAGGGAGAATTGTTGCACGCCGACATCGGGCGCCCGGCCGCCTGGAGGGTTACCATAAAGGGCAGCAGGCTGATGCGCCTCGCTCGTCTGAGCGGTGGTCGAATAGTGGAACTGGTGACGAGGGACGAGGGTGGACGTCTACTATATGAAGTACCGGGCCGCCGGAAGCTCTGGCTCGGAATTACGCGCGACGAAGAGGTACAGCCGTTCGATGCGTCGATTTGGCGCCCTTAGCGTCCTGATGCTGTTGTCGGCCTGTATCCCCTACGGCTTTGCCGGTGGGGGCTTGCCGTCGCATGTCCGTACCGTGGCCATCATACCTTTCGAGAATCTGACGGCGACACCAGAAATTCAGCAGGAGATCGCCCTGGCCCTCCGCACTGAACTGCGCAACAAGCTTGGACTTCGCGAGGCCGCTGAGAGTCGGGCAAGTGCAATCGTGCGCGGGACGATTCAGCGATACGAGACCGATATCCCCATCGGCTTCAGCGCGACAAACCAGAACCAGACGAGTGCGCGCCGTCAGTTGCAGATATCCGTCGACATAGAGATGGTCGACCAGACCACCGGCAAGTCACTGTGGCAGAGAAAAGGATTGCTCGTCGAAGGGCAGTATGAAGAGCGCGGGGAAGCCGGCGGCAGGAAACAAGCCATTGACCGTCTCGTTAACGAGGTGATTCAGGGAGCGCAATCGCAGTGGTGAGGGCGCGGAGGCCCATGCGACCGAGGCGCGGCGGCAGCAGGCTCGGCTGCCTGTTCCAGATAGCGATAATCGCTGGCATGGTGTATGTCGGGTCGCTGGTCGCCGATGATGTGCTGGCCTACTTCCGGTATCGGGATGCGATGAAACAGGAAGTCCGCTTCTCGGCGACACGTACCGATGCTGAGATGAAGCGGAGGCTGCTCGCGTTCAGCGATTCGGTAAAGCTGCCGCTCGCCGCGAAAAACGTGAACATCGTCCGTAATGAGCGACAGATCCGCATCTGGGCCCGATACGATGTGGACCTGGTTCTCCCATTCTACGAGCGCACTTTTCACCTGAAACCGTCAGCCGAGAGATCGTTCTGACGCCTCGGCCGCCTCTGGAAAAAATCATGGATTGGGAGGAAGCCCGGCGTTGGCGTCGCGCCCGGGCCGGTCGCGTGGTGTTCACCAATGGCGTATTCGATCTCATCCATCCCGGCCACGTCGACGTATTGATGGCCGCAAGGGCACACGGTGATTCGTTGATCGTCGGACTGAACACCGATGCCTCTGTCCGGAGATTGAAAGGCCCTGACCGACCAGTGAGAAGCGAGTCGGAGCGCGCTTATGTCCTTGCGGCGCTGGAAATGGTGGACTCGGTGGTTCTGTTCGACGAAGATACGCCGCTCGATCTCGTGCTTTCCCTCGAACCCGATGTGATCGTGAAGGGTGGCGATTATACTGTCGATACGATCGTCGGCGCGCGCGAGGTAAAGAGCTGGGGAGGGGAAGCTGTTGTAATTCCCCTCACGCCCGGCCAATCGACAACTTCAATCATAGACAAGCTCAGTGGCAGATAAGAATTCTCCAAGAACCGATCGCACCAATTCCGACCTTCGCGTTGTTACACTCGAGCGCGGTGTGGCGCCGTACGCGGAAGGGTCATGTCTCGCATCGTTCGGGTCGACGCGCGTTTTGTGCACTGCATCGGTCGAGGATGGGGTGCCGGGATGGCGACGCGGCAGCGGACAGGGATGGTTGACCGCGGAATACGCGATGCTGCCTCGCGCGACGAAAACGCGGACCTCGCGTGAAAGATCGCAGGTCGGCGGAAGGACGCAGGAGATTCAGCGACTCATCGGGCGAAGTGTGCGCGCAATGCTCGATGATTTCTCGTTTGGCGAATTTACAGTCAAGCTCGATTGTGATGTGCTCGTCGCCGATGGCGGGACTCGGACTGCGGCGATCACCGGCGCTTCGGTGGCAATTGTCGAGGCGTTCGACTGGATGGTCGCAAGCGGAAAGATTTCCGCGACTGCAATCAAGCGAAGAGTCGCCGCGATCAGCGTCGGAATCATCGATGGCGAAGCAAGGCTCGATCTCGACTATCCGGAAGATGTTCGGGCGGAAGTTGATATGAACGTCGTCATGAGCTCGACGGGCCAGTTCGTGGAAGTGCAGGGCACAGGAGAGCATGGCACGTTCGATCGCGCGCAGCTCAACTCGCTTCTCGATCTTGCAGTTGCCGGCATCGAAAGGCTGGACGCGCTGCAACGGCAGGCGCTCGGAGTGTGATTCGCGGCAAGGTGCTGCTTGCAACGAGAAGTGCGGGGAAACTCCGTGAACTGAAAGGGATTCTCGATGAGGCAGGACTTGCTGGTGTGTCGCTCGACGAGGAGGGGATCGAGGAGTCGCGCGACGAGGATGACATCGAGTGTCACGACACGTTCGAAGAGAACGCCCTCGCGAAGGCGCGCTATTTCAACGTGTTGACTGGAATGCCGACAATGGCTGACGATTCGGGGTTGTCGGTGCGCGTATTAGCCGGATCACCGGGAGTCTGGAGCAAGCGATTTTCGGGTCGCGACGACCTGAGTGGACAGGCACTCGATGATGCTAACAACCAAAAGCTGCTTTCAGAGCTGAGTAGTCACGCTGATAAGTCGGCTGGCTATTCTTGTGCGGCGGCATTCGTTGACGGGCCTGTTGAACTTGTCGCGATGGGTGAGACGTCAGGGCGGATTGTCAGCGAGCCCGCTGGATCGAACGGCTTTGGCTACGATCCGTATTTTTTCTCTGATGAGCTCGGAAGCACGTTTGGGGAGGCGACCACTAAGGCGAAACAGCGAATCAGCCATCGGGGTCGGGCCTTTCGAGCGCTCGTCGAGGAGATTCGCGCACGGGGTCTGCGCTGACGGAGCGTGCGGGTGTGTTTTCGATGGAACTCGAAGGAGTTAAGTTGTTGTGAGAAGACATTTCGGGGCGTAGCGTAGCCCGGTATCGCGCCTGCTTTGGGAGCAGGAGGTCCCCGGTTCAAATCCGGGCGCCCCGACTTAGAACCGCCCCCGCAATGATTTCGTTGCGGGGGCTTTGGTTACTTACAACCCGCGTTTAGGGTTGAAAATGGCCTCTCTCCATTGATCGCTCGACCGGACCTGCGCCAAGCGTTCGTTACCCAGCACTTTCGCGACGAGACCATCGAACATTTCGTCGGTCATGTCGCTGCAGACCGGCCATAGCCGCGCTCGTATCTCTCCTTCGAGCCGAATTGCATCATCTTCGGTCATGGGATTCCCCTATGTTCGATGCACGGTGTGTACGGTACCGCACTAAGGAAGCCACATGGCCAACATTTGGCATATTCCGGCAGCTTGGGCGACGGCATCCCCCGGAGTTACGCTGCAAATCCACCTCGTACCCTGTAACCTTCGTGTTAACGGAACCGTAGAAAAAACATGATTCAGGCAACAGGAAAAACTGAGGCCGCAGCGGCCACGGAGGCGCCCGCCGCCCCGGGGGCGCCGTCGGCTCCGGCCGCAGTGACGATCACCACAGTTGGCGCAACGGGTCAGCCCTTGACGCTGGCCGTACCTGCAACGTCCGAGCAACTGGACCGGCTGGTGCAGCAGAGACGCGAATTCTCGGAACAATTGTCAAGCGTCTCAGCGAGGAGGCGTGAGCTGTCCTCGGAGATTCGCAATGCTCCCGAGGGCGCAAGCCGCGCCGGACTCGAAAGCCGGATCCAGATTCTGGATCAGCGAATCCTGCAGCTCGAAACAGATCTTGCCCTGACGGGCCGCGCAATCGCCGCGGCGCCGTCGGAACTCAGAACATCGACAAGCCAGCCCAGCCAGACCTCGGGTGCGTTCGAGGACGGCGTATTCGCTGGTGGTTTCTTCTCACTGCTGTTCGCGATCCCCGTCGTCCTCTATTTCGCGCGCCGCCGGTGGAAGAAAGGAGCTGGATCGAAGCCGGCGAATCGCAGTGAGCTCCAAGGGGAATCGGCGCAGCGGCTGGAGAGACTCGAGCAGGGCATGGAGTCAATCGCGATCGAAATCGAGCGTGTGTCTGAAGGTCAACGCTTCGTCACCAAGCTGTTGTCAGAAGTGCCTGAGCCGGTTGGAGCGTTACGCCGCAGTGAGTCGGAAAGCACGGATGCGCGAACAGGCTGATTGGCTCGACATTTTGTCATCGATTGCGCAGA
>JBBREF010000107.1:0-13167 GCA_038203205.1 Gemmatimonadales bacterium | reverse complement strand
AGCTGAGATCGACCTCGTGCTTTCACTGTGCCGGTCGCCGATGTCGGACCGAAGCCGGTTGCGCGCGTCGGATATTCTGGCTTCGCCACTCGACTGGCGGAATGTGTTCGAGCATGCGCGCGCCTTCGAGGTAGAGCCCGCTTTCCACGGTAACCTTCGTTCGCTCGATGACGCTCGAGTCCCGGCGGAATTTCTTGCCGAGTCAGCTACGAGGGAACGCAATTCGGTCGCGATGGCCGCGGCAGGCTGCCTGCGGGCTGCTGATACAATCAGACGGTTTGAGGAGCAGAAAATCCCGGTCATAGTCCTCAAGGGTGCCGCTGTCGCAGCGTCGGCGTACGATGATCCCTCGCTTCGAACATTTGGCGACCTTGACTTGCTTGTCCCTCGCGGTTCCGTTGTTCACGCTCGTGATTTTCTACTGGAATGCGGGTATACCCGGAACTACGAAGGTGAATCGGAGCGGGAGTTGGTGGCCGGAAACCATGCGCTCGAATTTATCCGGAACGACTCGCTGATTGAGTTACATGTCGCATTGGTAGAGCGGTATCTGCGTTTTGAGCTCGATGAGCGTCCGCTGTGGGACGAAGCGATTAGCCTTTCGATTCCGGGTGGGCGAATCCGCGGACTTGATCGCGCAAGGCTTTTCCTGTTTCTATGCGCGCATGGGACGAAGCATGAATGGGGACGCGTGCGGTGGATCGTTGACTTAGCGCAACTCACTGATCGACTCACCGCGGAGGAAGCCGGTGATGTGGAAAAACTGGCGAACGATGCAAACGCGAAGCGCATCCTTTCGTTGGGTGTGGCTCTCGTGCGGAATCTCTGGGGTGACCCCACTACGGCGTCCAATTTGAAAAAGATTCCGGGGGATGTCGCCGCAGAAGCCCTGGCGCACCGGATTATTAGGAGTCATGGGCTGAGTGGTGCGAGCGTGGAAAAATCGGATGCGAAGCACGCAGTTGACCCCGAGATCAGATCTTTCCTGTTCTGGATCAGCTCTCGCGAGCGATGGTTGGATCGTGCAGCCTGCATCGCTGCGGTCCTGTTCAGTCCTACGGAGGCGAATACACCGCCGCGGCCGCTCCGGAGAATTACACGCCCTGTGCGACTTGCAGCACGACTGGCGGGCCAGCTTTCAGCGGGGCTGCGCGACGGTTCGCGGCGGTAACCGCTACACTCTTAAGGATGTTACGAAATAATAACAACGCATTTGCTTGCTCTAACTATTTGTACGGCTAATATTGAGGTGCCCCATGTGTTTGCGCGGGGCGACGGCCACGTGAATCCAGATCTGAAATGACTGTACTTCCTCGTATTCGAACGGATCTCCTCAAGCACCCTCTTGAGAAACAGCTTCTTGTATACGACACACGCTGGGATCAGGTTCATCTACTTGATCAGACAACAGCCTGCGTCATGCAGCTTCTTGAGGAAGGCGGTTGGACGCGCGAAGGAATCACAGCCGAGCTCTCGGAGCGACTCGGCATTGAACCAAACCCGGGGCTGCTGCCGCTGGCGATTGAAGAGCTGCGCGCGGCCGCGCTGTTGGATGTGCCGATAGGGCACACTTCTGATTTGGATTCTGTGAGCCGCCGAGAACTTGTTAAGAGTTTGGCCTTGGGCGGCGCGGCAGCCCTGCTCATGCCGGCAGTCGCCACGCTGACCGCAACGCCTGGCTATGCCCAAGGCGGTACTGCTCCAAACAAGGGGCTTGGGGGTACCTGCAGCAGCAACAGCCAGTGCATATCGAACAATTGCTGCAATCTTGTTTGCGTCCCAACTAGCGATGTCTGCGCGGGTGCCGGAACCGTACCAAATGGCGGCAGTTGCTCGAACACAGGCCAATGCAGCCAGAGTGGGGCTACATGCACGGGAGGCGTGTGCAAAGGGCCTGCAGGCTCCGGGTGCAACACCGCGGCGGGATGCCAGTCCAACACCTGTTGCGGCAGCCAGTGTCGGAACGTAGGTTGCTCAAATTCTACGGCCAACGGCAGTTGCTTGGCGAACGGCCACGCAAGTGGCGAGACGAAGGTCGATCAGTCGTGCTGTTCGGGGCTCTGCAAGCGTGACGGTGGGTCATCTAACTATTCGTGCACAGCAACCGTAACCTGCACCTAGCACGGCACGCCGCTCAAGAAAAAGGCACTCGAATAGAGTGCCTTTTTCTTGTTCGCGATTGCCGTACTTGACTCGCAAAAACGGCTTAGAGGATGCGCAACAAGCGGCTTGTCGTTCCTGTTCCATCGACGAGCAGCGTCGAGGAGGTACTTCCGTTCAGGATTGCGTTAATCACAGCAGAGGGCGGCGCTGCAGGGTTTTGCTGAAGGTAAAGTGCGGCCGCTCCCGCAACATGCGGGGAAGCCATTGAAGTCCCGCTCGCTGCCATCAAGCCAACATCGCTCGAGTAAAATGACGAAAAGATATCTTGGCCCGGTGCCATCAGATCGACGCAGGAGCCGGTGTTGGAGAATGATGCCTTTGTATCGATAGAGGTTGTTGCCCCGACACTGAGCACACTTGAGGCAGTCGCGGGAGAATAGTTGCAAGCATCGTCTGCATTGTTGCCGGCAGCAACCACCACGGTAACACCGGACGCAACGAGGAGATCAACCGCTTCATTCAGCGCGGCCGAGTATGCCGTCAGCACGCTGACATTTGCGACAGCCGGCGTGACACGGTTTAGCGCAACCCAATCAAGTCCGGCAATTAGCCCGCTTACGGATCCGCTGCCATAGCAGTCGAGAACTCGAACGGCATGAAGAAACACGCCCTTTGCGACGCCGGCAGTCTTTCCACCAACAATGCCTGCTACATGCGTCCCATGCCAATTGCAATCACTCGCGCCATTTCCATCGTTCACAACAGTAAACGCAGCCGTAGCGCGACCACCAAATTCAGTATGTGTGGTACGAATGCCAGAATCGATGATGTACGCATGTACATTCGATCCAGTTGCGCTATAAGTGTAGCTGTTATTCAACGGAAGGAGGTTCTGATCAATCCTGTCGAGGCCCCAAGACGGTGGCGACGTCTGGGTGCTAGTACCTACTTCTGCGGTGGTTTTCCCTTTACCACCCTTTCCACCCCCTGTTCCGTCACCGCTCGGCTTCCCGACGCCAAGAGTAATCTCCTGGTCCTGCTCGACGTACGCGACGTTTGGCGCACGCGCTATAATCGCCGCCTCGGACGGACTCATCGAGGCTGAAAAACCTCGCAGACCTGATTTATAGGTATGCTTCAATCGGCCATGCGTTTTTGCCAAGAGACTTTTGGCAGAGCGTTCAACTTCGCTTCCCGGTCGGAGTACCACGATGTATTGGTTGTCGATCAATTTCACATGCCCGCTGGCAGACCGTGCGACCATGGGCGTGGGCTCCACCTCATAAAGCGACGAGTCTGAAATGGGAGCCACTGCATCCTGACAACCTGCGAGCACGGTGCCCGCACCGAGCACCACTGCGAGCCTCGTGGCTCTGAGAAACTTCGACGACATCTTTCCTTCCGTGTTGAGGGTATTGGGCACTGCTCACTTTCACGCCCTCAATCACGCATCCACCGTATTACCTGACCGTGAACCGAACCTTACGGTTCCGTCATTCGATTTCTCCTCGCATTTATGACGGCTCTGTCATGATCAACAGACCCGCCCGCATTACATTCCTAGTGCATGCTCGACTTCCATAACCACCTCATGCCCGGCGTCGATGACGGCGCCGCAAACATCGACGAAGCGCGCACTGGACTCGCGACTCTGCGCAGTCACGGCGTGAGCGAAATCATTACGACTCCGCATTTCCAGGCATCGCTCGTTACACGCCCGCACAACCTCGCTCAGTACCTCGACGCGGTAGATACCGCCTGGGAAAAACTGAAGGCCCTCGCCGACAATGAGTTCCCTGACATCACTCTCGAGCGGGGCGTTGAAGTGGCACTCGACATTCCTCACCCGCGGATCGACGACGAGCGCCTTCGACTCGGTCGCTCCTCGTTCGTGCTCGTCGAGTTCCCGTTCATGAGCATTCCGCCAAACAGCACGCTCGCAATCCGAGAGCTCGTCGCCAGCGGAGTGAAACCGATCATCGCGCATCCCGAGCGTTACTCGGGCATCGCTTCCAATCAGGACATCATCGAGAGCTGGCGCGATGCCGGAGCGTACATCCAGGTCAACTCTGGCTCTCTCCTAGGCTACTACGGCGCTACGCCGAAGCGACTCGCGTGGTGGATTCTCGCACGCGGAATGGCGGACTACCTGTCGAGCGATTACCACTCGCGTGGGAAATGCGCGGTGGCCGACTGCGCATCTATAATGAAAGAGCGGGGCGGGGAATCGCAGCATCGCGCTCTTACCACCACCAACACCAGACGAGTCCTTCTCGACCAGCCGCCGCTACCCGTCGCGCCGTTCGATGCGCGAGACACATCTCTTTGGAAAAGGCTCACACCGTGGCGCGGCTAATCGAGATCTTCCTGCAGAAAGCGTAACGCTGAAAGTTTCACCCCGCTGACAACACTTCCCGCGCCTTCGCCAGCAACTGATTCGGCGTAAACGGCTTCTCGAGAAACGCCGCGCCGGCCGGGACAAGCCCATCCCTCAGCAACCGCTCCTCCGGATGCCCCGAAATGAAAAGCATCTTCAACCCCGGGCGCATCAAACGAATCCTCTCCGCGAGCTGAGTCCCACTCATCCCCGGCATCTCGATGTCAGTGATCACCAGATCCACATCGAACCCGCTCTGCTCACACTGCAGTAGCGCCTCAGTCGCATCAACAGCAGCAGTGACGACAAACCCGCCGCGCGCCAGTATCCGCTCCGTCACTCTCCGCACCATGTCGTTGTCCTCAACGAGCAGCACTTTCCCCGGCGAGCCTTCGCCGTTGAGTCCGTCACTCATTGATCAGCCGCACTCGACGTCTCCGGAAGAATCGGCGCCGGCCACGGCCTGGGCGGACTCACTGATATCCTGCGATGAAAGCTCGTCTCTATCATCGCGTTCACGATGTCCGGATCGAAGTGAGTGCCGCTGCACCGATGCACCTCCTCGATCACTGCCTTGAGCGGCCACGCCGCTCGGTAAGGCCTGTTGTGCGTGAGAGCGTCGATACAGTCAGCCGCGGCAACGATGCGCGCCTCGATGGGGATCTCCAAACCAGCGAGGCCATGCGGATAACCAGACCCATCCCACCTCTCATGATGACTCAGCGCAATCCGCTCCGCGGTGACGATCAGCTCGGATTGTCCGCCAGACAAAATCCGCGACCCGATCTCCGTGTGAGTCCGCATGATCTTCATCTCGTCGGGGGTGAGATTCGACGGTTTGAGAAGAATGCCATCAGGAACGCCGATCTTGCCGACATCATGTAACGGCGCCGCGCGGCCGATCAGCTCTACCATCTTTGTATCGAGACCAATTGCAGCCGCCAACCCTGCCGCCATGGCCCCCACGCGCTGCGTATGGCGCCCTGTCTCGTCGTCGCGAAACTCAGCCGCCCGCGCCAGACGCTCCATGATCTCGATCTGCGCCTGCTCGAGCTCACCAGTGCGTTCCTTCACCTTGCTCTCGAGCTCGACGTTGTGATTCTCGAGAGCCCGATATAGGAGGCGGGTCTCGATCAGGTTCCTTATTCGAAGCATCGCCTCTATTCCATCGAACGGCTTCGCCAGAAAGTCCCTCGCACCCATGCTCAAAGCGCGACGCTTCGTTTCCGACGTGTCGTCACCGGTCAGAACGAGCACAGGCATCTTGCCCGGACCATCGATCCACGGGCCGAGCGTATCGAGAATGGCAAATCCGTCAGGCGGCGGCATGTGCAGGTCGAGCAGCAGCAGGTCCGGCTCGAAGCTACTCACGAGCCTGAACACATCGCTGCCGTCGCCCGTCAGCTTCACATCGTTGTATCCATTTGCGGACAGGATGCGACCGAGCAGGCGAAGGTTGGTCTCGTCGTCGTCGACGACGAGGATTCGCGCGTCTGTCAGCTTGCCTGGAATCGAGCTCATTTCTGTGCTTCGTCGGAATCAGCTCCGTCGAGTACCTCGCGCGCTTTTTTAGCAAGCGATGCAGGAGTGAACGGCTTCTCGATGAACGATTCACCCGCATGCAGGAAACTCTGCCTCACGGCGGCGTCTTCTGTAAAACCAGAAGTGAACAGAATCCGCGCGTCAGGCTGCGCCTCCCTGATCCGCTCGGCCAACTCGGATCCGCCCATCTCCGGCATTACGATATCGGTAACCACGAGGTCGACGGGTATGCCCTCTGCCTCGCAGACTTTGAGCGCGTCGGCGCCGTTCGCGGCCTCGAGAACGCGATAGCCGTTCTTGCGAAGTATGCGAAGCGCGACGCTGCGCACTTCCGCGTCATCCTCAACAAGAAGGATCGTTTCAGCGCCAACCGGTTTGTTGCTCCGTGGTGTACGCACTGGCTCGACGGTTGCCTCCCACTGCCCACGGGGAAGATAAATCTTGAACGTCGTGCCTTTGCCCGGCTCGCTGTAAACCCAGAGAAATCCGCCCGATTGCTTCACTATCCCATAAACACTGGGAAGCCCGAGGCCTGTCCCTTTCCCCTTTTCCTTCGTGGTGAAGAAGGGTTCGAAAAGTTTCTCCCGCACTTCCTTCGTCATGCCGGTACCAGTGTCGGTTACAGCGAGCATCGCGTACGGACCAGGTGCCGTGTCGGCATGTGTGCTGGCATATTCTTCATCGATATCGACGTTGGTTGTCTCGATGATGAGCCGTCCGCCATCGGGCATTGCATCGTGCGCGTTGAGCACGAGGTTGGTTATTACTCGCTCGATCTCCGTCGGGTCCGCCGACACCGGCCACAAACCCGGGGCGAGCGTGCAGGTCAGGTGAATATTCTTGCCAGCGATGCGCTCGAGCATCTTCCTGACTCCACCGATCGTCGAGTTGAGGTCGACCCTCGATGGCCGCAGCACCTGCTGCCGGCTGAACGCGAGAAGTTTCTTCGTCAATGCCGTCGCGCGCACGGCGGCATTTATCACTTCCATCATGTCCGCGTGCTGGAGGGTCCCCGGCTCCATGTCGGCAAGAAGCAGCTCGCTGTAGCTGCGAATCGCGGTGAGCATGTTGTTGAAGTCGTGCGCGACACCGCCCGCCAGTCTTCCAACCGCCTCCATTTTCTGGGCCTGAAGGAGCTGCTCCTCGAGCTGCCGGTACTGAGTAGTCTCGAGCACAACCGATCCGACTCCGATAGTGCGGCCAGGAAGGGAAACAGGGAAGAAACTGCAGAGGAAATGCCGCTCAGAAAGTCTGTCATCGGGGTTAGGTCCGGCGACCGGCACGTTCGTCACGGCGGCGCCCGTCGCGAGCACCCGCTCCAGCAATGGCTGGATCGTGTCGGCCATTTCCTCCGACATGACTGAGTCGATGGTTTTCCCGGGGTGCGCCTCGACGGGCATTCCGGTCATCGCCGCCATCACCTTGTTCACACGCACGAGCCTCAGCTCGCGGTCGTGAAGGGACACGCCCACCGGGGAATTGTCGAGTACGAAGTCGAGCAGCCCCTGCGCCGCCTGCTGTTGCGATCGCGCATCGTGCGCGACGAGCTCGGCGTTCTTCAGCCGGTCGACTGTCGCTTCGAGATCCTTGTTGGCAGCCTCGAGCGACCTTGCGATGTGATTTGCCTCATCCGCCTGCTCCTCGAGCTGAACCGCCTGCTCTTCGAGTATTGCAGCCTGCTGCTGGAGGTCTTCGGTCTGCGCGTCAAGCGTCTCGCGCTGCTCGAGAACCTCTCGCGCGTGGCGATATGACCGCTTCCCGAGCCACGCCAGCACGGCGATGAGTACGACAAGCTCGAGGATAACCGCCATCAGGGTGATTCGCTCCATCGCCGCGCGCATCTGGAGCCCACGGAGGTATATTCGCCTCTCGTTTGCGAGGAATGAATCGAATGCACTCCGTATCGAGTCGAACAACTCCTTGCCAGCGAGATCGTCGGGCGCGCCCAGGGAAGCGGCAGTCTGGTCAGCCAGTGCAGGGAATGCCCACCCTCGCTCCCATCGCTCGATCGACGCTACGATAGTCTTTGCCCGATCGTTCTGCGATGCGCTGCCTGCCGTGATCTGGACGATGGAGTCGGTCAGCGCTGCCAACGGTGCACGTGCCGCCAGTTCCGGACCCAGAGAAACCTGCTGCCGCGTAAGAAGGTAGCCGCGAATTGCAGCATTCCGGTCGACCGCGAGATTTCGAGCCTCGATCCCCATGCGCTGGGTTCGCTCGTTTTTCATCACCCAGTCGACGCTCCGGCTGTTAAGCCAGAACAACCAGCCAAATGTCAGCCCGACCAGGAAGAGGGCGGTGAAACCGAACCGGAACGCGCGACGCAGCCCACCGAGCAGGGCAATTTGTTCAGCATGCAGTTTTGTGTTCGGCAAGGTCGCTTGGAACCCCTCTGAGCAACTGCCCAGTTGTAAAGACCATCCTAATATTGGGTGGTTTCCGAGGCTGACAATGCCTATTCTCTATCAGAAAAGTGCAATTCTCTATCATTAACCCTCAATTCAGGCAATCGGGAGAAATGGGAACCGCACGTTTAACCCCATTTGGCATATTTGTGATCGCTCTGACGGTCGGCTTGGGAACACTTGGTTGCCAGGCAGAATCGGCACACTCGGGCGGGAACGAACGGGGAGGAACCGTTGTGGTCGCGGCGTCAGCAGACCCCGACGCGCTCTTCCCGCCGGCGGCGCTCAACATGGAATCCCGACAGGCGACTGAACTCATATATGAGTACCTCGCCGACGTCGGCGTCGCGATGAACACGATCGGCGACGCAGGATTCGACAAGCAGATCGCATCTGGATGGAGCTGGTCGGCAGACTCGTCATCGATCGCCTTCGCGATCAACCCTGCAGCCACATGGCACGACGGGCGGCGGCTTACGTCGAGCGACGTCGCATTTTCATATGAGGTGTACTCGAGCCCCGCGGTAGGCTCCCAGGTCGGCGACGCGCTCTCCATCATTGACTCGGTCACAACGCCAGATACGGCAACAGCTGTGTTCTGGTTCGCCCGGCGAGGACCGCGACAATTCTTCACGGCCGCAGCGATGATGCTGATCCTCCCGCGACACGTATATGAAAATGTCGCGCTCGACTCACTACGATCAGTCGGCGCGCGAACCGATCCGGTCGGCAGCGGGAAATTCACGCTTGGCAAATGGACGCGTGGATCTTCCGTCGAGCTCGTTGCCGTCGAGGGGCATTATCGCGGAACAGCAAACCTCGATCGCGTCATCCTCTCGATATCACCTGACTACCAATCGAGCGTGATGAGACTCCTCGGCGGCGAGACTGACGTGTTCGCGGCCGTTCGTCAGGAGACGATTCCAGAACTCGAGGCGCAGGGAAATTTCGGACTTCGGACTTTGGGGGGGATGGACTACGCCTTCATGGTCTTCAATGAGATGGACGCGGCTGGCAGAACTCCGCATTCGCTCTTCGCATCGCGCGACCTGCGCCGAGCGATTACGATGGCGCTCGATCGTGAGGGGATGGTAAAGAATCTCTTCGATACGCTTGCAGACGTCAGCATCGGCCCCACGGTGCGCGCTGCACCGACCACTGATACGACAATACGTCAGATTCCGTTCGACAGGGCACGGGCGGAGCGTCTGCTCGATTCGCTTGGATGGGTGCGGCCTCGTGGTACTGCGGCAGACGCCGTTCGGAGTCGCAATGGGATTCCGCTGAGGTTCAGGCTCCTCGTACCGGTATCGAGCCTTTCACGGATGCGTATGTCGGTCCTGATACAGGAGCAGCTCGAACGCGCCGGCGTCGAGGTGATCGTCGAGCAGATGGACTACGCGGCGTTCAGCGCAAGGCTGGCCGAGCGGAGGTTCGATGCAGCGCTGGCTTCGTGGCACCTCGGCTCGAGTCCCGATGCTGTGCGCGTCACGTGGACGAGCAGCGCAGCAGAGAAGGGTGGCCTCAACTATGGGAGTTACAGGAATCGCGAATTCGATGTACTCGTCGACAGCGCACTCGAGGCCAACGATCTTGGCGTGTCACGCGAATATTTCCGTCGGGCGAACCAGATAATCGTCGACGATGCTCCGGCGGTCTGGCTTTACGAGCCACGGACGCTGATCGCAATTCACAAGCGGATACGCCATCCGCCGATGCGGCCGAACGCCTGGTGGCTCAATATCGGAGCGTGGAGTATTCCCGTACAAAATCGTACCTCGCGTGATGCGAGACCGATGGTCAAAAAAGCTAAACCTTGATTTCAGGCGGTTAACTGTAGAGAAAGGGGTGCTCGTGATAGAGAACAGGCATTTCGCGACCGCTCGCGGGTGATGAGATTACTGGCTCACACTTCCACAGTTACAGGTTCATGCTCCGACATCAGGCTTATTACGACCTCCTCGGCGACGCACATGAGGCGCTGCCCGTATGGGCGCCAACTATCGCGGGCCTTGCCGTGCTCGAGCTCGTCGACGCCGCCCGGCACGACCGCACGATTGTTGATCGCGACTGGACAGGAGTCAGGGCCGCGTCTGACGCGGTGAGCGGACTGAGGGAAGGAAGCCCATTCAGGCGGCAGCTTCTCAGGATCATCGAGCAGATCCAGGGCGATGCTTCATCGTGGTCCAACGTGAACTCGTCTCTCTTCGACTACGGTCGCGCACTCGACTATGAGGGTAACTGGTCGCTCGCCGTAGACGTGTTCGGTACAGTCGCCGACATCGCGAGAGAGGAGCGGGAGCCGCAGCTCGCAATCGAGGCGACAACTGCGCTTGGTGGAGCAGCACGTCGTTCAGGCGACTGGACGAAATCAGCCGACGGTTACGCGCAGGCTGCGTATCTCGCAGATGCCCTTGGCGACAAAGCTTCAGGGTTGACGGTAAGGGTTGGCACGGCGAACACGCACATCGCACGCGGCAATATTCCGACTGCGAAGCTGATTCTGGACGATGTGATAATCGAAGCGGGGAAGTCAGGTCTCGACAACGTGCAGGCGCTTGCGTTGCACGCCAGGGCATCTGTCGCGCATCTCCAGGGCGAATATTCCGACACGGTGAGCTACGCACACAAGGCTCTCGACAAAACGACGAATCCATCGGTGAAGGATTCGATCATGGCAGATATGGCTGCTGCATTCGGCGAAATGGGTCTGCGTGATGCGGCGCGGGACACACACATGGTGATCTCACTGATGTCACGGTATCAGTGGGTTCGCTGGCAGTCTGCGATCAACTTGATGGAGCTTGCGGCGCATGACGGAATGGAAGAGGCCTTCTACTCGTATTCAAAGGAGCTGAAGCATGCGGCTCTGGATCCGAGGCTGAGGTCTTACTTCCTGCTGTACTATGGCCAGGGGTTGATCACGTTTGGCAAGGAAGCTGTCGGAATGGAGTCGATCGCCGAGGCGCGCGACTTCGCTGCGCAGAACAAGATTTATCAGGTTTCGCACGAGGCCGAGCTTGCATTGACCGTGGCGACCAGAGAGGAGAGAGCGCGACGTGCGGCGATCCTGCCGCCAGCCTTCGAGACGATCCCGGAAGAAGTCTTCGAAGTAGCTCACGCAATGTCAAAACTGCGCGAGGTCGCACTTTCCTCTCCGCCAGTCAGTGACTGGTATGACCAGCCGGACCTTTACTAGCTCAGGTCCCGCAGGTCGATCCGCCGCCTGTGACCTGACAAACTTCGCCCTGGGGCGCGGTGACGTCTGAGCAAGCTGCGGTCGTTGAAACGAGTCCGGCGAGGAGGGCGAGGACGAGGAGTTTGCGGAATGACATTTTGGGACCTCTTGGGGGTTCGGGTTTGTCTATAACTGGAACCTAGGGTCTTTTTTATACACAAAAATGCCGGTTCTCTATCACGGAGTGCCGGTTCTGTACATAAAAGTGTCGGTTTCATAACATAAAGCTCGCTTTTGGCCCTGCAGGGGTGCACATTTCTGATCAACCTCTGCTGAGAATCACTTGAGCATCGCGGTTTTTCTCCCGCCACAACTGCTCGCGCACGTCCGCCACGTTTTCATCGATGAGGCGGATTTCTTTATGGCCACCACGTGGGCCGACCTCGAAGCGATCATTCGGCGGGAGCCAGTCGACGTGCTCATCATCGACCCGTCGGCCGATGGGGTGGTCAACATCGATGCAGTCGGGTCGCTGCTCAATTCGTTCCCATCGCTGCCGATGATCGGGTACGTGATGCTCAACCCGACGTCGTTTGGCGCGATCGCGCAACTCTCGCGTCGAGGGCTCGACCATGTAGTCCTTCATCGCTTCGGCGATTCTCGTGAGCGGCTCCAGCAGACAATCAGCAGGGTTCGCACCCATCCGCCGTCGCAACGCTTGCTGAACCTCTTCGGCCCCACGCTCAAGCGGGTGCCTCTGACCCTGGCTCGAGCCATTGCAGAGATGTTCGACAAGCCGCACCGGTACTCGAGCGTGCTCGACCTTGCGATGACCGCGGGCCTGCCGGCGGTGAGTGTCTACCGATATTTGGAAAGCGTGGAGATGTCATCGCCGAAGAAACTGTTAATCGCGGCGAAGATGAGCCGGGGGCTGACGTATCTGCGGGATCCTGGCTACTCGGTCACTGAAGTGTCGATGAAGCTCGGGTACCGGCACCCGAGGATTTTCACGTCGCACGCGCTTGAAGTTTTCGAGCTTACGCCATCGCGGCTGAGATCCCGTGTGACCGAGGATGACGCCATCGCGATGCTCGTTCGTTGGGTGGGCATGTCGTCAATGCCGTTAAAAGGTGGCGGGGCTGTGCATACCACAGCCTGATCGGGAACTACACGGGGAAAGGAGGCTCTGGAGGTTGAGGAGGTATTGGAGGTATGATCGATAGCGATGACAGCGATGGCATCGGGATTTCACACTTCTCCATTTTTTGGGATAAGACCAGAACTTCGTCCTGAACCTCCAAGACCTCCTTTCCCCTTGTAGTTCCGCGCGCGTTCTGTTTGTTGGCTTTGACTACGCAGGGAAAGGAGGAATTGGAGGTTCAGGAGGTATTGGAGGTATGGTCGATAGCGATGACAGCGATGGCATCGGGATTTCACACTTTTCCATTTTTTGGGATAAGAAGACCAGAACTTCGTCCTGAACCTCCAAGACCTCCTTTCCCCGTGTAGTTCCGCGCGCGTTCTGTTTTTTGGCTTTGACTACGCAGGGAAAGGAGGATTTG
>JBBREF010000106.1:0-13411 GCA_038203205.1 Gemmatimonadales bacterium | reverse complement strand
GGAATCGTCAGCGCCATTAGGAAGGTTGGCGCGCGAACCTTTTTACAGATCAGCGCACCGATTTCTCATGGAAGTTCGGGAGGACCCGTCCTCGACGTCAACGGTAGGGTGATAGGAGTCAGCGTTGCAATGTTGGAGGAGGGCCAAAACCTCAACTTTGCGGTCCCAGTATCTGACTTAGTCGCACTGGCCTCAAGTCCTGGCAGTCGAATCCCGTTCCCCGCCAGGGCCTCAGAGGTCCCGCGCCCGCGAGTCGGAGCGCGTTCGACCTCGCCCGGTAGCAAAGCCGATCGATGGGTTCCCGCTGCTATCGGGGCTTCATCAGGAGTTCACGAGTTCGATGTCACGACGATTCGCGTAGTTGCCGATGGCCGGGTGAATGCATGGTGGCGCGTGACCTTGAATCGGCCAATAGCAGAATTGCGTGACAAAACGAAGCTGATAAGGCAGAAGGTGCACCTTGACCAGTTTGACTGTGCAAGCAATCGGTATCTCATGATTTCATCAACCTACTATCACACAGATGGGGGACTTCGGACGATGGACTGGACATCGGAACCTGACAACCCTTGGGATCAGATAATCCCTGGAAGCGTTCTCGAAGATATTGCGGAAAAGGTTTGCTCAGTGTCGGGCCTCAGATAACACAGAGACAGTCGAACTTGGCGCATTAAGTGTCCTACACATTCTCCCTATCTGTAGCAGGTTGTCTCCCCTCCCAGCAAACGAGATTAAGGCGCTCTATCGGCCCCGATAGTCAAAGTATGGAGCGATAAGTTTTCGGAAGTAGTAGGGCTAAAGTAGCACCAGGGTAGCACCGACTAAACAGGGGCAGTGCAAAGAAAAGGGCAACGACCTTGTAAGTCGCTGCCCTTTCAAGTCTTATAAAGCTCCCGAGGAGGGACTTGAACCCCCGACCCGGTGATTAACAGTCACCTGCTCTACCACCTGAGCTACTCGGGAATGGTCTCCGGAAGTTAGACCAACGGGAGGTTCAAATCAACTCCATGTGTCCAGCCAGCGTGAAACTGCTCCCGTCGCCAGGATCGGCCTGCCCCGCGACTATTTTTCCTCGATGAAAGCCGAAAAGCAGTCAGTGCTCATCACCGGCGGGTCGAGAGGGATCGGGCTCGAGCTCGCAAAGCAGTTCGCCGCACACGGGCACGATCTGATTCTTGTTGCGCGCGACCGCGATGCGTTGGAGGCAGCCGCAGGGTCCTTTGAAGGCAAATACGGAATCAAGGCTACGGTCATCCTCTCGGACCTGGCCGATCCCGAATCCCCGCAACGCCTCTTCGACGAAGTCTCGAATCAGGGCCTGCAAGTAGATATCCTCGTCAACAATGCGGGTTTCGGAGTAGCCGGCGAGTTTGCGGAAACTGACATCGAAGTGGAACGGGACATGGTGCAGGTCAACGTCGTCGCTTTGATGCACCTGACCAAGCTCTTCATGCAGCCGATGTTGCTGCGGCGAAAGGGAAGAATCCTCAACGTCGCATCCACCGCAGCGTTTCAGCCCGGACCGCTGATGTCGATCTACTTTTCGACGAAAGCGTTCATCCTCAGCTTCTCACAGGCAATCGATGAGGAGCTACGAAACACGGGCGTCACTGTCACCTGCCTCTGCCCGGGCGCAACAGACACATTTTTCGCCGAGCGCGCGGGTCACCAGAACTCACGGCTTTTCAGGATGACCGGGGTAGCTGACGCGAAAGACGTCGCACGTTATGGCTATGCGGCGACGATGCGAGGGCAAAGGCTCGCAATCCCGGGACTGAAAAACAAGGCGATGGTGCAGATCGAGCGCGTCATACCGCGCGCGATCGTAACGACGCTCTCTCGGAAGGCGCAGGAGAACCACTAGACCTCGCCAGCATTGGTGCAAGCCACTGGCCGGTGTGTGACTCAGGCACTGCCGCGATTTCCTCCGGCCTGCCCATCGCGACAAGCTTTCCTCCACCGGAGCCACCCTCAGGCCCAAGATCCACGAGCCAGTCGGCAATCTTGATCACGTCGAGATTGTGCTCGATTAACAACAAAGTATGACCCTGCTCGATCAGTCGATCCAGCACTTCCAGAAGCTTTCTGATATCGTCGAGGTGCAGCCCAGTCGTCGGCTCGTCGAGAATGTATAGCTTGCGTCCCCGCTTCTTCGTCGATGCAATCAGCTCGCGCGCAACCTTGATTCGCTGCGCCTCCCCGCCCGACAGAGTCGTCGCGGCCTGGCCAAGCCTGAGGTACCCAAGTCCCACCTGCTGAAGCTGCCATAACGCCTGCCCGAGTTTTTCCTCGCGCGGAAAGAACCTGATCGCCTGGTCGACAGTGAGGTCGAGAACGCCAGCTATGCTCCTGCCATTCACCTTCACGTCGAGAACTTCGGGCTTGTACCGCTTGCCGCCGCACGCATCGCATGGAACGTGGATGTCGGCCATGAACACCATTTCGACTTCAATCGAACCCGCACCCTCACACTCCTCGCACCTTCCGCCCGCAACGTTGAAGCTGAACGTACTCGGCGTGTATTTGCGCTGCCGGGAAACCGGAGCGTCGGCGAAGATCGCGCGAATCTGGTCGAACGCCTTGATGTAAGTCACCGGATTCGAGCGCGGTGATTTCCCGATGGGCGTCTGGTCGATCATCACCACTTCGTCGATCGCATCGTGGCCGGTGATCGAATCGTAAGCGCCAATGGTCTCGCCGAGATGTCTTTTCGCCGAACTTTCGCCTTCAAGCTGGGTTTCCAGCGCGCGATAGAGAACATCGTGCACGAGCGTGCTCTTGCCTGAACCTGAGACGCCCGTCACGACAGTCATCGCACCGAGCGGGATACGAATGTCGACACCCTGAAGGTTGTGCTCGCGTGCGCCGGTCAGCGTTATCCAGCGTGGACCAAGCCGCCTTCTCTCGAGTGGGAGAGGAATCTCGCGCTCGCCGGTCAGGTATTGTCCAGTGAGGGGACTCTCGCTGACGCGCGACAAAGGCCCCGCGAAGACTATCTCCCCGCCATGCTCGCCGCTTCCCGGTCCCAGCTCGACCATGTAGTCAGCGGCGGCGATCGCAGCGGGATCGTGTTCAACGACGAGAACTGTATTGCCGGAGTCCCTGAGGCGGTGGAGAAGCGTGAGCAGCCGCCCCATGTCACGCGGATGCAGGCCGATCGACGGTTCATCCAGCACATAGAGTGTGTCGACGAGCTGCGAGCCAAGGGAGTTTGCAAGCCCGATCCGCTGAGCCTCGCCACCGGACAAAGTTCGCGTCGCTCGATTGAGTGACAGATACTCGAGGCCGACATCGCGCAGGAACCTGATCCGCTCACGGGCCTCGCGTAAAATCGTCTCAGCCACCTCCTGCTCGAAGGCCGAAAGCTGGAGCTGATTCACCCACTCGAAGAGAGTTCCTACCGATAGCTCGGCTACCTCTGCGATCGTCTTGCCATCGACACGGACGTTCAGCGCTTCAGGCTTGAGCTTCGTTCCCCTGCAGTCGGGGCACTGCTGAGCAGTTTGATACTGCCGCAGGAAAATTCGTATGTACTGCTTGTATCGCTTCTCCTCGAGCTCCTTGAGGAAGGGAAGAATCCCCTTGTAGCCGCGAGTCTTTGCGTTGAGGAGCAGATGACGCTGCGAATTGGTGAGGTCGCTCCACGGTTTGTCGAGCGGAATCCCCTCCCGCCGCGCAAAGTCAGCCAGCGTGCGACGCTTGTTGTCATACCGCGGTTTCGTCCACGGATCAATTGCGCCGTCACGCAGTGTGCGTTCGGGGTTGCAGACAATCAACGATTCATCGTACTCGAGGACTGCACCAAACCCGTTGCATCGCTCGCACGCGCCGCGGGGATTGTTGAAAGAGAACAACTGAGGAGATGGCACCGGCGCGCGCGTGCCGTCGTAAGGACATTCGAACCGCTCGGTGAAGCGCAGTTTCTCCAGCGTTTCGGCCAGAATGATGACGCACTCGCCGTCGCCATCGGCAAACGCGGTTCCGATCGCGTCGTTGAGGCGCGCCCCGATTTCCTCTGACAGCGCGAGGCGGTCCACGACGACCAGAACTTCCGCAACGCGGGTCAGGTCGATCTTCGCCGACTCGAGCTCATCGAGATGAGAAATGACTCCATCGGCGTAAACACGAAGAAATCCCTGAGCCCGCAGGTTCTCGACGACGACCTTGTGCGTAACCAGCTCGGATAGCTGGAGAGGGAAGGCGACGTAGAACCTGGTTCCCGCTGCTAGACGGAGGACTGTATCGGCTACAGATGAGACGGTATCCGGCTTCATCTCTCTGCTGCAGACCGGGCAATGAGTTCGCCCAACTCGCGCCCACAACAGTCTCAGGTAGTCATAAATCTCGGTCGCAGTCCCTACGGTCGAACGAGATGTCTTCGTCGGATTTCGCTGCTCGATTGCGACAGCCGGTGACAGTCCCTCGACGCTGTCGACATCAGGCTTCTCCATCCGCTCGAGGAATTGCCTGGCGTAAGCCGAGAGAGACTCGACGTACCTTCGCTGACCTTCTGCATATATGGTATCAAACGCGAGGGAGGACTTGCCAGACCCCGAAGGGCCCGTGATCACTGTCAGAGTTCGGCGCGGAATCTCGAGGTCGAAACCCTTCAGATTGTGCTGTCGTGCGCCGCGGACAATGATGCTCTCTTTCACATATTCAATCTATTGAGTCGGCTCGGGGAGTGCCGAACAAACACCGATTGGCGACTAAGGCGAGAGGGCTTCGTACAGCTGGAGTTTTCCGGGCAAATGGAGCAGAATGCCGCGTCCTGCGTTTCCAGTTCTGTGTATCCCGTCGCGAGTTTGCGTTTGGTGACAAGTGGCATCTATCGTCGCCGTTTTGACGCAAAACGGTTAACGCGCGAAACGGGAAGCTCAAAACGCGGCACCAATCGACGGTTTCCCGTCCCGTATCCAGCGCCTGACCGTAAGAGAAGCGTCAAACCGTCCGAGGCGGCACAAACCCTTCGCTTAGAGCCGTCGGACCGCTCGCCCTAAGAGGAGCAAAACGATCGCGCCAAGGGTGGCTAACCCGATTGATCTCATGTCGAAAGCTCCGGCGGTGACTGTTCCCCAGCCGAAACGCGTGCCTATGAAGCCGCCAATGACGGCTCCAATGATCCCCAGAAGGATCGTGATGATGCAACCCGAGGGATCCCGCCCTGGCACCAGAAACTTCGCCAGCGTTCCTGCTACGAGACCCAGAAGGATCCAGTAGAGCCAGAGCGGCATTTATTCCCTCGTCACCCTGCGAGGCGGGTTGAAGCTACGGTACCCTGCTTCGGCCCTTCGTTGCCATTCTGTAGACCCAAAGGAGGATCAGGGCTCCAACGATCGCGAGCAGAAGACTCTGAACCGAGAATCCGGTCAGCGGCGCGCCCATGAGTGTGCTGCCGAGGAATCCGCCGATGAGTGCACCAACGATTCCGATGATCATGGTCACGATAATTCCGCCCGGATCGTTACCGGGCATGATTGCCTTGGCAATCGCACCTGCGATCAGGCCGAGGACGATCCATGCAATAAAATTCATTTCTCCTCCGTAGGGTGAAATGCGTCCAGATACCTGGCGCATCACACCGGGAAGTGCAACCTGCGTACCATTCCCCGGAGCGGTGGCGCGTCGGTATCTCGTCCGTTAGCATACCGCTCGATGTCCAGCCCCGCAACCATGCACGAAGAAGACGCGCTCGCGAGAACATATGACGCGCATCTCATGCGGCGGCTCCTCCAGTACATAAGGCCATATAAAGGTCTTGTCGCGGCCTCCATGCTGCTGCTTTCGATCGAGGGAGCCCTGCAGCTGGCCGGGCCGCTGCTGACCCAGTACGTCATCGACGTAGCCCTGCCTCGAAGTGACAGCGAAGCCATCGTCACCGCGTCGATCCTCTTCGCGGTCGTCCTGGTTGCCCAGTTCCTTTGCGGCTTCGGCGAAGCGATGCTCACTAACCTCCTCGGGCAGAGCGTGATGCGAGACCTGAGGATGCAGATATTCGCACATCTTCAGCGCCTGTCGGTCTCGTTCTTCGACAGGAATCCCGCAGGCCGCCTGATTACGCGCGTTACTTCAGACGTCGAAACGCTCAACGAACTCTTCACCGCGGGAGTTGTATCGGGACTCGGAGACCTGTTCACACTGCTCGCCATTGGGGTCGCGATGTTCCTGATGGACTGGCGGCTGACGCTGACGGCGCTCGTCGTGATTCCGCTCGTGGCAGGCGTGTCACACTGGTTCAGGACGAGTGTCCGCGACGCCTACCGCGACATCCGCACCAAGCTCGCACGAATCAACTCTTTCCTTCAGGAGCGGATCGCGGGGATGCGAACCGTCCAGCTTTTTGGCCGGGAGAGCTGGGAGGCTGAAAGATTCACCAGCCTGAACAAGGAGCATCTCGACGCTCACATCAGGTCGATCACGGCGTATGCCGCCTATTTCCCGGCGATCGAGCTTCTTACATCGGTCGCGGTTGCGCTCCTTATTGTTGCGAGCGCATCGCTGGTTCAGGAAAACACGCTGACAGTCGGAACCGTGGCAGCATTTCTCCAGCTCGGGCGCAGGTTCTATCAACCGCTCCAGGATCTCGCTGAAAAATTCAACATCCTTCAGAGCGCGATGGCGAGCTCCGAGCGTATTTTTGCGCTCCTGGACACCGAACCGTCCGAGTCGGTGGTGAGTGACGCCCCGCTGGCGCGCGTGAGGACCTCAGTCGAGGTGAAGTTCGAGGATGTCTGGTTCGCGTATGACACCGGCCACGTTGCCAGCACTCCGTCGGGAATTCCGGCGGATCCCGAGTGGGTGCTCAAGGGTGTTTCGTTTACGGCGTCGCCGGGGAAATCCGTAGCGCTCGTGGGTCACACGGGTGCGGGGAAGACGACGATAGTAAATCTGCTGATGCGATTCTACGACCCTCAGCGGGGCCGGATACTTGTAAACGGTACGGATATTCGCGGGATACAGCTGGATGAGCTTCGTGGGCATATCGCCTACGTCCAGCAGGATATTTTCCTCTTTGCCGGGGATATCGCAACCAACATCAGGCTATCAAATCCGCTGAGCGATGCCGAGGTCGCTCGAGCTGCGGCGCGTGTCGGTGCGCATCGGATAATCAGCCGGCTCCCGGACGGCTATCTTCACAAGCTCGGGGAGCGCGGTTCGTCCCTGAGCGTGGGTGAGCGGCAGCTGCTTTCGTTCGCTCGCGCGGTCGCGGCGGATGCATCGCTGCTGGTGCTCGATGAGGCGACCAGCGCCGTCGACAGTGAGATCGAGGCCGAGATTCAGGGGGCGCTGGCGGTTCTCATGGAAGGGAGGACTACTATCGCCATTGCCCATCGGCTGAGTACTATCGTCGGGTCTGACGAAATACTCGTGTTACATCATGGAGAGATTCTGGAGCGGGGGCGACACGAAGAGCTCATGGGAAAGGGTGGGCTTTACGAACGTCTCTGGCGGCTTCAGAGCGGAGAAACCGGTCCGAAGGTGCTGCGTGCAGGCTGACGCTTGCTGCCCCTGCGGACTGTGGCGTAGTTTGTAGACTCAATTGACCAGTTCAACGAGCTGATTCCTTGACTTATTTCATCCCGCGAAACGCGGGGAGCGGGCTTTAGTGCACCTGGCTGTCTCAGCAAGAACCGACACGGGCAGGCTGCGCAAGGGGAACGAAGACAACCTCTACGCGGACGCCAACGAATATCGCGGCCTTTTTATAGTGGCTGACGGTATGGGCGGCCACGCCGCGGGCGAGGTCGCGAGCCAGATGGCTGTCGATCTCATCGCCTCGGAGCTGGCCGATCTCAATGACCTCGCAGATCCCACCGCCGGCCCGCGCGTCTCGGAGACGCTAAAAAAGGCCAATAGAGAAGTCTTCCAGCGAACGATGAGGGAAGTCGACAAGACGGGGATGGGGAGCACCGCATCGGCGCTCCTCCTTTCCGACACTCGATTCCTCATCGGTCATGTAGGAGACTCCCGTATTTATCTCGTTCGCGATGGCGGGATGACCCAGCTCACCAAGGATCACTCCCTTGTGCAGGAACAGGTCGATGCCGGTTTGATAACGGCAGCCCAGGCCCGCCACCATCCCCAGAGCAACGTGATCACGTGCTGCATCGGGATGAGCAGCGAGATCGAGCCGGACGTCATCAACGGCGAGACGAAGGTCGGCGATGTGTTTCTTCTCGCGAGCGATGGCCTGACGGGCATGGTCGAGGACAAGCGGCTGCAACAGCTGCTTCTGTCCCGGGCAACCCCGGAGCGCATCGTCAACGCGATGATCGCAGATGCAAACAACAACGGCGGCATCGATAACATCACTGCGATCGTTGTAAAGGTCGTGACCGGCGAGACGGGCTTTGGCACAGGCGAGGTCACTCCGGTGCCGCTTCCCCGTTGACTGACGAGCAGCAGCCCGCTGCGCCGCCAGTGAAAGCAGCAGAAGACGAGGAGACCGTAGCGAGCGTGGCTGAGGTGTATCTGGGTAATATTCTGTATGCGCTCGAGCTTTCGGCTTTGACGCTCGAAGATCAGCAGAAGCCCGTCGACGCCGCATTCTACCGTGGGATCGCGCGAAAGCTTGCCGAAGCGCGCGGCCGGGCAGCACGGGCATAGGACTGGCAGCAGTGGCAGAGCAGCCGCTGCTTACACGTTGGCAACACACAGCAGGAGACTACCAATGGCAACCGCCACTCTTCCAACCGCCGATCATGCGGTGGACACCTTCCCGATAAACGGCACCGACTACATCGAGTTCTGGGTCGGCAACGCCAAACAGGCGAGCCACTTCTACAGGTCGGCTTTCGGAATGGAAGTCGTCGCGTACCGCGGGCCCGAGACGGGCGTGCGGGATCGCGCCAGCTACCTGCTTCAGCAGGACAAGGTGCGGTTCGTTCTGACAACTGCGATACGTGGCGAAGGACCGATCGCTGAGCATGTTGCGAAACACGGGGACGGTGTACGCGACATTGCGATGTGGGTTGACGATGCGCGCGATGCGTTTCAGAAAGCAGTTGAGCGGGGCGCCGAGCCGGCGGTGGAGCCGCATGTTGTCAGCGATGAGAATGGGGAGATAGTCGTTGCCGCGATCAGGACGTACGGTGATACGATCCACAGTCTCATCGAGCGCAGGAACTATCGCGGTCTCTTCATGCCTGGATTCGTTCCCATGACGTCCCTCGCGAAGACAGTGCCCGTTGGACTCAAGTACGTCGACCACTGCGTTGGGAACGTCGAGCTCGGCAAGATGAACGAGTGGGTCGGATTCTACGAGCGGGTACTTGGCTTCGTGAACATCCTGACATTCGACGACAAGACGATCTCAACTGAATACTCGGCGCTCATGTCCAAGGTGATGTCGAACGGCAATGGGCGGATCAAGTTCCCGATCAACGAGCCCGCCGCGGGTAAAAAGAAATCGCAAATCGATGAATACCTCGATTTCTATCAGGGGCCGGGGGTGCAGCACATCGCCATCGCAACTGACGACATTATTTCGACCGTCACCGAGATGCGCTCACGGGGAGTCGAGTTCCTGCGGGTGCCGACTACCTACTACGACAGTGTGCTCGACCGCGTCGGGAAAATTGACGAGGATATCGCCCCGCTGCGCGAGCTCGGGATTCTCGTCGACCGGGATGATGAAGGTTATCTGCTGCAGATCTTCAGCAAGCCGATTCAGGACAGGCCGACGGTCTTTTATGAGATCATCCAGCGAAAAGGTGCGAAGAGCTTCGGTGCCGGAAACTTCAAGGCACTGTTCGAGGCGCTGGAAAGAGAGCAGGACCTGCGCGGTAACCTCTGATGCCCATATACCACACGCTCGGCTCGATGCCGCGAAAGAGACACATTGCCTTCAGGAAGCCCGATGGCGGACTGTATGCGGAAGAGCTGATGGGTCACGAGGGTTTTACCGGGACTTCGTCGCTGCTTTATCACATCTACCCGCCGACGACTGTAAAATCGGTGCGGCGGGTAAGGGAGATGAAACTCGTCGAGGATTCGGACAGGACGCTCCACCACCGTCACTTTCTGACTTCGCGCGCAAAGAAAGGCGGCAGCCCGACGCTGGACAGGACTCCGATCCTGTTCAATCAGGATATCGCGATGTACTACGTCGAGCCGGATACGCATGACTCGCATTTCTACAGGAATGCTCAGGCAGACGAGCTCGTGTACGTGAGCAAAGGCAAGGGAGTGCTGGAGACAGTTTTCGGAGACCTCCCGTACGGCGAGGGAGATTATCTCGTCATTCATCGGGGAATTCTCCATCGGTACCGGATGGACTCTGGTGCCGATACCAAGTTTGTCGTCTTCGAGAGCCGGGGGCATGTCCGTACGCCGAAGCGCTATCGGAACGAGTTCGGCCAGATCGTGGAGGGCGCGCCGTACTCGGAACGCGATTTCCGTCGGCCGCTCCAGCTGGAGCCGCATGATGAGAAGGGCGATTTCCCACTCTTCGTGAAACAGTACGACGGAATCAATGAGCTGGTGCTGGATCACCATCCGTTTGACGTGGTCGGCTGGGACGGCTTTTTCTACCCGTGGGCGTTCAACATCATGGATTTCGAGCCGATCGTCGGGCGTGTGCATCAGCCGCCGCCCGTTCATCAGACATTCCAGGGTGACGGCTTCGTGGTGTGTTCGTTCTGTCCGCGGCCGTACGATTTTCATCCGGAAGCGGTGCCGGCTCCATACAATCACTCCAACGTGGATTCCGACGAGGTTCTCTACTACGCGTCGAGCGAGTTCATGAGCCGGAAGGGAATCGAGTTCGGAAGCATCACGCATCATCCGGATGGTATTCCTCACGGTCCCCATCCGGGTCGCGCCGAGGCGAGCATTGGCGCGAAGTACACTGAGGAACTGGCGGTGATGATGGACAGTTTCCGTCCGCTCAAGGTTGCGAAGGAGGCTGTCGCGATCGAAGATCCGGCGTATCACAAGTCATGGGTCGATACGCAGCACGAACAATTCTCCCCGCCTACGTCCTAGATACTAGAGGGCGCAGAGGCAGAGGGAGGGCGCAGGGGAGAACACGCAGAGAGTTGGAGAAACACTACGTGACGGCTGGACATTCTTAAAATGACTGCAGTCTGGGTACCATCGGATGAACGCAAGGCGCAGGCAAACATGTCTGCGTTTTTGCGTTTTGCGGGGAAGGCGTCGTACGCTGCGGCTTACGACTGGTCGGTTGCGCACCCGGAGGAGTTCTGGCCGGCAATGTGGCGGTACGCGGACGTCGTCGCTGAGTCAGTCGATGGCGAATCGTGGGCTGACGTTGTCATCGGGCTCGACCGGATGGCTCCCCCTGATCGACTGCTTGGCCCGCGGTGGTTCATTGGCGCGCGGCTCAACTTTGCGGAAAACCTGTTGCGCTATCGCGATGACCGCGACGCCATCGTCGCGTGGAATGAGAGCGGGAGGCAGCGCGTGTTGTCGTTCGCGCAACTTCATGACGAGGTCGCGCGGGTTGCCGCGGCGCTTCGCGCTTCGGGAATCGTTGCCGGTGATCGGGTGGCGGGGTTTCTGCCGAACATTCCTGAAGCTGTTATTGCAATGCTTGCCGCTGCGTCGATCGGGGCGGTGTGGTCGTCATGCTCGCCCGACTTTGGAGTTCAGGGAGTGCTGGACAGGTTCGGTCAGATCGAGCCGCGCGTGCTGTTCTGCGCTGATAGTTACGTGTACAACGGCAAACGGATCGATTGCCTTGAGCGCGCTGCGCGGGTTGCAGAGACAGTTGGTTCCATAGAGAAGGTTGTCGTAGTTCCCTATGGCGACAGGCAACCGTCGCTGTCTGGACTGACTGGCGGCATAATGTGGGACGATTTCGCGCGGCCCACCGCAGAGGAAACGGTTTTTGAGCGGCTGCCCTTCGATCATCCGCTATACATACTCTACTCTTCAGGCACGACGGGTTTGCCGAAGTGCATGGTGCACGGCGCTGGCGGAACGCTGCTCCAGCACTACAAGGAGCTGCTGCTCCATACGGATCTCAAGCGCGAGGATCGCGTGTTCTACTTCACCACGCTCGGGTGGATGATGTGGAACTGGCTCGTCAGCGCGCTCGCAGTCGGCTCGACGATAGTGCTCTACGATGGCGCTCCGTTCCCTGAGCAGACCGACAAGCTCTGGGAAATGGCGTCCACAGAGAAGCTTACGGTGTTTGGGACGAGCGCCAAGTATCTCGCGATGTGCGAGAAACATGATCTCGAGCCTGGAGCTGATCATGACTTGTCAGCACTCCGCACGGTACTGTCGACGGGAAGTCCGCTCGCGCTTCACAGCTTCGACTATGTCTACTCACGCATAAAGCGCGATGTCCATCTTGCCAGCATCAGCGGCGGCACCGACATAGTTTCGTGTTTTGCGGGTGGCAATCCCATTGCCCCCGTTTATCGAGGCGAGCTTCAGTGCCGCGCGCTCGGTATGGCGGTCGAGGTGTTCAATGAGTCGGGGGAAACCATGACGGCTGAGGCAGGGGAGCTCGTCTGCACCAAACCGTTCGTGAGCATGCCCGTCGCGTTCTGGAACGATCCCGATGGATCCAGATATCACGCAGCGTATTTCGACAAGTACCCCGGCGTGTGGCGGCATGGTGACTGGTGCGAGCTCACCGCGCACGATGGCATGATCATCTATGGCCGGAGCGACGCTACGCTGAACCCGGGTGGGGTGAGAATTGGAACAGCTGAGATCTACCGCCAGGTCGAGCAGCTTCCGGAGATAGTCGAGAGCATCGCGATCGGAAAAGAGACCGGGGAAGGTGCGTCAGGCGACGTTGATATCGTGCTGTTCGTACGAGTGCGCGAGGGAGAAATCCTGGATGACGCGATGCAGGCCCGTATACGGAAGCAGATACGCGACAACACCAGCCCGCTGCACGTGCCAAAGGAGATAATCCAGGTTGCCGACATTCCACGCACGATCAGCGGCAAGATCAGCGAAATCGCGGTGCGGGAAGTTGTGCACGGTCGACCAGTATCAAATACCGAGGCGTTGGCGAATCCCGAATCGCTGGCCCTCTTTGGAAGTCGACAGCGAGATGGGGATAAGGCGTAGCTGTGAGTTGGTAGCGGCTGGCAGCACGAGCGCGAAAGCGACTACGCATGGGGAGGAGGCTTTGGAGGTGAAGGAGGTACTGGAGCACTTTGCCACGCATTCGGCAAGGGCTCAACTGGCAGAACTACCTCTGGAGTGGAGTTGACGCACTTCCGTCGTTGAACAAAGAATTGAAAAACTGATCTACCCGGGACGCAATTCGCTTCGCGATAATAGGTGCTCCAGTACCTCCGGCACCTCCGAAACCTCCTTCCCATGTGTAGTTGCCGTGAGAGCCGGGAAGCGACGGGGCGGTGCCCGTTGTTCAAATTCTATGAAAGGTCGTTGCCTGCCATCACGGTCGTGTGTTGGCGATCAC
>JBBREF010000105.1:0-13417 GCA_038203205.1 Gemmatimonadales bacterium | reverse complement strand
ATCGGCTGGGACATGCTCGCAGTGTTCCTAGTCATCGCGTTGGTCCTTGGCTTAACTGCCCTCGTGTTTGGTGCTGGACGCTCTGAAGGAAGGTTTGTTCGAATTGGTCGAGCAGCCAATCTGCTTAGCCGCGTTGCAACTTCCCGAGTAATCTTTTCAGCTGTCTTCTTTCTCGCCCTGCTGGAATACTCTGACGTAGCTGCGGTTGAATTTTGGTTGCTCGCAGGCACAGTGGCATCGGTCACTCTTCTTGGTTTGATCAACTGGCAAGCGGTGTGGAGCAGCGTTTCCGGCGGTCCAACGCCCTGTGCCGCGGAAGGGATGATCGGTCCATCCATCCTGCTTCTCTCATCACCGCACCTTCCTACGCCAGGTACGTCAGTCGAGTTGCGCGCTGATGGATGTACCGCTGATGGGGTCATTTTAAACCGAATTCATCGCAGTACCGATTTCTGGGGGCAGATACACATTGACGACCTAGAGAAGTGCGAGCTACTGGCTAGGAAATCGGTTATCAGCCTATCAACAACTGGAAGCGGAGTTCACGCGGCAGTCGGCGCAGTCCTAGCTCCGTCGTCTGATACCAATCTCCAATTTGTCTCGAGCAAGGAGCTTGGGGTGGGCGAAATCGTCGCAGTCGCCTCGGAAGGTGGTGACGTTCTCTACCAAATCAGATGGGCGGAGATCGAGGAAGCTAAAGTTAGAGGTGGAGCCCACCAGGTAGTGAGAGCCCATGCAACCCAGCTCGGGATCGTGGATGCTGATTCGTTGCGGCTCAGGAGACATCGTTGGGTACCCGCGCCCGGCGGAGCTGTAAAACTACCACGGTCTACTGAGATGCCTTTACCAGCGATGCCTCAAAATGTTGTCGTTGTTGGCACTTTAGTAGGCACGAAGGTACCCGTGGTCATGGATTGCGAGATTGCGTGCCAAGGTCACTTAGCCATTCTCGGTATGACTAGGATGGGAAAGACTACACTTGCATTGCGGCTCGCCAGACTACTTTCATTGACGCATCGCGTCACGATTCTGGATCAGACTGGCGAGTGGGTGGCGAAAAAAGGCCTTCCTACCTACGGTGGGCCGCACGAGGATAATGCATTCGGCCTTTCGGTATTTGAGCCGAAGCCGGGTACTACACCGCCCGACGAGGCTCTAGCGTATCTGCAGGGGTGGGTAAAGCTCGCCTACAAGGAATACAAAGGTGGCACCCCCTTGCCCCGAGTTTTGATCATTGACGAGGCCCATCAATTTGTTCCGGAGCCAGCTGGGATGGGATTCAACGCGCCTGGTCGGGAGGCCGCGTCAAAGTTTGGATTGTTAATGATGCAGATAAGAAAGTACGGAATAACCGTCATCTTGATCTCACAACGTACTGCGGTGGTCGCTAAGAGCGCCCTCTCGCAATGCGAGAACCTTATAGCGTTCAAGAGCGTCGATCAAACCGGGCTAGAGTATCTCGAAGCGATCCTTGGTCTGGATGCGAGAAAGGCCCTTCCGGCATTAAGGCATGGAGAGGCGCTGCTGTTTGGCCCTGCGATTTCGAGTGACCTGCCCGCCGTCGTAACTGTAAAACAATAGGATAGTACGCGCATGAGCCTGACAGCCTGGGATCTCCTATCTCGAGGATATTTCCCGAAGGAGCTTCCTCCTACGTTTTCAACTGAAGCGTTTGCGTCGAGAGTTCTTTACGCGATCGGTGGTATGCCGGTCTTTCTGAGTAATTATCGTGAGGCGGAATTGTGCCCGCATAGCGTTGGCCGGATCGGGGGATTTCGACGAACGCTGTCGATCCCTAACCCAATCCCGTATCTCCAGCTCTGTTTGCTGATCGGTAGAAACTGGAGCCGCATTAGCGGGAGGATCCGACAATCGCCGTTGTCGATAAGCTATCCTGTAGTTAATCAAGAGCGTGCAGTCGTACCAGGCGAAAAGGATTTGTCCCGCGAACGGGTGCGTATCCGACGATCGGCAAACTACGTAGCCGTCGCTGACATTTCACGTTTCTACCATTCGATCTACACTCATACGATAGAATGGGCGCTACACGGTAAGGCTAAAGCCAAGCAGCGACGGGGCAAGGCTGGAAGGGGCCTGCTTGGACGAAGACTTGACGACTGGGTTCGCGCATGTCAAGCTGGGCAATCGGTCGGGCTTCCCGTCGGCCCTGACACCTCGCTGATTTTGGCAGAATTGGTTGGGGCCTCTTTGGACGAACAACTGTTGCGGCGCAAGCCGACTCTGGCAGGTATTCGCTTCATAGATGATTTCGAATTTGGCTGCGACACTGCTTCACAGGGCGCGATGATTATCGGCCGCTTGCAAGACTGTTTAGCAAAACTCGAACTCGGATTAAATCACGGAAAAACGCGTGTCGACCCATTGCCTACTCATCTAGATGAGGAGTGGAAGCGTCAGGTCCAGTTCCTAGACATAGTCGCTCGCTCCGATAGTAATGGTGATCAGTTGATCTGGTTCTTTGACGGCGTGATCGACATTGCCAAGCAGCATCCTACAAAAGGGGTAATTGGCTACGCTCTCTCGCGTATGCGGACAATGGACGTCTCGCCCGGGAATTGGGACCTGTTTCAAGATTTGCTGCTCCAGCTCTCAACTGCCGACCCCGGTGCCTTTCCCATCGCGTTGAGCAAGCTCGCGCACGTCCATAAACTTGGTGAGGCAGTCGATCGACTAAAGCTCTCGAAGTTCGCAAATGCGCAGATGGGCATGCACGCAAATCTCGGGCACGCAAACGAAGTGGCATGGCTACTTTGGGCGGCTCTCGTTTTTGAGCTTAGACTTTCTCGAGCATCAGCCAAAGCGGTCAGCCGAATGACTGATGCCGTGGTAGTACTCCTTGCATTGCATGCCGCCAGTAATGCCATATTCGAGAGTCCGTTGGATACTGTTCGCTGGCGGTCAATGCTCAGAAGAGAATCGCTCTTCAAGTCTCAGTGGCTGCTTGCATACGAATGTGGAGTAAAGGGATGGCTAAAATCCCCCAAAAACAAGTATCTCCGAGGCGAGCCAGGGTTTGCTTGGCTGGCCGACATCGGGGTGGAATTCTACGATGTCAATGGTGCCGAACCGATTGGTCCTAGCGGCTTTGAGGAGATGGCTTGGCTTGATGAGTTAGACGCGGCGGCTGAAAGTCGCGCTCGACATTACGGTCATGGCAGCGTCGACATTGTTGACTTGGAAGACGCCGATATCGACGCGTTGCTCGGCGATGACGACAATATTCCTTTTTGAGCAGCGCTCTCTTTGGCCAACCCAATGCTTGGTTGCTTGGCGCAGCTCTATGAATCCGCGCTGTCCACCGCGGCCTTCATGCGCGACACCCAGTTCGGAATGATCCGCAGATAACGCGCGCTCGATTAGTCGGGGCCACGCAGGTAGAAACTCCCGCTATCGCGCGAGACGCGGTTTGACCACCCCGACGCGTCTTGAACCGGGGATCGCGCGTGAACGGCACTGGAGCACCACGCGGGTCTCCGGTTACAGGATCGGCGAATGGGACGATTTTCCGGCTGATCGAGGATGAGTGGGGTTTATCAATATTGTCGTTCCGAGCTTCCTCGCAGAGGAATTCGCTGAGGTGGTGAAGTTGCGATTTTTCGTCTTGGTGCACGGACGATTCGAGAAAGACGGAAATGTGCCGACTGTGGTGGGAAAGCGGTTAAAGAGGTGTCGGTAAAGCAGTGAGCGCGTCGGGCGCGGAGTTTTAGGTGATACGAAACCGACAGTTGGGTGATAGAGAACCGGCATTGCAGCCGCAACAAAATAGCGCAACTTCATGCGAGCCCCCCGCGAGAAGGCAAGCAGGCCCGCGGCCAACCAAGACTCTTAGAGACACTATTGGGAATTACCATTACACCAGCCCTGTTTGGTACCGTTCCGGCGGACCAGACTTGGCGGATGCAACAATTTTCGGAGGCGTATATCGCGGCGACTGCGGCCGCCGCCGGCTGCAGCGCGTCCAAACCGCCCGTAGATGATGATAGTATCGATCTAATTCTTAAGCGAAAGACGATTGGGACGATTCGACGCTCGCCACAACTTGATATTCAGGTGAAGGCGACGGGATCTGATTGTGTGAGAGGCAATGAAATAGTCTTCCCACTCCCCAAGAAAAACTATGACGATCTCAGAGATCCAAGTCTCGCTGTGCCTCGGATTCTGGTAGTTGTTCGAATGCCCCCAAACATCGAAGATTGGATTGGCCACACGGAAACTGAATTGTCACTGCTTCGATGTGGGTACTGGATTAGCCTTAACGGCTTGCCCGATACCTCTAACACAACGTCGGTTACGATCCGAATCAGTCGGACCGCGGTGTTTAACGTCACTCAACTTGACAACCTCTTCACCCGGCTAGCGAGTGGGTTGAACCCGTGAGAGCTGAAATCAGAGACAAGGCTATTTTTGAGGGTATTTCTCTGGAAGATCTCTCTAGCTTTCTCCAAGCAAGCGGGTGGGACCTCTTCGACTCTACGGCCGATCAAACTCAGGTTTGGGTCAACGTCCAGCATCCCCGCTTCGATGATATTGTCCTTCCTGGCATACGAGAGGTAAGGGACTATGCACTGAGAGTGGCAGAAGCCGTACGAATCCTGTCACGGGCAAGCGAACGGTCGGAGTTGGAGGTTGTTAGAGCCATAGTAGAGGGTGGCTCGGATGTAGTCAGATTACGCAGGCCTAGCTTTAATGAAGCTGATGCGTCGATCCGTCTCAAAGACGGCGCGTCCCTTGTTGCGGGTGCCTTCGAACTTCTATACGCGGCGGCAACGTCTGCAATCACTTCCCGAGCAGTTCTCCCGACTCGAAGGCCGCTTCAGGCGGAGGACTACATGCGACGAGTCGAGCTCGGGCAGTCCGAACGAGGTAGCTATGTCATTTCGCTCATTTCCCGCGTTACGCCGCTATTGACTCCCGGCGCGCCTGGTCTGCTTGAATACATCGATGAACCATTCCCGCGCAAAGTTACCAAGAAGCTTGCTAGTGCACTGGAGGCGGTGGGTCGATCGAGCCACGCTGTTGCGACATCAGGTGATTTTTCAATGTTCGAGGAAAGCGTTCCCAGCGGAGTATCAGCGAATCTTTGCGACGCCCTCGCACTAATTCTTCAGCACGACGAGCTGTCCGCCCCTGTTGATTTGGAAGTCGACTGGGCACGCACCCGCCCGGTCGATGGGCTTAGGCGCCATTTCTCTTTCTCGCCGGCGGACGTTCCCATCCTAACCGACGCTGCCAAGTTCCTGAAACGAACCGAACCGGCCGAAGGCATCTTATTTACTGGAGTTGTAGTAGATCTTCACCGGGACGAGGGCGACCTTGACGGCGAGGTGTCGGTTGCAACTGTACTTGAGGGCTCGACTAGAAAATTACGTGCTCCGTTGAACGCGCCCGAGTATCAAATGGCTATTGATGCGCACCGCGATAAGAATGCGATAATGTTTCGAGCCGACCTAACAAAGCGGGGAAGGCAATGGCGTGCGGAAAATGTGAGAGAATTTCGCGTCCTCGAGTAGGCTGATCCTAGGTCATCAGCACGAGATAATGATGCCGAACTAGAAGGATGGAGTAGCTAGGACACTCGATCCGGGGGTGCTTACTGCGACACCCCTAAGAAGCGGGTACTCCCAACAGGCCAAACAACTGATGGCGCTAGGCCGTCAATGATACCGAGGAGAAGGTGACCGAACCTTTACAAGACAGCCTCGTACGATTGCTGAGATACCAGCGCGCTCCGGTGCGGGCAACAACCCGCTTCCAAGGATGGAAACACAATTCCATTCTGCTCCCACGCCTTCAAGAGAAGCTCGAAATGTTCTTGGATAGTTATGGCAAACATCGCGAGGTGGTTTACGATACGCAGGGCATTCGTGACGACGGCACTGACCTAATACTTCGGGTTCACGCAGTTAAAGCCGACACGGTCGAGATTGTTGGATTCCAAGTCAAGTCGTTCGATGACCTCCAAAAACCTCGGTACATGCAAGAGCTTAAGGCGCAACGGGACGATGCCTTCAGAAAGGTTTTGGGACTTGAGTACTATTTTATCGTCCTTTGCACGAATCTGATTGAGCATCGAGAAAAGATGCGAAATATTATGGCGGAGTTCCGAAGCGCAGATCGAACTGAGGTAATCGAACCTACATTCGCATATACCTTCTTAAATCATCCTAAAACACGCGTTGACGCTCTCGTCAAGCGTTCGATGGAGGGGGATGATTTAGTGTTCCGACTAGCGATCGAGTCCGTCGAATTTCCCAGCCCGTCAGCTCGCGCATTGGCGGCGTTCCTAGTAGTGCAATTTGCTCTAACGGGTCAGGCCAGGTTCTCGACAACAAGCTTATTAGAGTCTCCGCCACTGAGGAACATCTACGATGAGCTGAGGGAGCGGCAGAGAGACTTGCTGAACGACATCGAGATTTATGAGGATGTTGCAGCTGAGGCTTGGGATGAAGAAGAGCCAGTCCAAATCGACGACTTCGAACTTCAGCTAAGTGCTGACTTGGCCCTCCTTGATAACGATGTTCTTGAGATGGACTCAAATACGGAGGAAGGGAGGTTGCGCGCGGAGCAGCTTCGTGCGCTGATAGCCATAGTTTCGGATGCCTTAGCTCGCTACGACTATGATGAAGATGAACTGCGCAGGTACATGTTTACTCTGCTAGGTGTGACGGTTTGAAGCAAATCACGAAGCCTGTCGGCAGCTTCAATTAGGGCGAGTTGTGAGCTTAAATGGCTCCATACGCGCATTCGATCGCGGGTTGCCGGAAATGATCGCCGTGCCTGACGAGTCACGCAGGAATACAAGCAACTTCGTTCGGCCAGGGCTCCACAGCGGGTGACGAATGAGCGGCGCACGCAACCAGACGAAAGTTTGCCCGTCGCGAAGATCGTAGATGCGGAGCTCTTGAACTCCTTTCGCCTGCACGACAGCCGCGAGCCCTCGCCTGTCCCTGCTGAGGTCGAAACGCTGCAAGGTCGCAGGCGCGACAGAAAGCGCTACGGATTCCGCGGCTGGTCTCGCCAGGGCCAGGGTGCCGAAGTCTACATTGGCACCCGGCGTTGCTAAGGAAGCGGCCTTTCTTGCCCCGCTCGCTAGCCGCACCTATGATTAGGCCCCACAGCAAAATGCAGTGCGGGGGTTGGCATTGTCGCGGCCTCGAAGGATACGCTTTGCTTTCCGGTTCACTTCCGCGTGACCATCGGCGGCCATAGCGAGCAAAGCGAACGGGAGATCCCTACGCAATGAACCGGCTGGAAGACCCGAACCAGAAGCCTGAGCAGAGAGCGCGCGATGCGATCGATCTGATGCTCGGTAGAGCTGGCTGGAAGGTTCAGTCGAAGAACCGCATCGATTTCAGCGCCGGTCCGGGCATCGCCCTCCGGGAATATCAGACCGACATTGGCCCGGCCGATTACGTCCTCTTCATCGACAAAAACCCCGTCGGTGTCATCGAAGCCAAGCCCGAGGACTGGGGGCAGAAACTTACCACCGTCGAGGAGCAGTCTGCGGGCTACGCCGCGGCGAATCTCAAATGGATTGCCAGTTCGGAACCGCTTCGCTTTGTCTTAGAGAGCACCGGGGTTGTCACCCGCTTCACCGACGCCCTCGACCCCAAACCGCGTTCGCGCGAGCTGTTCAACTTCCCTCGGGCGTTGTCAGACCGTTGAGGTTCAGGAATTGATTCATCTCACCACACTCGGCTCAGTCCGGATCGGCACTACCGACGGGCCGTTGTCCTCGGCGACGGGCCAGCAGGCAAAACGCCTGGCCCTCCTGTCGTATCTCGCGATCGCCCGGCCACGCGGCGCGCATCGGCGCGACACAATTCTCGGACTCCTCTGGCCTGAGCTCGACCACGAGCGCTCCCGCTCGGCACTCAGGCAGGCACTCCACGGCCTTCGCAAGACGCTCGGCGCGGAAGCAGTGATATCGCGAGGGACGGAGTTGATCGAGCTCGACCCCGGCGTGGTAAGCTGCGACCTCCATTCTCTCGAGGTCGCATCAGGTGCGGGCGATGCCTCGGTAGTGCTCGACCTCTATCGAGGTGAGATGCTGGCGGGACTTTTCATCGCAGATGCTCCCGCATTCGAGCACTGGGTAGACAGCGAGCGAGCCCGTGTCAACGCGCTCGTGCTCGAGGCCTCATGGCAGGTTGCCGAGGGTGGTGGGAGCAAGGCAACGGTGGCGAACGTATTACGCGGCGTGCGTGCTGCGATGGCGCTATCGAGATCTGACGAAGCCGCGCTCCGGCGGGGCATGCGCCTGCTTTCGAATGCCGGTGCGACGATTGAAGCGTTGGCTCTCCATGATCGGTTCATAGCGGAGATGCGCCGCGAATACGATGTTGAGCCGTCAGCAGAAACAACGATGCTTGCCGACGAGCTGCGCCGGTCGCGACGCGAAGTGCCGATTGTCGCAAAGCTTCTTACAAATCCCCCACGCGCTGCCATTGCAACGGTGATCATGCCGGAGCAACCGCCACCAGCCACGGCACGTCCAAATCATCGCAGGTACAGGATTGCGGCTGCAGTTGGCGTCGCCATCGTACTGGTCGGTGTCGCTGCAGAGCTCGCACCTTCTGCTGAGTCGGAGCTCGATCCGCGTCAGGTGTCGGTCATGCAGTTCACCGCTGATGGTCCGGCGCTCGACAGCATCGCACATCGCCTGACGGTCGAGACGCGTGCGACGCTGTCGTCACTGGATGGTATGATGGTTCTTGCTGATAATCGGTCCTCGGTTGCCCGCGCAGGGACGATAGTTCGCGGACGACTGACTCGCGATGACGATGCGGTCGAGCTGCGTGCAGAGCTGGTGGACGCACGCACCGGGAAAATAAAGCGCACGGTGATATCGCATGCGGCTTCGCAGGAAATGGTTTCCGCGATTGCTGCAAAGTTCAACGATCGCATCGCAGCCGCGTTGTCAGCATCGCTTTATCCGGGTTGGGGTAGCTCGCTCAGCCAGCCTCCTTCATACCGGGGTTACCAGCTCTTCGTAGACGGCATGCGTCGCATTCGTGCGGAAGATCACGACGGCGCCGTCGCCGCATTCAGGCAGGCGTTCTCTGAGGATTCGACGTTCACTATCGCGGCCATTGTCGGAGGCATTCAGCTCTATCATGCTGGTCGGTTCGTCGCTGCGGACTCAATCGTAAGATCGATCCTGCCTCGACGCGCGCAACTTCCTCCTGCTGATGAGCGGCTCCTCGAGTGGCTGGCACGGTCACTTAGAGGTGATCGCATCGGCGCGCGCGCTGCAATGCAAAGTGTGGTCGCGCTGGCGCCAGGATCCGACCTCGCATCGCTTCAACTTGCCATCGACAATGTCGAGACCGCTCGGCCAAGCGAAGCTCTCGCGGCTCTCGACAACATTTCCAGCGACGCGGAGTTCGGCGAAGGGTGGCTTGGATATTGGACAACGCGTGCCGAGGCGTTGCATTTGATGGGCGAGCACGAAAGGGAGCTGGTGACTGTGCGTTCCGCGCGGATGAGCCACCCCGAGCTGGGTGCGCTTGCCGGGTACGAGCTTCGTGCACTTGCGGCGCTCGGTCGCGTTGACGAGGTGATGCGAACGGCAGAGTCTTCGGCGTACCGTACTGCGGATCCGATTGTAACACTGCGAGTGGTAGCGATGGAGCTGGCCGCGCACGGATACCGTTCGGAGTCAATCACTCTGCTGCAACGACTCCGTGCGGAGCAGGTCTCGCTGCCGACGTCGTCCCGCGTTTCAATCAGTGCGATTGCGTCGAAAGCGCGAACTCTCTATCTGCTCGATGCTCGGGATCCGGCCAAATCGCTCTATGATTCGCTTCTCAGGGAGATTCCAGATTGCAGCACCTGCATCGGCGCTCTCGGAGTGTTGGCCGCTCGGTCGGGCGACCGCACTGCCGCGGAGGGATATGAACGAAGGCTCGCTGGGTCATCCAAGCCGTTCCAGTTTGGCAGAAGACTCCAGCTTCGTGCGCGCATTGCCGCGAGCCTCGGGGATACTGCAAGAGCAACAACCCTTCTCACTGCGGCATATGCCGATGGCCTCGAGTTCGACATCCTCACGCATGCGGACAGAGATCTCTCGGCTATACGCCCCGACTCGCTCTACCGGGTTTTCGCTGGAGCGCACAAATCCAGATAATGCAACGGTTGGTCCCAAACTCGCGGAGTGCACGCGACCGTTCGGCCCCCGGCGGGAAGGAACGAGACGATGCGGGGCATTGCGGAAATCTATCCGCCATGCGGGTCTAGACTTCGTTCCGGAACTGCGTCACTCCTACCGCCCACGGGTCTGACGAGGTACATCTAGCGGGTCGGCTCCACCTACTTTCTTCCTCCGGAATCCCTATGTCCGGTCCGGGCAAGTGAGACGCCACTCAGTCGTCGTGTTCATCGCCCTTGCGGCCCTGGGGACGATCACCTGCCGGAATCCGGCAGATGCCGATGGCCCTGTCGACCGGCTTGACACAAAACCATTCTCGCTCACTGTCGAGATCCCGCCGGCGCTCATTGTAAATGAGAACGCGCTACTGGCCGTTAGCGTCCGAAATATTGCAGGCGAAGTCATCGCTGAGCCTAAGGGGATGCTGTTCTTCTCTTCGGATTCCACCATAGTCGCAGTTTCGAGTGAGGGTGTTCTCAAAGGGCTGCGCAGGGGACGTTCAACGATCCGAATTCTCATCGATGGAATCGAGAAGTCCGGCGAAGTAGCGGTTACCGCGAGGGTGCGGGTTCTTCCAAACGCGGTGCCCAGGTGGGGCGGATTCTTGTACGCAAGTGTTGGAGACTCGATTCAGTTCCAGGCCATCCTGACTGACATCAATGGTCAGCGGATTGACGAACCGTCCAACGCGGTCTGGAGCTCCAGCGATTCAGCAGCGGTGAGCGTCGGTGCGGACGGGCTCGCCGTTGCGCATGGCGAGACTCGGGGAACGACGATTACAGGATCCACTTCAGAGGGTTCGGCGACAGCGCTGATGGATGTAATCAGCAGCGGACAGGCGACCGCTACGATCCGCATTGCGCACGCGTCCCCGGATGTCGGTCCGGTAACCTTTCACTCGAACAAAACCAGCTCGTTAACTGTTTCCTTCGGCAACTCGGTTGAGCGGCGGACATCGAGTGGAACATTGCTGTCTCAGCTCGACGCGCTTTCCCCGGATGGGACCGTCGATAATAGCGAGCTGATACGAGATGGCGATTACCTGACCATCTTCATCGTCGGTCGGGCGGGCAGTGTAGGCACCGCAAGGGCGTGGTCCCGGGCCGGGTCAGGCGTGCCCCCCGAGGGGCGATTCCGGTTGGTCCATGGTGGGAATCCGACGTCCCTCCTCTGGATGACCCCGCGGGGAGGTGAGGTGGCTGGCCTGCCCGAGCTGTGCTACTTCGATCCAGGCGCCGTCACTGACTACTACTCGCGTGCGGGCCCATTGGACTTCGTTCTGAAGATGAAAGGGGGCGGCCCCGAATCGGCAAGATTGAATTACGTGCCTCCGCCAGGCCGCTCTGTCACTCTCGTGATTACCGGTTACTGGGGACCGGATCTTCGGCTCCTGGAGTTCATAGATCCATAATCTCGCCAGCCTCGGCCGCATTGCCGGAGCGTGCATCCTTCTCACGGCCTGCAGGTCGCCCGACGACTCCAGGACGTGCTTCCCGGTAATTGATTCGCCACCAAGCGGGTATTCGGAAGGCGACGCGCCGCTGCCGCACCATTTCACCTCGACTCCTTTTGGGAGCGTCAGGAGCTCCGACAACTACAGGATTACATCTCCGGTGACGAACGCCGGCGCTGCGCTCGGCCGCGTCCTGTTCTACGACGTTCGATTGTCCAGTAACGATAGTATTGCCTGCGCATCGTGTCACAGGCAGCAGTTCGGCTTCTCGGACACTGTGCGCTTCAGTCGCGGGGTCGGACACAGCACAAATCGCCGGCGAACGATGGGTCTCGCTAATGCACGATTCAACGCACAGGGAAAGTTCTTCTGGGACGAAAGGGCGGAGTCCCTCGAGCGTCAGGTCCTCCAGCCGATTTACGATTCACTTGAAATGGGACGGCCGGAAGCGAACGTGATCTCAAAGCTTGCGTCGGTGCCGTACTACCCGCGGCTCTTCGCGGCTGCATTCGGGTCCACACAGGTAACAGACGAGCGGATTGCGTCAGCCCTCGCGCAGTTCGTGAGATCGCTCATATCCGCTGGCTCGCGAATCGATTCAGTGTTTGCGACGGGTGGTGCGCCCGACTACTCTCGATTAACCGTCAGAGAGCTCGAGGGATCACGTCTGTTCGTTGCCAGCGGCTGCATCAACTGTCATCGCACGATTGTGCAGCTGGCGGACAAGGCTAGCAACAATGGACTCGATACCGTTCCTCTCGACTCCGGTGCCGGCCACGGCAAATTCAAGCCCCCGTCGCTTCGCAATATCGCCGTGCGGCCTCCGTATATGCACGATGGTCGTCTCCGGACACTTCGCGATGTTGTCATTTTCTATTCTGAAGGGGTTCAGCCGAGCGATTCTCTCGATGAACGGTTAACGGAGGAAGACGGGCTACCTCGCCGGCTCGACCTTACAGCTGTTGAAGTCGATGCGCTCGTCGCGTTTCTCGAGGCGCTGACGGACTCCGCGTTCCTGCGCGCTGAGAAGTTTGCGGATCCATTCGCGTCCTGCCACCGGGAAGTGTCCGCGCGGCGCTAGGTGGACTCTAAGAGCCGGCGCTATCCACAGCGGCCTTCATGCGAGAAACCCAGTTCGGCATGACACGGAGATAACGCGCCGTCGATTCATCAGGGCCACGCACGTAAATAATTCCGCCATCGTGCGAGAGCCGGTTCGACCATCCCGACGTGTCGTTGAACCGCGGATCGCGCGCGAACACCACCGGAGCACCACGCGGTTCTCCAGTCACGGGATCGACGCGTATCGAATACCAGGTTACGCCCGAACGATAGACGAACTCGGAGCTCGACAACCACAACGGCTCGACTCCGGTCGCAACCTGAATGACATCCCCGCCAGGCGGGTATGAAGTCACCTTCACCCGGCCGTCAGGATCCTGGTAGACAATCAGCTTCCCGCCCGGAGCGACGGTCGCGAATCGTGAACCGCGGAAAAGCTCAACGGGGCGCGCCGGACGTACTGTCGGATCGAGAGTCGTTACGGTGGCAGTGGCGAGGTGCAGCCCCAGCACGGTGTGGTCGTCAACGTACTCGTCTATGTCGGGAATGCTGTCGTTACTGGCACTCACGAGAACTGTGTCGATACGCGTGTTCGATCGCGGGTTGCCGGAAACGATTGCCGTGCCCGACGAGTCACGCAGATATACGAGCAACTTCGTTCCGTCGGGGCTCCTCAATGGGTGTCGATTGAGCGTCGCCCGCAGCCAGACGAAGCTCTGTCCATCGCGAAG
>JBBREF010000104.1:0-13549 GCA_038203205.1 Gemmatimonadales bacterium | reverse complement strand
GCGGTTCGCTGCGCGCGGTTTTCAGCCCGTTTTTTTGATTTTCGTCCTCAGTCCGCAATCCGCTGTACGTCCGCTGTCCGCTATCAGCTCAGTCCGCAGTCCGCAATCCGCAGTACGTCCGCAGTCCGCAATCAGTTCAGTCCGCAGGCCGAAATCCGCAGTACGTCCGCAGTCCGCCATCAGCTCAGTCCTCAATCCGCATTCCGCAGTTAGTCCGCACTCGTTTTCCCCCTTAAGCATTTCCACGGGGCGTAGTATAATGAAGGCCGACTCCCCCCGTTCAAGGAATCTGATGCAGGAAATGCTCATCCAGGCCGGTCACACCGAGCGCAATTACTGGCGCGACGTGTGGCGGTTCCGTGAGCTCTTTTATTTTCTGGCCTGGCGCGATGTGCTCGTCCGCTACAAGCAGACAGTGCTTGGCGTGACCTGGGCATTGCTGCAGCCTTTCCTGACAATGCTCGTGTTCACCCTCGTGTTCGGCAGGCTGGCAAAGCTGCCGTCGCATGGCGCGCCGTATCCGGTGTTCGTCTTTGCCGCTCTGCTTCCGTGGCAGTTCTTCTCCCGCGCGCTGTCGGAAAGCAGCACGAGTCTCATTACAAACACGAATCTCATCTCCAAGGTCTACTTCCCCCGGCTCATCGTGCCGATCGGCACGATCGTGGTCGCGCTCGTCGATTTCCTCATCTCGTTCGCGATTCTTGCCGGCCTGATGGCGTGGTACTCGTACTGGCCGGGGCCGCGGATGCTCCTGTTGTTTCTCCTCATCCCCGCGGCAGTAGCTGTCGCGGTTGGACCAGGATTGCTGATTGCCGCGCTCAACGTGAGGTTCAGGGACTTTCGCTACGTTGTACCGTTCATAGTGCAGCTCGGGATGTACATCTCGCCGGTTGGTTTCAGCACCAACATCGTCCCGGAGAAATGGAGACTGCTGTACTCGCTCAATCCACTGGTCGGGCTCATCGACGCATTCCGCTGGGTGATCGTCGGGCCGGCGTCTCCCGTGTATTTGCCGAGCCTTTATATCTCCGGCGTGATGATCGTGGCGATGCTCGTTGTCGGCATCTGGTACTTCCGCAGAACCGAGCGGACATTCGCGGACATCATCTGACAATTCGATGAAACACCGCGCAGTCGCCGTCGAAGGATTAGGCAAGAAGTACCGTATCACGCAGACCAGTGGCGCCCGCTACTCGACCCTGCGCGATACCCTCGCGGGTGCAGTCACCTGGAGCGGGAGAGCGTCCGCCGCGCGCACCGAAGATGTCGACTTCTGGGCGCTCAAGGACGTCTCGTTCGAGATCGCTGAAGGGGATGTCGTCGGAATCGTCGGCAAGAATGGCGCTGGAAAGTCCACGCTTCTAAAGCTGCTAAGTCGCATCACTGAGCCGACGACGGGATCGATAAGGATGCGCGGACGAGTGGCGAGCCTGCTCGAGGTCGGAACCGGATTTCATCCGGAGCTCACCGGCCGCGAAAATATCTTCCTCAACGGTGCGATCCTTGGCATGAGCCGGCGCGAGATTCGAGCCCGGTTCGACGACATCGTCGACTTCGCCGAAGTTGAACAGTTCCTCGACACGCCGGTCAAGCGGTACTCGAGCGGGATGTACGTACGTCTCGCGTTCGCGGTCGCTGCGAACCTCGAGCCCGAAGTCCTCATCGTTGACGAAGTTCTTGCCGTCGGCGATTCACAGTTTCAGCGAAAATGCCTCGGCCGCATGAAGGACATTTCCGAGCAGAAGGGAAGGACGGTTCTGTTCGTAAGTCACAGCATGGCGTCGGTCCGCTCGTTGTGCACGCGCGCGATCTGGCTCGATCATGGCAACGTGAGGATGCTTGGATCTTCCCTCGACGTGATACGCGGATATCTCGAGAGCAGCATGGAGCCTGCAGAGACGACGATGTCACTCGACAGCATCCGTCGTTCTGCGGGGCAGGGCGAGCAGCTGATGATTCATCGGGTTTCGCTCAACGACGGATCGAGCGTGCTGCACGGCGAGCCGCTCTCGGTCAGGGTCGAGTATGAGCTTCGCGAGCCCGCCTATGACGTGGCGTTCGGGATCGGTTTTGCCTCGCCGGAAGGAATCAGGGTGCTCAGCATCGACAGTGACCTTGGCGGGCAGCGCAGGGATCTCGCGAATCCTCATACCGGGGCTGTGTCGCTCTCGATCGACACGCTGAATCTCCAGCCTGGCCGATATGCCCTCGACATCGGCGCCCGATCGGGTGATCACGTGAGTCTCGATTATCTTCAGGGATGCGCGTGGATCGACGTTTTACCGGGCCCTTCGACTCCGGCCGTCATCATTCGTGAGGGTGGCGGCGTGCGTGAGCCCGCCCGCTGGAACTGGGAAGCGGACAAATCTTCAGAGGCAGCTACTGGATGAGTGGTCAGTCATCGTTGTTGGAGCGGGTCAAGCGAAAGGCGCGAGGCGCCCTTGGCGAATCAGCGGCAGCTCTCGACCGCATCGATTTCAGCTCCGGACTTGGTGATTCGTCGTGGGTGCTGTACGGCCTCGCACGCTCACTGAAACCCGACGTTGCAGTGGAGATAGGTTCGGCGCGCGGAAGGTCTGCCTGTTTTGTCGGGCAGGCTTTGAAGGAGAACGGGAAGGGAAGGCTGTTCGCCATCGATCCGCACACGACGACTAACTGGAACGACACAGATTCGGTGAACACAATCGACGTGATGCGCGGGAACATCGCATCGCTCGGCCTCGGGAGCCACGTGGAGATAGTGCGCGATGTTTCACAGAATGTCGCCGCGACGTGGACGAAGCAGATCGATATGCTCTTCATCGATGGCGATCACAGCTATGAAGGCGTGAAGCGCGACTGGGATCTCTTCTCCCCCTTCGTGGGACCGTTCGGATTCGTCGTGTTCCACGACACGACGTGGGCGCTGCACCCAGGAAGCGAGTACACTCGCGCGGACATGGGCGTGCCAGCGTTCGTCGAGACCCTGAGACTCGAGGGATATCCCGTGCTCACGATAGACAGGGATTTTGGTGTGAGCCTCGTTCAGCCGACGAGAAACGGCGTCGCGCTGGCCGCGAGGGAATCGAACCGATGAGAACTGGAGTGCTTGGGGTTCCTGCGGTCGAAAAAGCTGTGCAGGTTGTGAAAAAACTCTGGTACGCGGGCCGCGATGAGCAGATAGATCTTGGCGGCCACAGTCTGCGCTATACGCCGGGCACGAGGCCGACGCGCCTCAAATATCGCGACGATCCGGACATGATCGTGCGGAACGACGTACGTCAGCTCGAGTTCTTCTGCGAGAATATCGAGAGGGGACAGACCGTCATCGACGTGGGCGCAAACTGCGGGCAGTATGCAGTTCTTTTCGGCGCGCTGGTTGGATCCGGCGGCCGCGTCATCGCCTTCGAGCCCGAACAAGAGGGACGCTCGCTGATGGAGCGCAACCTGTTCATCAACAAGCTTTCTTCGCGCGTGACGGTCGAACCATTTGCTGTGTTCGATGATAATGGAGAGCGGGAATTTTTCGTGCGAGCCGGCGACAACATGTCGTCACTCGAGCGCGCAGGTTTCGGAACGAACGCCGACGCGTCGGACATCGTGAGCTCGACGGTTCAGACAGTTACCCTCGACGAATATTTCACTGCCAACGCCCTGCCGAATCCTGACTGGATCAAGATCGACGCGGAGGGGGCTGAGGTGAACGTGCTTCGCGGTGCTGCGCGGGCGCTGCATGGGGAGACGAAGATCGTCTGCGAGCTGCACCCGTACGCATGGCACTCGTTCGGCACGTCATTCCCGGAGCTGCTTGGCATGGTCCAGCGAGCTGGCCGCGATATCAGATTTCTCGATACAGATCGCCACATCTCGGATGGGCCGGAGTACGGAGCCGTCGTCATCACGTGACGCAATACCGCGTTCTCCTCGTTCCCGACTCGATCTACTGGGTGACGGGGACGATTGCAAAATCCATCGCCGCCGCCAATACGTGGATGGATGCGACGATCCTTTCTGCAACGGTGCTCGACGACCTGCTTCCGGATCCTGCGGAGATCGCTCGGAGGTTCGATCTCGTTCATTTTCTCTGCCCGTATGCCACGAAGAAGTGGCTGCCGCTGCTCAAGCCGCTGATGCCGGTTGTGACGAGTCATCACCACGTCACCTCGTGGGACCTGGTCAGTCATAACACCGACGGCGACGCGATCATTGCGGGTTCCGAAGAGTGGGTGTCCGACCTGAACAAGAGGGGCGCAGATATGGATCGCGTGTTTCGCGTTCCCTATGGCGTGGACACTGACATGTTTGCCCCGGCTACTCCAGAACGCCGGAGGGCACAGAAGGCACAGACAGGGCTGGCGAACGCAGAGCCTGTAATCGGGTTTTTTGCGAAGCGTGCGAGCAATGACGACGACAGGAAAGGCACGGCGCTATTTGCAGAAGCTGTGATGCAACTGCGTGAGCGACTGCCCCGGACAGGTGTTCTCATCGTGGGGCCCGGTTGGCAGCAGATGGTCGCGCAGTTTCGCGATGCGGGAATCACGTGCGCGTGGATGCCGTTCGTCGAGGACCTCGCAGATATTCCGAGACTATATCATGCTCTCGATTTCTACTGGGTCACTGCTCGCGTCGAAGGTGGCCCTGTTCCGCTGCTCGAGGCGATGAGCAGCGGCGTTTGCTGTCTCACTACGCGTGTCGGGCTCGCGCGTGAAGTCGTAAAGGACGGTTTGAATGCCTTTTTCCAGCCGATGGACCAGCCGTCTGCGTTCGCGCTCGCGACCGAGACTTTGTGGAAGGATGCTGGTGTACGGGCACAGGTCGGCCGAGCCGCGCGCGACACGATGGTGAAGGAGATGAGGTGGCAGGAAACGGCTAAACTTGTCGTCGATGCGTATTCGCGCGCGATAGAAGAGTTCTCCCGGAGAGCCAGAGGCAGGAGCGTCATCAGGCTCCCGCATAATGCCGCTGTCGCTGCGAAGCCAGATGCAACGATTCGTGTCGACGCACTTACGCCTCGTGAAACCAGGCGCGCGAGTCTGCTGGAGGATCTTGCCTGGGCGGAGAATCTCATTCTCTACCAGAATCAGCGTGGTGCCGCAATGCGTCTCGTTGCGAAAGCATGGCGGAAAAATCCGCTGTCGCATCGTCCAGCACGCGTCATGCTGAGGCGACTGCTGCCGGAACCAGTGGTGAAATCAGTTGTCAGGCTTCGCCGGGTTATCTCTAAGAACAGTCCGAAGTCCGCACGAGCCAGCCCGTCCGACGCCGGTAATCCGCAGTCCGACGCCGGTAATCCGCACTCCGGAGTGGAAGTTTGATTTCTGTCGTCCTGTGTTCCCACAATCCGCGCGTTGTGTACATCGCGCGCACTCTGGCAGCGCTTCGTGCGCAGACGCTGCCAACGGGCGAGTGGGAGCTCATTCTCGTCGACAACGCGAGCTCACCGCCGATCGATGGAAGTGTCGACCTCCAGTGGCATCCTGCAGCTCGAATCGTTCGCGAAGAAAAACTGGGGCTCACTCCGGCTCGCCTTAAGGGAATTCGTGAGGCTGTCGGCGATGTGATTGTTTTTATCGACGATGACAACGTCGCAGCGCCCGATTATCTCGCGAACGTCGTCAGCATCGCCGAGGGGCGGCACTTCCTTGGTGCCTGGAGCGGGAGCGTGACCGCTGAATTCGATTCACCGCCACCCGCCTGGACGCAGCGTTACTGGACCAACCTTGTTATTCGCGAGGTGAGGAAGGACAGCTGGTCCAATCTCTACGACCAGGACGAGTCGACTCCGCTGGGTGCGGGTCTCTGCGTGCGTGCATCTGTCGCTCGCGAATATCTGAGGTTGCATGATGAGGGGAAGCGCCCGCGCCTGCTCGATCGCACCGGGTCGAGCCTTGTCTCCGGCGGCGACAACGATCTCGCCGCATGCGCGATCGACATCGGGCTCGGGTGCGGCGTCATGGCATCTCTCAGAATGACTCACCTGATTCCGCCGGAGCGGCTCACTGAAGAGTATCTGCTCAGATTGATCGAGAGCATCGCATACTCGGGCAAAATGCTCAGGTCGCTGCGCCCGCAGACGATGCCAGATCTCAGTCATAATGGGATTGTCGGCAAGGCTGCTGATGTACTCCGGCAGGCGCGCATGTCAGCGAGAGAGCGGCGGTTTCATCGTGCGGTACGCCGCGGGGAATCGCGCGCCATGGCGGAGCTCTCAGGGTGAAGCTGATTCACGTCGTCGAGAACATGCACGACCAGGCCGTCGAGAACTGGATCTTTCGTATCATGCGCGATTCACGCGATCAGTATCCCGGCGTCCATTGGACTTTCTACAGCGCACTGGGCAAACCCGGCCGCCTCGATGATGCGGTGAGAGAGCTTGGCGGCGAAGTAATTCTTTCTCCCGTACCCATTGGCGAGACCAAGGGGTTCATGAGTGAGCTGCGAGCGACTCTCCTGCGCGGGCAGTATGACGTGATGCACGCGCACCACGATATCGTCAGCGCCGTCTACCTTCTCGCTGCAGTCGGCACACGGGTTCGCCGCCGGATTGTTCATGTTCACAACACGGCGATGGACCTGCCAACTCCGTCCAAAGCAAAGAGCGCCGTCGTGTGGGAGCCGATGCGGAGAACCTGTCTCACTCTCGCTGACCGGATCGTCGGCATCTCGAACGACGCACTCGCGTCGATGGTGCTCAATAACGGTCCCAGGAAGCCTCGCGACACTGTGGTGTACTACGGGATCGACACCCAACGGTTCAGGAACCCGCGCCGTTCCCCCGCTGAAACGAGAAGTCAGATCGGCGTTGCAGGTGACGCCCGAATGATTCTTTTCGCTGGCAGAATGACCGAATACAAAAATCCGACGTTTGTCGTCGATGTGCTCGAACAGATCGCATCGACAGACGATAAGGCAGTCGCAGTGTTCGCCGGAGTGGGCCCCGAGACGGACACTGTAAAAACGAAGGCGGCGGACTGCGGACTTTCGGATAGGGTCAGAATCATCGGCTGGCGCGACGACCTCCCCGAGCTGATGCTGGCCGCCGACCTCCTTCTTTGGCCCGGCCAGGAAGTCCCCAAGGAAGGCTTAGGCCTCGGCATCGTCGAAGCCCAGGCAGCAGGCCTTCCAATCATCATGTCCCGAAGCGTTCCCGAGGACGCAGTAGTGATCAGCGATCTCGTCAAGATTCTCCCTCTCCCTGACGGCCCATCGCGATGGGCAACCGAAGCCCTGCGCGTGCTCGGCTCAACTCACGTTTCACGAACTGATGCTCTCGCTCAGATCGAGGCATCGCATTTCTCGCTTGCAGCCGGCACCGCGAACGTCATGGCCCTCTACGAGAACCTGCCCTAGCGATAGATTTGCTAAATGCGCGTAATCATTACTGGCTCGAGCGGCCAGATCGGGACCAACCTTGCGTTGCGGCTCGTCAGCGAAGGCCATGAAGTTTTTGGAATCGACAACCGCCCCAACACCTGGACCAACGACTTTCCGTACCTCCTCCAGGATCTGAGCGGACACTATCCCGCATACCACGGCGGCATCGGCGGTGTCGACTATCCCAAGTCAGACGTAGTCGTGCACCTCGCCGCTCACGCCAAGGTCCATCAGCTCGTGCGCGAGCCGCACCGCGCCCTCGAGAACATGGTGATGACTTTCAACGTCCTCGAGTACTGCCGGCAGACGAAGACGCCGGTGATCTTCTCGAGCAGTCGCGAGGTCTACGGCGACATCCACCGCTTCGACACCGAAGAGAACAACGCAGACTTCGCCTACACCGAAAGCACGTATTCGGCGAGCAAGATCGCAGGCGAGGCGCTCGTCTATTCTTACTCGCGCTGTTACGGGCTGCCATATCTCGTCTTCAGGTTCAGCAACGTGTACGGCCGATTCGACAACGATATCGGACGCATGGTGCGCGTGATCCCGCTGTTCGTGCAGCGGCTCTCACGTGACCTGCCGATCACCGTTTACGGTGCGGAGAAAGTTCTCGACTTCACATACGTGGATGACTGTGTCGACGGGATAGTACGAGGCATCAATGCTCTCGCATCGGGTAAGGCGGTGAACGAAACCGTCAATCTCGCTTATGGAAAGGGCAACACCCTTGTGAAGATGGCCGAGCTCGTCGCTGGCGCACTCGGGAAGACGCCGGATATCACGCTGGCACCGTCACTCGTCGGCGAAGTCACTCACTACATCGCCAACATCGGCAAGGCTAACGCGTTGCTCGGCTACGAGCCTAAGGTGTCGCTGGAAGAGGGAATTCCGCGGGCCGTTGAGTGGCAGATGGACTGGATGTCATCGCCTGCGAAACCCGGACTGCCGCCGATGATGGAAGAACATTTCTCCGCCATCGATCAGGGCGAAGGCTCAGGTCTGGCATTCAAGGGTGTGCCGAGTCCGCGTTAGCTCAGACAGAAGACCTGAAACGCGAAGTTCCAGGCTATCGCGGCAGCATTGTTCTGTCGATCGATCTCCATGTCCTGCCCCGGAACCGTTCCTTCGAGAAGTATTCGAGCTCAGATCGGTCAGGCATCCTCGGATACCGAAGTCCATTGCGGATCGCGGTCAGGACCTCGTCACGGTTGTTGGGATCAGCAAGAGTCCCCCAGGCCCCGCCACGCACAGCCTCTTTAGAGCCATCGACGCTGCTCGCGACCACGGGCACGCCTGAAGCCAGGGCTTCGAGGAACACGTACCCGAATCCCTCGAGCCTGCTCGGCATCACGAACAAATCTGTGAGCCGGTAATAATCGAGCTTCTGTTCTTCCGACACGTATCCGGGGAATACGACGTGATCAGCCACCCCCAGGCGAGATGCTTTCTCTTCAAGACGTTTCCTGTCACTGCCATCGCCAGCCGCGCAGTAGTGGAGAGTCGGGAAGTCCTCGAGCAGTGAAGGCATCGCTTCGAGCACTTCATCGAAGCCCTTCGCGCGCTCGGATGCATCCATGCGCCCGAGTGTCATGATCATCGGCCCGTCGCCGATACCCAGTTGAGCACGCAGCGCCTCGTTCCGGGGACCCGGAGTGTAGGCGCTCAGGTCAATCGCGTTCGGGACGAGCACCGTGCGGTCGCCGGAGATGACGGCCCACTCGCGCAGGCGCTTGAGCGTAAGTGCGCTTATCGCGACAACTGAGTCGGTGCGATGCAGCATGTACTTCATCGCCCTGTTGCCTTCGTTCCACACCTCGAGGCCGTAAGTAACGAGCATCAGCCGTGCGCCGCAGCGCCGCGCGGCCAGATACGCGATCGGAAGCAGGTTCACATGGCCGCAGACGATCAGGTCGAAGCAACCTTTCCCGCGAGTGAGCTTCTCGACAGAGCGAACGTACTGCAGCTTGGACCCGGCGATCTCCGGGTGGTGAGTTACGCGAGCGGGGAGCGGCTGGAGCTCACGCGCGATGACGCGCGGGATGACGACGACTTCGCTCGTGCTTTCGTGGCTCGCGACACACTCGAGGAAATCCCGGTTGTACTGCGCGATACCACCAGTACCGCCGTAAGCGTCAGTGACGAGCGCAAGCACACGCCGGGTGCGGGCAGTCATCCCATTGCCACGAGATTGTGCTGGCCGGTCAGTGGTATCGAGCTGCGATCGAGAAGTGTCGGAAACGACGTCGTAGTCGAGAATGATCTGTATCCCAGTTGATGCAGCAGTTCGACCAGCTCACCTGTGCTTTTTCCCGCAGCCTTCGCACTCCACGGGTTGAGCTCGATAAGGATCACCGGCCTTCGTGCCGCGATAATCAGCCTTGCCCCGTCGAGAACCGCGAATTCGCTGCCCTCGACGTCGATCTTGATGACGGTCCTTGCGAGCGGCACGAGCCCGCCAGCGATCTCGTCAAGCGTCGCGACGCTGACTGGTGCCGACTCATGTGTCCCACTGCCTGAGAATGCGGGAAAGATGCCAGCCCGTCCGGAATCGTCAGCCGGAACGAGAAGGGTTACCGTTTCGGTCGATGCGCCGGCGGCAATTTCGTGTACCGTGACGTTCGAAGCCCTGCTCCTGCTCGCCGACTCCCTGATCAGCCGTGCAAGCCTCGGCTGGGGCTCGATCGCGAGCACTACTCCCGACACTCCGACGAGTCGCGATGCAAGCAATGAAAACGACCCGAAATTAGCGCCGACATCGATGAACGTGTCTCCCTCCTTGAGCAGCTCCCGCATCACGTGATACTCAGCGTTTTCACCGCGGATCTCGTGAACCACCTCGAGCACCCGATCATCAGCAAAGTCTGCGAGCACCGTCAGCCCGTCGATTCCGCGAATTGGCACAACGGTCGAAAGATTGAAAACCCGGCTGAGCGAACGAATCGCGCGAAGGAGAAATGAACCACCAACAACGCGGCGGCTCGAGCGTGACCCGACCAAACGGGAATACAGCGCGTATATGCGATACCTGAACGGAAGCTCGCGCACGAGATCGCGGTCACAGTACCAGCGTTCCGTCAACGGCGCTTCCTGACGATGAAGGGCCCAATTGCCAGCATGTCCAGGTCGGTCGCGAGGAACGTCCTCAGCGCGTCAGCAGGCGAGCACACAATCGGTTCACCCGCTGCGTTGAACGACGTGTTGAGGAGAAGCGGCACACCCGTCTGGCGATTGAATTCACTGATCAGGTCGAAATACGGCGCATTGAGCGCGCGTGTCACCGGCTGCGGCCGTGCGCTTCCATCGACGTGAACGATTGCCGGCGCGCGTTCCTTTGCAAGACTCGTCGCCTGGACCGCGAAAAGCATGAACGCATTCGGCGGAGTACGCTCGAACCACTCAGCACTTTGTTCAGCAAGCACTGAAGGAGCAAGCGGCCGCCATTGCTCGCGCCGTTTCACTCGATTGACCTTGTCACGCATCTCGATCGTTCGCGGATCGGCAAGAATACTTCGATTTCCAAGCGCCCGTGGCCCCAGCTCCATCCGCCCCTGAAACCATCCGATCACATTGCCTTCTGAAAGTGCACTCGCGACGCTCGTGGAAAGATCGGCAGGTCGCTCGAACTTGACGCTCCCGGACAGGGCACGCTCGATCTCGTCATCACTAAACGACGGGCCCCAATAAGGCGAATCGATCCGCATGGCGTCGAGCGTCCCTTCGTCGCGCGCGCACAACAATGCAGCCCCGACACTCAGCCCCGCGTCACCCGAAGCAGGGAAGAGCCAGATCTCGTCGGCGACTCCTCCGTTCAGCAGTCGGCCATTTGCCGAACAGTTGAGCGCTACGCCTCCGCCAATGCAGAGCCGGGTCGATCGCGCTCCTCCCACGGCCGAACGCGCGGCACGGTCAACGGCCCGCTCGAGACCGCTCTGCACGGCCGCCGCGAAATCCGGCCATGGCGCGTCGAGCACGCTCTCTGCCTGTCGCGGTGCGAAACCCAGCATATTCTCGGAAGGGCTGTCGCGATAGGCAAACCAGCGTGCCTCCGCTGTGTCGAGCATCCGCGCCACCCGTGATACCTGCGATGCCGCAGTTCCATAAGGCGCCAGACCCATCAGCTTGCCTTCTCCGAAATCCCCGAGCCCGGCGTACCGCGTACAATCACGATAGAACCAACCGAGCGAGTTCGTATACGGCTCCTCGGCGAGCCTCTCGAACGAAGTGCCGTGTGCCGCCCACGATCCCCCTGACAGTGGACCACCTCTTCCGTCCAGCGTCAGGACCGCCGACTCATCAAAGCCCGAGGTGAGATAAGCGGCGGCTGCGTGCGAAAGGTGATGACCGTAATACCGAACAGGGGGCAGCTTCCCGTAACGCGACGAAAGCGAATCGAACCCGTGCTTGACCATCGGGTGCATCCCTGCGTCGCGCGCAGCGCCGAATTTCCCCGCCGCCGCAATTGCCCGCTTGTGCAGCGCGGATCGCTTCCGTGCATGACCGCCTGCAATCATCGCATCGAGCGTTTCGTCGCTCATCTCCGCAAGCTGCGAGTTCGGGCCAGTGCGAAACGGGCGATCAGGATACGCGATGAAGTCGACATCAGCCATCGTGATGCCGGCTTCTCGCAGGCAATAGTCGATCGCGTTGAACGGAACCGCACCGTCGTGTTTGTTGCGCGTGAAACGCTCTTCCTCAGCCGCTGCGATCAATCGTCCGTCACGTACGAGCGCAGCGGACGAATCGTGACTTCCTTTCCAGAACGTGAAGCCCAGGACGATCATGCCAGCAACTTCTGGTAAATCGATTCGATCGCGCGGACCTCGTAGGCTATCGCGAACTCGCGCATCGCACGCTCACGTCCGGCTTTACCGAGCGCCAACCTCAGGTCGCGGTCGCGCGCAAGCTTCGCGATAGCGCCTGCCAGGGCCTTTGGATCTCCCGGCGGCACGAGGATTCCCGTCTCGCCGTCAATCACTACCTCCGGCATGCCACCAGACTTCGCTGCAACGACAGGCAACCCCGCCGCCATTGCCTCGAGCACGGAAAGTCCGAACCCTTCGGCGATCGACGGCTGAACATAAATATCCCACCGGCGCATTCGCTCACCGACGTCGTCTGTCCAGCCGAGGAAGTCGATGGAGTCGTCGAGTCCAAGTGATGCGGATTCGCGGCGCAGCGCTGCTTCGGACGGGCCTTCGCCGACGATCTCGAGCGTGATGCCGCCCGGATCCTGGCGAAGCAGCGCCATTGCGGAAAGCAGGCTCGAGATGTCTTTCACCGGGGCAAGGCGTGCGGCGACGCCCAGCTTGATGCAGTCGGACTCGTGAGAGCGGGTTCGAGGAGCGACAGGCACGCCCTGATGCACCACGGTTGCAGCCGCGCCACCCAGTGTCGCAGCGGTTGCGCGCGAGTTCGCGATGACCGCGTGCGCGCCCGCTGTTGTGCGGTGAACGCGCTGGCCCGTCTCCTCGTAGATGGAATGGAAATGCGCGACGATGCGAGCGCGAGTGGCCACCTTCGCGACGAAGCGTTGCGCGCGTCCTCCGGCATGGAAGTGCACGATGTCAGGTGAACGGCGCCGCAGCTCGCGAATGAGCCGGCGCGCTCCGAATACGTCGCGTGCGCCCTCGCTCCAGTTTACGGCGCTCACGTCGACACCGAGGCCTCTCAGTCGGTCACCAACCGGCCCGTCTTCGCGGAGCAGTATCACCGAGAGATGCCACTTTGCGGGATCGAGATAGATCGCGAGATGTTCGACTGTGCGCGCGAGACCTACCGCGTGCCTCTCGCCGGTTCCGAGCACATGGACTACCTCTACGGGTTTCCTCAAGACCTGAGCGACGAAGGGCGCGGGCCGATGGCTTCCCGTGCCGCCTTGCGGATTCTGTCGAGCACGCTGCCTCCGAACTTTGCGCGCAGGCATACGTCGGCGACGGTATCGCGGTGCTGCACCATTGTGCGATGCAACTGGTGAAGCGGCGTGGATTTGTCGTTCAATCCCTGCTCGATTGTGAAGGCTGCCGGGAAAATGTCGCTCGCGAGCTTCATTGCGGTAGGTGTCACGTTGCCGAACGGATACGCGAACGCCGTGACCTCGCGTCCCAGTATGGCAGCAAGGTCGTCTCGGCTGCCTCGGACCTCGTCGATCACCTCACTCGCCTCGAGCCTCCCCAGGTCTGCGTGCGACCGCGAG
>JBBREF010000103.1:0-13653 GCA_038203205.1 Gemmatimonadales bacterium | reverse complement strand
CCTGTGGATCATGAGGCCATCGCCCTGGAGGTTCGTGTCTCTCAACGGGTTTGCCTCGAGCTCCATCGCGAGGACTCTTGCCGGCTGGGGATCGGCTTTTACGCGCTCGATCGCCGCGTCGGTGGCGTATGTCACTGATGCCGGCTCGGAGAACATCCAGTAGTTCCGCATTATCGTCCACCCGTCGGCGGCGACCAGCATTGCCATCGCAATGCCTGCGGCCCGGACAGAGATTTTCCCTTTTCTGTAGATCAGGATCGCGATCACGCTGAAGAGTATGAACGCAAATGATCGCCACGCACCCAGCGTCACCTGGGAGGCGTTTGCAATCACATAGTCGATCATATTCTCCGGTGCGAGCGTGAGAGCGAAGTCATTCAATACGCCGACCATCGCCAGCACGACTATCAGTGACGCGAACGAGAGCCAGCCCAGGATGTACATGAGACTCAACTCACGGCGGAGCACTTTTTCTGCGCCGGTGGCCGACAGAACCGCAAGGGCCATCGACCCCACGAAAAAGACGGTCGCGGGTGCCCGGAAGTACTTGGTTCCCGGCACTATGGCGTACGGGATCTTGTAGAAAGGAGTGTCGCCGCCAAGCGCCCACAGGAGTGCAATAACCAGGGTTATCGCCCAGAACATTACGAACCCTCGCTTCGGATCCAGCTTCAATCCTCCAAACGCTGCGCCCGCGAACAGAAGCACGATGGCGCCGAGGTAGTCGGTATGCAGGCGAATCGCATTGACGCCCCAGTACCCCTCGATCATTCCCGTGAACTGCGGCAGATACGCATCGAAGAGCTCCTTGAGCGGCCATGCGTACGATGTTGCGGTCGCGTAATCTGCGATTCCCCCGGCGCGCGGCGACCAGGCGACATACTCGCGAACGGGCAGATACTGTATTGCTCCCATCGCCAGGCCGATCGCAACGACGCCAAGCGCTGCGGCCATTCGCGCGCCGATCCTCAACGGCGGCACCTCGCCCTTTCGGAACAGGGACACTGCGAGATGGATGGTGAACGCCGCGCTTGCCAGGAGCATGTACTGGAGCAATTGAGGATGTGGACTCAGTACAGCAAGGCCGATCGCAAAGGCAAGTACGCCCCAGCTCCATGATTTTCCATCACGAATGCCGCGAGTAAGCATCCAGAGGCCGAGGGGAAACAACGCGCTTACGGTCAGTTTGCCATCGTGACCGGGAGATACGAGCGAAGCGAGCTGCCCGCTCATCATGTAGCCTGCGCCGCCGACGAGCGACCCGTAAAATCCAAAGCCGCTGGCGCGAAGGAACCGGAACGCGAAGAAGCCAGCAAGGAAAAGGTGCAGGATGAACGACCAGGTCATCGCTGCGTCTGTGGGCATTATCATCCGCAGCAGGAACGTCGGATAGAAGATGTCGCCATGCATTGCGGCAACGAACGGCATTCCGCCGAACAGATACGGGTTCCACAGCGGGAATCCGCCGGTTGTCCGCAGAACGCTAGCGCCGAATTCGCGGAACGCGTAGCCGGCGATGAACTGATCACTGTATGGTCCAGCGAGGAACTTGCCCGAGAGCGCGGGAAAGCCGAGTGCCATCGTCCAGGTTGCGTAGAACAGGGCGGCCCACAGGCCTTCTCGCCCCGGTCCGGAGGCGGCGACCGTCTCCCGTGTGACAGGCGCGACGGACGGCTGGACAACGTCAGGCACGGTTCCCGTAATCTCATTGCCGGCTGGCGCAACTTCCGCGCTGGCCGCAGCCGACAATTCCCTGTCGTACGTCCGCCGTGATTCTTTGTCTTCCATTCCGCTCAGTTACTGGGTTCGGGCGCTGCGTCGGTTGAGCGCAAGATAAACGAGCCCTGGCAGAAGCTCGGTCAACGTCAGCCAGAGCCGCGAGGCGACGGCAATTGCGAGCGCATCAGCCTGGTCCGAGAGGCCGAATCGCAACAAACTCGCGATCATCGCGCTCTCTCGAACCACCGCTCCGCCCGGCGCAAAAAGCGCAAGAAAGCCGATGATGTAGGACGCTGCATAAACTGCGACGTATGATGACGTTGCGCCAGTTGCGCGACCCAGTATCGCATACACGAATACCTGAAAGGCGATGCCGTACGCAATCCATGCAATCGCAGACTTTGCCGCCGCTGCCCACACGACTCCATGTGATATTCCCGGCAGCGAAAAATTACGCCCGGTCAGCGAGCTCAGCAGTCTCGCTGAAGCGGGCAGGAGAATGGGAGTGGCGCCCATCAGCAAGAGGATTGCAATTGCTGCGATGGCAGCCACGACAGGCTGGTCGACTGCCTGTGCTCCCGCGACGAGAACCACGCCGATGCCGGCTGCTATCGTGACCATCTGAATGAGGACGGACGAACCGGCCGCCGCGACCGGTGACACTCCGTTGTCGCGTGCCATCATCGTCATCGCTGCTATCGACCAGACCTTTCCGGGAACGTACTTCCCGAGGTTCGATACGAACCAGATGCGCGCGGCAGTCCTGAAGGGGAGCGCTTCGCCGGACGCAACGACAATCCGTCTCCACGTCTCGATCAAAAGCGCATAAGTAGAGAACACGATAGCGCTTGCCGCGGCAATCAAGCCCCAATTCGGGTCGAGAGTCTGGAGGCGTGAAGCAGCGCTGTCCCACTGCCCGCGCAGAGCCGAGACCGCGTACCAGACGACGGCGGCTGCAAAGACCCATTGGGCAATGCGGAAGAGATTACTGCGCGCGGTCGCCAACGACGCTCCGGTATAGCGCAGAGTAATTGCGCGCTGCCGACTCTGGAGAGAAAGCAGTCAATGCGAACTCCCTGGCGGCCCTGCCAAGACTTGCCGCATGCTCGGGCGAACGAAGCACGTCATCGAGGGCCCGGGCAAGCTCCCCTACGTCCGCTGGAGTCACGAGTATTCCTGTCTTCTCATGTTCGACGACGTCGGTCAGCCCACCTGACCTGAACGCTACGACGGGCGCCTCGCAAAGTTGAGCCTCCGCAGCCACGAGGCCCAGGCCTTCGTCGGTCGACGGCACCACGACTGCCGTTGCCGACTGATACATCTTCACTAGTCCGTCCTGGTCCATCTGCCCATGCCACACAACTCTATCGCTGATGCCTAGCTGCGACGCGAGGAGCCGGAGCGAAGAGCCCTCGCTTCCCTCCCCCACAACATCTACCATCGCGGGTAGCGTCATCGAGGCGGCCGCCCGAAGCAGGTGTTCCAGTCCCTTCTGCTCGTTGAGTCTTCCAGCGAAAAGGAAACGGTTCTTCTGCCGGGTGCCGGAAGGAATAAACCTCGCGACGTTTACAGGCATCGGCGCGACTTCGGGTTGCGCATCCGGCATCATGTTATTCACCTCGGACGCAAGCCAGCGTGACACAGTTGTCACGCGGGCGGAACGCTTCAGCACGGCTCTGAATATTGGCCGGCTCGCGGGAATCGCTTTCGCCATTCGCACGTCGGTTCCATGCAGCGTAGTAACCAGCGGCGTTCCCGTCAGTTTCGACACCCACTGGCCAATCACACCGCTCGGAAACCACCAATGAGCGTGAACGATGTCGGGTTGAAAGGACTTGCTCACCGAGATGGCGCGTGCAAGGTCGCCGCCGAGGTAGCTGACCATTGCCAGCTTCGCCTTCCATGAACGCGCGACGTCCTGAGCCATCGTGCCGGTGTAGGCGAGCGTTTCATGCTCGCGCGGGGCGTAACGAAATCGCTCGAGTGTTATGCCTTCTATCTCGTCATTCTCGGGAAGCCCTGGAGCGGCAGGTGCGACTACATGTACTTTGACATTCTTGTCTGCGAGCGCCGTCGCGAGCCGGAGCAGAAAAGAGCCGGGAGCGTCACCGGGATATCTCGGAAACGAATGCGTGAGGAAAAGAACCTTCACCGTCTCAACGGTCGAGCAGCGTATCCCTTCCCTGAGCCAGCTCTTCAATTCGCGCACGCAGCTCACGGGTCTCAGCGCGCTGCGCGGCGACGAGCTCACCGACGAATCCCGTGGAGAAGAACACGCTGCCCACGACCAGACACGTCTGGATGAGTGTCCAGACGGCCCTCACGCCTTCTCCTGTGACGGCGAGCCAGACGAGCGCGGTGATGCCGGCAAAGACGCCGAGGGTAAAAAGTGCAGCGCCGATCATGCCGAACAACAAGAGAGGCTTCTTCGCGAACCTCAGCTCGAACCAGACCGCAAGCATATCGATGACACCAACCGGAATTCTGCCGATGCCGAACTTCGATACACCCGCGTGCCTTGAGTAAAGCGGCACCGGGATCTCCGATACAGTAAAACCCTGCGACGCCGCGACTACGATCATGTAACGATGCCAGTCGGGACGGGCAGGTATGGATTCCATGACTTCACGCCGGTATGCCTTGACGGAATTCAGGTCGCGGACCGGTACCCTGAACAAAGTTCGACTGAGCCGGTTGTACACGCCTGATACGAATGCCTTGTCGTATTCGCCCTGCTTGAAACCGGTAACCATGTCGGTTTCGCCTGCGATTATCGGCGCCACGAGGCGCGGGATATCCTCTGGCTTGTATTGCATGTCGGCAGGATAAAAAACGAGGATCGAACCGCGAGAATTCAGGTAGCCGCTGCGAAGCGATTCCGCGATTCCCCGGCTCGCCCGATGACGCACCGCACGAAGAAACGAATACTCCTCTCCCAGCGATTCGAGCAGCTCCCACGATCCGTCAACCGAACCGTCGTCGATGACGACTACCTCGTAGCGGCCGGGGGTGGCGGCGAAGGCAGCCGCAGCCAGCTCCATGAACAAGGGCAGATTCCCGGCCTCGTCTTTTGCCGGCACGAGTACACTCACCAGCGGCGCACTCTCGCCGCGCACGGGCGGTGCGAGCGGAACGCTGCGCGCAGCTCCCGTCGCCTCCACCCTTGCCGGGGTCATATCCGCTTGCGCATCCTTGCCGACAGCACGCCAAGCTGATCGCGATACTTCGCCACGGTACGGCGTGCGATCTGCACTCCGCTCTCGCGGAGGATGTTCACGATCGCCTGGTCAGTCAGAGGATGCTTCGGGTCTTCATCCTGAACCAGCTTCTGCAGCTGCGCCTTGATCCCGCGGGCTGAAACGTCATCACCCTCGGACGTAGCGAGTCCCGACGAGAAAAAGAACTTGAGCGGAAGGACGCCACGTGGAGTCTGCACGAACTTTTCGTTCGTCACCCTGCTCACCGTGGACTCGTGCATGTTGATCACTTCGGCGACCTCGCGAAGCGTCAATGGCTTGAGGAACTGCACGCCCTTCTCAAAGAACTCGCGCTGCCGGTCGACGATATAGTTCATCACCTTCAGCATCGTCTGGCGCCGTTGCTCAATGGCCTGGATCATCCAGTTCGCGGAATTCAGCTTGTTGGAGATGAACTCCTTGTTCTCACCATCGAACTTCTTCTTGTCGCGGGCTATCTCCTGATAGGCCTTGCTTAGGCGAAGCCGCGGCAGGTTAGCGTCATTCAGAAATACGTGGTAATGGTCGTCAATCTTGTCGACAATGAGGTCGGGAATGATGTAGTTCTCATCGCCTGACCTGAACCGAAGCCCCGGCTTGGGGTCCAGCTTGGCGATCTCGTCGGCCGCCATCTGAACGTCTCCCGCGCTGATGCCGAATCGCTTCGATATTTCGCTCCACCGGTGCGCTATGAGCTCCTCAAAGCAGTCGCGGACAAGCCGGAATGGAACCGATTGCTCGAGGCCGGCTTCCCTGAGCTGGAGCATCAGGCATTCTCGGAGGTCACGCGCGCCAACACCCGGCGGATCGAGATCCTGTACCGTCACGAGCATCGCTTCTCCCTCCTCGACCGTGTACAACGGAAGGTCCGCAAGATCACGATCTTCGGTTTCGGCCGCGGTCGTGATCATCTCGTTGACAGAATCGACGATTTCGCCCACCGGCGTCGCCAGATATCCATCATCGTTGATGTTGCCGAGGAACTCCTCTGCCAGCAGCATCTCGCGTGGATTCAGCTCGAGCAGACTGACCTGATCCCGCAGATGGTCGCTGAGGTCACGAGTGGCAACTGTGACCGGCTCGTAGTATTCCCGCTCCTCATGCTCTTCCCGCCGGCCGCCGGCGGTGTCGAATCCGTCGAGAAGGATCTCCTCCCAGTCGATTTCTTCGCCCCTTTCCTTCTCCTCGGGCGTTTCGGCGACAGCCTCAGTTTCAGCTTCTGTTTCGCCTTCTTCGTCTTCTTCTTCGGCCTCTACGAGGTCGAGAAACGGATTATTCAGCAGTTCCTGCTTGAGGTGCTGCTGTAGATCGAGCAACGGCATATAGAGCAGATCCATCGCCTGATAAAGGCGTGGATTGATCTTCAGTTCCTGCCTCAGCTGCGTTGACTGACTCATTCCTGGCTTCACGGCGCCGCTCCTGCTTCCTGCACGTGAGAGAATCTCTGGCGCAGACGCGCCGTGAGGGTTGGACCGAGATAAATATCGGCCACAGTATCGTCGAAGACTAAATCACGAACAGTGCCAGAAACCTTGACCTGACCATCGAACATTATGTACGCTCGGTCCACAATGTCGAGGGTCTGTTCGACATTGTGGTCGGAAATCAGCACGCCAATGCCTCGATGTCGGAGCCCGGCGACGATCGTCTGGATGTCGTGGACAGCGATCGGGTCGACCCCTGCAAACGGCTCATCGAGCATCATGAACTTCGGGTCGGTGACCAGCGCCCTAGTAATCTCCAGCCTGCGGCGCTCCCCTCCCGACAGCGAATACGCCTTGTTCTTGCGCAGGCGCTTGATATTGAGCTCGTCGAGCAGTTTTTCGAGTCGCTTATGGCGTTCCGCCGCTGGAATCGGGAGCGTCTCCAGGATCGCCATGATATTGTCTTCGACCGACAGCTTCCTGAAGATCGATGGCTCCTGCGACAGATACCCGATTCCCTGACGCGCACGTTTGTACATCGGCATGTTCGAGATATCCTTCCCGTCGAGGAGGATTTTACCCTCCTGGGGCTCGATCAAGCCGACAATCATATAGAAAGTTGTAGTCTTCCCCGCTCCGTTAGGCCCGAGCAGCCCGACAATTTCTCCCTGCTGAAGCCTGAGCCCTACGTCATTGACTACGGCGCGCCGGCGATATGTTTTTACAAGTCCTTTCGCCTCGAGGGTGCTTCCTCCAACCAGAGGGGCGCGCATGCTCGGCTGCTCCATCGACGCATGCTCACCAGTGTGCCGGATCACTTCGGCAATCGGCCCCCGGTCTGGCGCGATGTCGTTCCAAAGCGCCTCGGCAAGCTGGATCCTGATATCGGCGGCTTCAAGGCCGGAGTCGATCGGATTGATGGATCCGTCTCCGGCGAGTCGAGGAAGCACCGAGGTCGCAAGATACGACTCGACCTCGTCGAGGCCGAGCCTCCCAGCCTCGCGCTCTGCATCCTTCCCGTCGACGCGAAGAGCCCGCAGGAATTCATCGCGATAGCGGATCACTACATCGTGGAACGACGCAGATCCGCGCTCGTCGGCCTCGCGAATAATTGCGCTCAGCGCGATCGACATCGATCGCTCGTCGCCTGACAGGTCGCGGATTATCTGGCGAACCCGCGGTGAAAACTCCTCTGAAGTCACGCTATTCTCTTCTCGTTCCGGCAGGCGACGGGGTCTGGGTGTTGCGTCGGGTCGAGCCGGCTGGCGGTCGCGCTACTCCCGGCACAACAACAGTTTCCGTTGAAGGCTCGAGGTAAACCCCGGATGCCTGGTCTACGACATCTACGCTCGCAACGATCCGGTCGGCAAAGAGGATCGTAATCTCCCGCCCGCGCACGTAATTGATGTTTGGAAGGCCACGTACCTGCCCGCTGCCGACGAGCTGATAGAAAGAGCTTGCATCACCCGTCGCGACGATTCGTTTCGGCTTAGGTCTGCTCGTGGTATCAGTCGGCGGAATGCTGTCGAATTCGGCGACGACGACGTCGCCGCGCATCCAGTCGCGCTCGCTGGAGATCATTCGCGCAGTGTCAGGGTCGCTGTTCACATACGCAGCACCGATCGCGCGCATCTCACGCAGGCGTTGACCGGGCATCTGCGCATCGATGGAATCGGCAACGATCTGGCGCTCGGGCGAGAGAGCGCGCGCGCGCGATGTCCTTCCCCAGGCCATGACGCGCTGGAGCTGGTTGTTGCTGACGCGCAGATCGACCGAGTCGGCGAGCAGCTCCAGATCTTCGCTGAGCACATGGCCCGATGGCGTTGCGAGAACCCGCTCGAGAAGTCGATCGCGTGAAAAGAGGTCAATCACGCCGCCCGTGAGGGTGAAGCGCCTGCCCTTCCTGCTCTCCACAGATGGGGAGCGCATCAACCGAGCAAACTCACGCTGGCCATCGAGAAATGCTGAGTCGCCCTTGGCAACAAGATCCGGACGCGTCACCTCGACATTGCCAGACGCGTAGACGAGGTTGTCCCCTTCAGCGACGAGAGAGTTGGCGACAATATCAACGGGATCAGGTGGTCTGCCAGCCGGCTGCTGCTGAGCGATGGCCATTCGTGGACGTCCTGTCGCCACAGTGCGAGCGAGCGGACGCGCGGTGGTCGCTCGATAGTAGTCCATCAACGGACCGCGTATCGTCGTTCCCGTACCCGTGCGCACGTTTACGTTACCTTCGGCGCGAAGTCGGTCCTCCAACTGATAGTACGTCATGCGATCGGAGTCCACCTTCGCCCGCGGCTCGGTGTAGTGCACACGCCCGATCAGATACAACACGCGCTGCTCTCCATAATACTCAGCACTGTCAGCTATGAGGGTGTTGTCCTGGCCCTCGCAGTGGTAAGTGACGCCACCGCCCTGGAAAAAATTGTACTGCCCGCTTGGAAGCCTGACAGCGTTCGTACGCGTATTGGAAGAGGCAGATGATGACTCATACTGCAGAAGACACTGACGAGCGGGCGCCTGCGCGGCGGCGTTCGACGCGGTAACGACTACCACGAAGAGACCCGCTCGCAGAAGTCTCATTGACCGGGGAGTGTGACATTTCCCGTCGATCCGCTTTTTGTACGCAGGATCTGGACGTTCTGCATGTTCGGGTCGGACCTGAGGCCAATGCCTTCGAGTCTTCGGCCCGGCTCCGTCAGCACAAACGCGCTGTCGCTGGTAATCTCGTTCATCTGCTGGTCGTACTTCAGCTCCGGTGTTTCCATGCGCCGCCCTTCTTCAGTGATCACGATGACATTTCCCCGCGCGACCATGATACCCCCGCGAGTCTGGTATGTCCCCCTGTCAGAGGTGAGATATGCGTCGCGCGCGCCGGATGTCGTATAGAACGTCACTTCCACCTGCCGCATCTCGATCCGTGTATTCTCATCGAAGAAATAGGCGGTGTCGGCCGCGAGCTCGGCGCGTGAAAGGCCCTTGTCGGTCAGATTGAATCTGGTGCCGTACATCACCTGGTCCGCCGAATCGGCAAGTGTGGCCCTCGCAATGACCGGCGTCGCCTTGCTGCCGTCACAGGCAGCGAGTCCGGTCACGAGCGTGACCAGCAGAGCCAGCGCCATCCGTCTCATGCTACGCCCGCCCGCATCAGGTCGTGCAGGTGAATCACCCCAACGAGCTTTTCTGCCGAGTCCACGACCGGCATCGATATGATTCCATGCTGCTCCATACGGTAAACTACCGCACTTCCGAGTTCATCTTCACGGGCAAGTCGCGGATTTGTCGTCATTACCCGGTCCACGGGGACGGGCATCACGTTTTCTTCATGCTCCATCAGGCGCGTCAGGTCTCCCGATGTAATCACACCGGCAACCGTGCCGTCGTCATTTTTTATCACAGCGATTCCCCTGCGCTCTGCAAGCTGTACAACAGCCTCACGCATCGTTGCGCCCGGCGCGAGCGCAGGGACGAGCCGGCCCGTGACCATTACGTCACGCACCTGGGTCAGCAGTCGCTTGCCGAGTGCGCCGCCTGGATGCAAGCGGGCGAAATCACCAGACTTGAAGCCCTTTTCTTCGAGCAACGCCACTGCCATGGCGTCGCCGATTGCGAGTGCGACTGTCGTGCTGGTGGTCGGGGCGAGGTCGAGCACGCATGCTTCCTCCCGCACCCATGCATCCAGCCATACATCGCTATGACGAGCCAGAGTCGACTCCTGGTTCCCGGTGATCGCGATTGTTCCCACTCCGAGACGCTTGAGATGCTCGAGCAGGGCAACGAGCTCGTTCGATTCGCCGCTTTTGGAGATGAGAATTGCAACGTCGAATTCCCCGACGATGCCGAGATCACCGTGCAGGCTTTCTGACGGATGCAGGTAGGTCGCGGGCGTGCCAGTCGATGTCAGGGTTGCGGCGATCTTGCGGCCGATGAGCCCCGACTTGCCGACTCCTGACACGATCGCGCGGCCGCTGCATGCGGCGAGCAGCTGGACGGCCCGAGCGAAGTTTTCCCCCAGCCGCGATTCACTCTCAGCAAGTGCCTCGCGCTCCATCCTCATTACACGCTTGCCCAGCTCGACGATTCTTTCCGCGTTCATCGATTGACCGTTTGCCACACACGCGTTAAACGGATCAGCAGTGACTCGAGCTGCGCGAGCGGCAACATGTTCGGGCCATCACTTGGAGCGTTGTCAGGATCCGGATGTGTTTCGATGAATACGCCATTTGCGCCCGCTGCTACGGCGGCGAGTGCCAGCGGCTCGATGAACTCTCTTGCGCCTCCGCTGGCGCCTCCATCCCCCATTCCCGGGCGCTGCACGCTGTGTGTAGCATCGAATATCACGGGGCATCCAGTGGCGGTGCGCATCCGTGTAAAACTGCGCATGTCGACAACGAGGTCACCGTAGCCGAAGAATGTGCCGCGCTCTGTCACGGCGATTTCACCTTGACCGCCCGCGCCTCTCACCTTTTCGACAGCGCCTCGCATCCCTTCAGGATGGAGCCACTGCCCCTTCTTGACGTTCACGGCCTTTCCTGTCGCGCCTGCTGCCTCGAGAAGGTCGGTCTGCCTGCACAGAAACGCCGGAATCTGGAGGGCATCAGCGACGCTTGCAGTTTGCGCGCACTGATCCGGAAGGTGCACGTCCGTGATGATCCGGGCGCCAGTTGCATCCTTCACTCGTTCCAGTGCCGCAAGTCCTGCTTCGATGCCTGGGCCGCGAGCTGCGTCGCGATTTGACCTGTTCGCCTTGTCGAAGCTTGCCTTGAAGATGATTCCGCCTGGAATCGAATCACTGATCCTGACGATCTCGTGCGCGATTGAAATGTTGAGCCTGTCGTCCTCGACGACGCAGGGGCCGGCGATTACAAAGAAGCGATCACTGGGAAACAGTGGTTGCACGCTACTCGGCCGGCACTGATGCCTGCCGCTTCCTCTCACTCCGTTGCTGTCGCGCTTCGGACGCTGCGCCGATGAAGCTGGCAAAAAGGGGATGCGGCCGGGTGGGGCGTGACTGAAGTTCGGGGTGGAACTGGCAGCCGATGAACCACGGGTGCGTCTGAATCTCGACGATCTCCACGAGCGATCCGTCGGGTGAGAGCCCGCTGAGCGTCATGCCGTGCTCGACGAACGCATCGCGATAAGAGTTCGAGACCTCGTATCGATGCCTATGACGCTCGCTCACCTGCGGAACACCGTAAATCTGCGCGGCACGCGTACCGGGACCGAGTTTGCACGGGTATGCGCCGAGACGCATCGTGCCGCCCATGTCTGTGAGATGCTGCTGCGACTCCATCAGCGAGATGACAGGGTTACCGCACTCCGGCGCGAATTCACTGGAATGACTGTCGTCGAGGCCAACTACGTTGCGTGCAAACTCGATGATCGCGCTTTGCATGCCCAGACATATTCCAAAAAATGGAAGCCCGGATTCGCGCGCGTAGCGTATCGCCTCGAGCATTCCCTCGACGCCCCTGACACCGAAACCACCAGGGACGAGCACACCGTGAAAATCCGCCAGCAGCTCGCGCGTCTTTTCTCTTCCGGAGAACATGTCGCTGGCAAGCCATGATATGTCCACTCCGACATCGTTCGCGATGCCACCGTGGATGAGCGCCTCGTGCACACTCTTGTATGAGTCGATCAGGTCAGTGTATTTGCCGATGACGGCGATCTTTACACGCGACGACGGATCCACAACGCGCTTCACCATCGCGCGCCACGCGCTCAGGTCCGGTGCCTTTCTGCCGAGGAGACCGAGGCGATGCATGACGCGTTCGTCGAGGCCCTGCTCGTGGAACGTCAGCGGAATCTCGTAAATCGTCGGCACGTCGCGGCTTTCCACTACCGCGCCGAACTCGACGTTGCAGAAAAGCGCGATCTTCCGCTTCACTTCCTCGGAGAGGGCGCGTTCACTCCGGCAGATGAGTATGTCTGGCTGTATTCCGATCTCCATCAGCTCGCGCACTGAATGCTGCGTCGGCTTCGTTTTCACTTCGCCTGCCGCTGCGATGAACGGCACCAGCGTGAGGTGGATGAAGATCGCGTTCTCACGCCCAATCTCATGGCGGAATTGCCTGATTGCCTCGAGGAACGGCAGAGACTCGATATCGCCAACAGTCCCGCCAATCTCGACGATGACCACGTCGCTCTCAGGAGCCAGCCGCTTCATCGCCGACTTGATCTCGTCGGTGACGTGTGGAATAACCTGAACCGTCGAGCCCAGGTACTCGCCACGCCGCTCCTTGGTGATCACGTTGAGATAGATACGCCCAGTCGTAACGTTGTTTGCCTGTGAGAGCGACCGGTCTATGAACCTCTCGTAGTGACCAAGGTCGAGATCCGTCTCTGCCCCGTCATCGGTGACGTAGACCTCACCGTGCTGGAACGGCGACATTGTGCCTGGATCGACGTTGAGATATGGATCGAACTTCATGATCGTAACCCGCATGCCCCGCTCGACGAGAAGCCGCCCGATCGATGCGGCTGCAATTCCCTTTCCGAGTGAAGAGACTACTCCACCGGTGACGAAGATGTACCGCGTCTGCTGTCTTGACTGGGGCTGCATTGGTTACCGTCCGGCGATGAATTCATGCCACCGCTCATTCGCGGCAGCGAGGTCGTCTTCTGTGTCTATCCCGCCCGCTGGCGGCTCGTCGGCGATCGCAACCCCTATCGGGATCCCCGCCGCCAGTGGCCGTAGCTGTTCGAGTCGTTCGGTGTTCTCCAGCGGATGAGGCGGAAGGGCAACCCACTGCTCCAGCGCCTCACGTGAATATGCGTAAACCCCGATATGCTGGAGCATTTTTACTTCAACGGAATCGATGGCTTCCCGGTCGCGAACAAACGGGATTCCTGCCCGTGAGAAGTAGAGGGCGCGCGAATCATCCCCGAGCACGACTTTCACCAGGTTGGGATTTGACGCGATATCCCACGACGCAGGCGAAGCGGAAGTGCCGAGAGGAAAGCGGCCTGATTCCACCATGGCCGCTGCGCCCATCACTGCCTGCCGGCCAATGAACGGCTCATCGCCCTGAACGTTGACGATGGTCGTGTATTCGGCGAACTCGGGCAAACGGGCAACTTCGGCGACACGCTCGGTACCCGACGTATGGCCGATGTGGGTCATGATGCATTCTGCGCCTGCAGAACGGGCGATTTCGGCCACCGATGCATCCTCAGTGGCAACGACAACTCTGTCAGCGACCTGCATTTCGGAGACACGTTGCCAGACGCGGGCAATGAGCGGAGCGCCGGCGAGGAGTCGAAGCGGTTTC
>JBBREF010000102.1:0-13856 GCA_038203205.1 Gemmatimonadales bacterium | reverse complement strand
GAACTACATGTACTATCGCGGCGGTGCGCTTCGGTTCGGAAAGCTGATCATGCTCGATGCAGACATGCAGATCAACGACCTGGATCCCGCTGATCCGCTGAAATTCAACATCGATCGATATCTCGATCAGTTGATCGCTGGCTACACGTTGACGTTGCGTTCGGGCGGTCTCAACGTGTTCATGCGTGATATCGACAAGCTCGCCTCAGATCCTTCCGCCGCGCCTCCCCGAAGCAGCAAATAGCAAACATGTAGGGCTGCCGAACAATGGTTCCTTATTCGAACGCAGCGATGCCCGTAACTGCCTGGCCAATGATCAGCGTATGAATGTCGTGAGTCCCCTCATACGTATACACGCTCTCCAGATTCGCCATGTGACGCATCGACGCATACTCGGCCAGAATACCATTGGCGCCGAGAAGCCTGCGCGCCTCGCGGGCAATGTCGGTCGCGATGCTGACGTTGTTCCGCTTGGCGAGCGACACCTGCTGCGGCGTGACCTTGCCCTCGTCCTTGAGGCGGCCGAGGTGAAGTGCCAGCAGCTGGGCTTTCACGATCTCGGTCACCATGTTCGCGAGCCGTTCCTGCTGTATCTGAAAGCCTGCGATCGGCTTGCCGAACATCACACGATTGCCAGCGTATGAGAGCGCTTCCTCATAGCAGGCAATCGCAGCGCCAATCGCGCCCCACGATATGCCATAACGCGCCTGCGTCAGGCACATGAGCGGGCTCTTGATGCCGCCCGACTTCGGAAGCACTGCATCGGCGGGAAGGCGAACGTCCTGGAGCACGAGCTCGCTCGTGTCCGAAGCGCGCAAAGAAAGTTTTCCCTTCTGATCACGAGCGCTGAAACCTGCGGTGTCGGTCGGGACGATGAACCCGCGAATCGACGTGTCGTCGTCGAGATCGCCGGTTTTTGCCCACACGATTGCGACCTGGGACGTCGATCCGTTGGTGATCCACATCTTTGCGCCATTCAGGATCCAGCTTCCGTCCGCCTGCTCTTTTGCACGCGTGATCATTCCGGATGGATTCGAACCGTAATCGGGTTCGGTCAGGCCGAAGCATCCAATCACCTCCCCGCTCGCCATTTTGGGAAGCCAGTGCTTTTTCTGCTCTTCACTCCCGAACGCGTAAACCGGGTACATGACCAGCGACCCCTGCACCGACGCGAAAGAACGAACGCCGGAATCGCCGCGCTCCAACTCCTGGTTGATGAGGCCGTAGGCGACGTTGCTCAGGCCGGCGCATCCGTATTCCTCCGGGAGATTTGCCCCGAAAACTCCGAGCTCGGCCATCTGCGGAATGATCTCGCGCGGAAAGCGGCCTTCGACGTAGCAGTTTCCGATCACCGGAATCACCTGCTCGTCGACGAACTGCCGGATGCTGTCACGAATTGCCCGCTCTTCTTCGGAGAGAGCAAAGTCGATGTTATAGAAGTCTTTATTGGTCATTCGTCAAAGATAGCCGGGGCCGCGTTCAGTTGGAAACGCGAACGATCAAGCGATTTCGCGACGCGCGCGGGGGGCGATTCCCACAGCCTTCGCCTTGCGCCTGAACTCGCTTCCATGATCGGGACGCATACCCTGCTCGTCCTGCCACTGATGAACCATCTCGTGAAGCAGGGTATGCAGCGCTTCATCCCAGCCGTTTCGCCTGATGTGACGCCGGCTGATTACAATTTCGGCTTCCCGCCGCGCCTGACCGCGCCACACATAGTGGCCCAGCCTGCTCTTCATCCGCCGCGAAACCCTGATCGGCAGGCTGCTTAGCTCGCCACCGAAGCGGGTTTGATTCAGGAAAGCATGGTGTTTGAGGAGCTCGCGCACGAGCGGCTCGTCCAGAGGGTGTGTCCGTTCAGGCGCGCGACCGTCTCGCGCGCGACCACGAGGGGCAGGCTGCTTCCGAGGCTCGAACTCGAGTGACAGCTGGAGCTGTGACACTCCAGCTCCGATCAGTCTGCGGAGCGCTCGAAGCAACGGTGAGGTCCCGGCGCAAAAGTGTTCGTGGCACGGGACCAGATATACGTGGTGACGTCGATCAGTAGTTCGCTGATGGCAATCACGTTCACAGAAGACGGGCGCCCGCCGCGCGACCGGGACGAGACTGTCCCGGCGGTTGATATCACCGTGCCCTTCCGCGTATGCTCGATGTAGTGAACCGACTCCTGGTGGTCGTGACCACACAGCACCAGGTCGACACCCATCTGCGCAAACCGGCCCAGGATTTTTTTTGTGTTCTTGAGGCCGTGCCGCTGAGACAGCTCACCCTTGACCGGGTTGTGGTGCATCACGATCACCCGCGCATCTGCCGGACTGGCGCCTTTGAAGCTTTCCTCCGCCGAATCGAACTGCTCGCCGCGCAAATCACCGATGATAGATATATCGCGCAGATTCCACGTCAGCGTGCGCATGGTCACACCGTGGGAAGTGTTGAGGCCGGCGAACACTGCGCCGGGCACACTCAGCACCGGCTCGAGGTCATGCGATATGAATGCCCTGTAATTGTCGTAGATGTTCTCGCGGTCGCCAACGCCGAGCGGGGCGCGCCACCACTTCACATCGTGATTTCCCGGGACACATATCACCTTCGACACCTTTTGCGCATCCCGGATGAACACCGCTGCGCGCTGAAACTCCCCTGCGCGGGCACGTTGTGAGAGATCCCCGGAAATCGCGACGACGTCAAACTTCTCGTCCTGAATCACGCGCTCGATCGCCTCGATCTGCGCGGGAACAGCTGGTCGCCCGAAATGCAGATCGGAAACGTGAAATACTGTCGTCACTGACACGCTCCGATCACCTACTGCGGGACCACCATGTCGGCGAAGAGCGTCGCCAGCTCACGGGCGAGAATCCGGAACCCGAAGGGGCTCATCGTATTGCGTACAACCTCCGGATCGCGGCTCGACTGGCCCTCCACGTCGCCGGCCCATAGCACGCGCGCCGTGCGAGCATCGACGAGCAGAATTCTCAGCCACCCTTTTCGCTGGCCACCGCTCGCGTCGACTCTCGTCTCGAGTGGCATTATCACGTATCGCGCGCTCGTCAGTGAAACCAGATTACGGATTTCAGACGCAAGCGGCTCAGGCAGGGGCGTATCGCCAGCCTTCACACGCCTGATGCCAGCAACCGGCAGGCCAACAGGGTTGCCTGCTAGACCTCCGTTCCGCGCTGCGGAAGCGATGATTTCCTGCGGAAAGGTCCAGTTGCTGCGAATTCCGCGCTTTTTCAGCGCTTCGGTGATCTCCTGGTCTACGAGCTGGAGCAGTGGAGCTTCATCAGGGCGAACGTCCCAGCTTCCCCCAGGTCCCGCCGTCGCTAAAAGCTGGGCCGGCAGCACCAGAAGCTGCCGCCCGATCATCGTCGTAAGCGGATTTTCGGCGGGCGTTGCCTGCTGGTCCTGTTCGGCACGGGACGGTGCGCATCCATATAGAAGCGCAGCGGCAAATATTACGGTAAGCCGCGAAGGCGGGATCGACTGAGGAAGACGCATGGTCAGATTGCGGGAAAGATAACCGTTCCGCAATTTCACCGCCTCTCCATCAGGGACCCGATGCGCCGAACCGTTCATCAGTTGATCCTCGTTCTGCTCGCCGTACTCGGCGCGGTCAGTTTTGCCCGCATCGCGCTGAATCGCGGTGAGACGATAAATGCGGCATGGCTCCTGACTGCCGCAGTCTGCACGTACATCATCGCGTATCGGATCTACAGCCGCATCATTGCAGTAAAAGTGTTCGAGCTCGACGACGATCGAGCGACGCCTGCAGTGCGGCGCAACGATGGGAGGGACTTCACACCCACCAGCAAGTGGGTTGTGTTCGGCCACCACTTCGCGTCGATAGCGGGCCCTGGCCCACTCGTCGGGCCTACGCTCGCCGCTCAGTTCGGCTATCTGCCTGGAGCTCTCTGGATCATCGTCGGCGTAGCCTTCGGCGGCGCCGTGCAGGATTTCGTGATTCTTTGCGCGTCTATGCGCCGCGACGGCAAATCATTGGGACAGATCGCAAAAGACGAGATCGGGCCAGTAGCCGGCTTTACCGCGATTGCGGCGGTCCTCGGAATCCTGATAATCCTCGTCGCAGTGCTGGCACTCGTCGTCGTCAATGGCCTCAGGGAAAGCCCATGGGGCATCGTGACGATTGGCCTCACGATGCCGATAGCAATCCTGATGGGTGTCTACATCAAATGGATCCGTCCGGGCCGAGTCCTCGAAGCAACGGGGTTCGGGTTGGTACTGCTGGTTCTTTCGGTGTACGCTGGCCAGTGGGTGGCTGGCCAGCCCGCGCTCGCGCCAGTATTCACACTTCAGGCGACGACGATCGCGTACCTGATAATGGCGTACGGATTCGCTGCTTCAGTGCTCCCGGTTTGGATCCTACTCGCGCCGCGCGACTATTTGTCGGCATTCGTGAAAATCGGCGTCGTGATCGCGCTCGCGCTCGGCATTCTGCTCGTGCTCCCGCCTCTTCAGATGCCCGCCGTCACGCGTTTCGTAGATGGAACCGGGCCCATCTTTGCCGGAAAGCTTTTTCCGTTCGTTTTCATAACCATTGCGTGCGGGGCTATTTCCGGATTCCACGCCCTCGTTGCGTCGGGAACAACGCCAAAAATGATCTCGCGGGAGTCTGACGCTAGAGCAATCGGCTATGGCGCGATGCTTACAGAATCACTCGTTGCAGTGATGGCTCTGATCGCTGCGTGTGTGCTGACACCCGGAATCTATTTTGCCATCAATGCCCCTGGCGCTCTGATCGGCACCACTGCGATCTCTGCGGCCGAAGCAATTCAAAACTGGGGTTTCGTCGTCACACCGGGCGAGATCGATAACCTTACGCGCCAGATCGGCGAGTCGAGCATCTTGTCGAGAACTGGGGGCGGCCCCAGTCTCGCCGTAGGCATGGCGGTGATTTTTTCGTCGGTACTCGGCGGCACAGGGGCCATGGCTCTATGGTATCACTTTGCCATCATGTTCGAGGCGCTGTTCATCCTGACGACTGTCGATACGGGAACCCGCATCGGACGCTTCATGTTGCAGGAAGTTCTTGGCCGCGTTTGGAAGCCAATGGCGCGAATGGACTGGTATCCCGGGGTCATCATATCGAGCGCCATCGTCGTGGGGATGTGGGGATATTTCCTCTATCAGGGTGTGATGGACCCGCTCGGCGGGATCAACTCGTTGTGGCCGCTTTTCGGGATCTCGAATCAGCTTCTTGCCGCGGTCGCATTATGCGTAGGAACGACCGTCATCATCAAAATGGGAAAGGCGCGCTACGCGTGGATGACGATTCTCCCGCTGGCGTGGGTTGCAACCGTTACCCTGACGGCCGGCTGGCTCAAGATTTTCTCAGATGACCCGAAACTCGGATTTCTCGCGCACGCCCGCTGGATTGAAGGGTTCCTCCAGGGTGGGCAGCTTCCGCCTGGGGTGCGGTCATTGTCTGCGGCACGGCACATGATGTTCAACGACAGGCTGGACGCGGCGGTTGCGGCATTTTTCATGTCGGCGGTTGTGGTCATCCTGTTCGAGTCTGTAAGGATCTGGACTGGAATAAGGCGCGGGCGCATCGAAGCACGGACGACAGAAGTAAGCTTCAGCCACACACGGGAGTACCTGATCGATGCAACGGGCGGTTGACGTCGCTTAAGTTCCTCTGGGGATCGGCTCGAACCCCGATTTACTGCCACCTCTCACTATCAGTTTCATGCGCAAAATCCTGTTAGCGATGCTCATCGCTTCGCCTGTCGGGGCACAGCAGGCACCGACGTTCGACTTCTCGATCGCGAACATCATGAGGGGCCCCGAGCTTTACGGGCGCCAGCCGACGAACGTTCGATGGAGCGCTGACAGCAGATGGATCTACTTCTCATGGGTGGAAGCAGGCAGTGACTGGCGAGAGACGCCAAAGCCTTACCGGGTGCGCGCGGTTCCGGGATCGAAGCCGGAGCGTATCTCGCCTGCGCAGCTCGATTCAGCGGGCGCACTTGTCAGCTCAGGTGACCTGTCCACAGACGGGAGATATCAGGCGGTAGAGCACAACGGTGACATCTACATCACGGACATGCAGCGAGGTACGAGCCGCCGCCTTACCGAGACACTCGCGCAGGAGCGGCAGCCGCGTTTCTCGACGGATGGATCGAAGGTGTATTTCGTTCGCGAGAACAACGCGTACTCGATCGACACAGGCAACGGCTTCCTGCGGCAGCTCACAGACCTCCGTGCTGGCCCGGCTCCAGCAGACTCCGCTACTCCGACTGGACAACGCGGACGCATCGAGGGACAGCAGCGCGTTCTGTTCGACGTAATTCGCGACAGAGTTCGCGCGGACAGCATCGCGAAGGCTGAACGACTCGAGCGGGAATCGCGTACCCTCAAACCGTACTATACTCAGCGGGGTGAGCAGCTCGCATCGGTGTCGCCATCACCGGATGCGAACGTGATACTGATCACAACGCGAATCACTGCTGCCGGCGCGCGCGGCAACGACGTTCCACAGTTCGTAACAGGGAGCGGGTACACTGAGCAGATTCGCGGCAGAGACAACGTTGGCGATGCGCAGGGGAAGGGTCGCGTGGGGCTGGTGAACCTGCGGACGGGCAACCTCACCTGGCTCAAGGCTACACCAGCGGATACCGCAACGAAGTTTGCACAGCTCCTCGGCTGGAGCCCCGATGGGCAGCGGGGTGCGTTCTTCGCGTACAGCATCGACAACAAGGTTCGCGCGCTTCAGGTTGTGGACCAGACAGGTGGGATCACTACTCTCGAGACTCTTCGCGACTCTGCCTGGGTCGGTGGTCCGTGCGCATTCAGCTGCGCCGGGTGGTATGACAACGGGCGGCGCTTCTATTACGTCTCCGAAGCAACGGGCTTCTCGCACCTCTACACCGTAAACGCCAACGGATCCGATCGCCGCCAGCTGACCAGCGGGAACTGGGAAGTGCTCGACGTCGCGCTTTCACCAGACAAGAAAACGTTCTACATCCACACGAACGAACCTTCTCCGTTCGAGGAGCAGATGTATCGTCTTCCCGTCGGAGGCGGCACACGAGAGCGCATCACTACGAAATCGGGGCGTCATCTCGGTGTCGTTTCACCTGACCAGCGGCTGATCGCGAATGTCTATTCGTATGTGAAAAGTCCGCCCGAACTTTTTGTAATGCAGAATCGGGCCGGCGCCACGATGTCGCAGCTAACGGTTTCGCCGAGTGCGGAATGGCTCTCGTTCAACTGGATCGAGCCAAAGATTGTAATGATCCCGGCGTCCGACGGGGTTGAGGTTCCGGCGCACATTTATCGTCCGGAGGACATGGGTGCCCAGTCGAACGGCGCTGCGGTCATTTTCGTTCACGGGGCTGGATACCTGCACAACGTCGGCAACTTCTGGTCTGAATATCCCCGCGAGTACATGTTCAACCAGTTCCTCGCGTCGAAGGGGTACACAGTTCTCGACCTCGATTATCGCGGATCGAAGGGCTATGGCCGCGACTGGCGCACTGCGATCTACCGGTTCATGGGCGGCCGCGACCTGCAGGATCACGTTGACGCATCGAAGTACCTGCAGTCGCAGCTGAACATCCATCCCGAGCGTATCGGATTGTATGGCGGGAGCTACGGCGGATTCATCACACTCTTCGCGCTGTTCAACGAAGCCGAGCATTTCGGTGCCGGGGCAGCGCTTCGCAGCGTGACCGACTGGGCCCATTACAATCACGGCTACACGTCGAACATCCTTAACATTCCCCAGACTGACACGATCGCCTATCGACAATCGTCGCCGATCTATTTCGCCGAAGGACTGAAGGACCCGCTCGTGATTCTCCACGGAATGGTGGACACCAACGTGTTGTTCCAGGACGTGGTTCGCCTGACGCAGCGGCTGATTGAGTTAGGCAAGGAAGACTGGGAGCTCGCCGTGTATCCAGTCGAGGACCATGCATTCCTTCGCCCGTCGTCATGGACTGACGAATACAAGAGAATTTTCAAGATCTTCGAGGAAAATCTTCCGTCGCGTGTCCCCATAAAACCAGACGCTCCGTGACGGGCCGACTCAGTGCCGCCATTGCTGGCATCGCGCGCAACATCCGCGCGATGCTTGGTGCCCCTGACTACGAGCGGTACCTCTCACACGAGACGCAGGCGCACCCGGATCGACAGCCGATGAGCCGCGATCAGTTTACGTGCGACCGCCTCGAGAATCGCTACAACAAGCCGGGCTCCCGGTGTTGTTGAGCCTCTAGAAATCGCGCATGTAACGGCACGTCGCGAGAATGAAGAGCAGCGACGCGCCGAGTGGTATCATTGCCACGCCTGCCATTACGACGAAGGCGCCGTACCAGCGAATGACTGCATCGAATCGACCGTTGCCGTTGGGAGTGAATCTCAAGCCGAAGCTCATCGCGCTCGTATGGCGCCACAGCCCCTTCCCCATCTTTACGAACGACCAGCCTGCCCCGAGGATGCCCAAAGTCGTGAATGCCGTGCCTGTCCACAGTATCACGCGGAGCTCTGCGATCGAGAAGTTATGAATTGCGTAGTCGAAGGGTTCGCCCCGGCCTCTGAGAATGCTCCCGATCGCCCATGCAATGAATGCCCAGAGCAAAATCGCGAGCAGCACGGTACGCGCAGTCCTGCCATCCTGGACTGCGATTGCCAGCAGGGGGCGATATCTGGAGTTCGCAGGTTCGCTCATCAATGATAGACTGCGCAACCCGCGTCAGCGCAACGGAATCCTCGAATCGAACGTCGAACCTCTCTGCCGCTGCCGAGGCCAGCTCTCTCCATCGCGGAGCGATTTCGGCGAGGACCGTTGGCCATCCCATCACAACTTCCGGACGATGTGCGTGAAGCGCGCCGACATCGTCGGTGGTCGAGCGAAGGTCGACGATGACCTTGCGGTAAAAGTGAAGCGCGTCGGCGATCCGCCGCGGAACCTGATTGTCGTTTGGGTGCTTCGCAATCCTGACGCGCGGAACTCCGATCACATCGGCCCTGCGCAGGCCGTACGCACGAATTGCCCGTCACCTGAACAGGTTAAGAACCTGTTCCTCCATCCATGTGCGTTTTACGATGAGGACTCGAATCCCATGACGGTCGAACAACTCGCGGTAGAATTTCACGTTCGCGTAAGCGTGGCGGACGACCTTCCTGATGCGCGCATCGCGGAACGCATCAATGCTGTCCCGTGTCCTGCGCGCTGAGGACGACGCGCGCGGTATGCGGGAAGCCTGTCGATGAACCTCACGCTGGCACGTGAGGCTGAAGCGGTGGAAGGGCCTCAGTAGATCCGGGATATGCCCACGTACGGTGCAAGGGCCCGAGTCTGACGCAGCCATACATGCCGATGATCCGGTATCCCGCAGGCTCGAGCACAGCAAGTCCGCCCGCATTCATCAGGGCTACGACTCCGTAGCTCCGCTTGTAGCCGAGCGCACCAAAATGCTTGTGCATTGCGGCGGACCGCGCCAGGACCAGGTTCATGCGCCTGAATTGCGGAAGTGTGAAGCTGTCGTAGATATAGAATTCGTCAGGAGCGAGAAGAATATCCGAGTGGATGAATGGAATGTGTGCCCTCGCTGTGCCCCCCCAGCCAGCATGCACTATCCTGTTCTGATGCCACGCGGCAAAGCACAGATGACCAAGTGCCAATCGTTCTTCGATCTCCCGGCGAACGAGCGACGGCCGAAAAACAAAAAGCTCCCGCAGCTGCTCGGCGGTGACGGGAGAAATTGAAGCGGCTATCCCGACCGAAGGGTCACTCGAGGACGACCGGACTTCCTTGGTAACTACCACCATTCGGCGAAAAAAACTTGTTACCACTTTTGTGAAGATCACTATCGTCGGTCGCCCCATCGGTCGATGTGCTGCAGCCCCGGCCGCTCCGTCCTGTGTTCAATCCGCGCGCGACACTCGCACCTCGGAGTTGTCACCGATGGTCACTTCGCCGACCACTCCCTCCAGTACCGCGTCGTCCCCCACCAGTGATCGCGAGATCTTCGAGTTGACTATTCGAGCGCCCGTGCCGACGATCGAGTGCGTCAACGTCGATCCCTCGATTACGCTGCCTTTCCCTATAGACACGTTGGGGCCGATCGTCGACGCCGACAGAGTAACGTCGTCCTCGATGTAAACGGGGTCGATTATTGTGCAGTCACCAGACTCCCCCGGCCTCCGGGCCCGCCCCTTGGTGAGCATCGTCTCGTTGGTCTCGAGCATAGTCTCGATCTTTCCGGCGTCGTACCAGCCCGCAACGTCGATGACCTGGATCCTGGCCCCCTTCTCGATCATGTACTGAAAGGCATCGGTCAGGTAGAACTCGCCCTTGTTGGCCGGCGACGCGAGCACATGGTCGATCCCCTCAAAGAGCAGCTTCCAGTTCTTTATATAGTATAGGCCGATATTTGCACGCTTTGAGATCGGCGTGTCCGGCTTTTCGACGATCCTCGTCATGTTGCCTGCATCGTCGGTCACCACCACGCCAAACCGCTGATAATCCTCGACTTCCTTTGTCCAGATTATCCCGTCAGCGTCGCTGTTGTTGACCACCGAAAGATCCGCGTCGAATATCGTGTCGACGAAGATGATCAGCACCGGCTGATCCACATGCTCGCGGGCCAGGGCGATTGCGCCCGCAGTCCCATCCTGAATCTTCTGCTCGATGAAAACCGACGGAATGTCGAGACTCTGCCGCGCAAACTCCTCGACTTTCTCCTTCAGGTGACCTGTGACGTAGATGATCTGCTCGATGCCGCCAAGGTCGCGCAGCTCATCGAGCACATATGACATCACTGGTTTGCCCGCCACACGCATCATCGGCTTCGGCGTGACGTGAGTATGAGGACGGAGCCGTGTGCCCTTACCTGCGAGTGGAATTATGACTTTCATGGAGCGTTTGTCCCCTCTCTGCCGTATCTGTCTGAAAGCCGAACGACGTCGTCGAGGTCGGGTGTAGACGCCTCAAGCACGTCGCAGTCGGTAACGGCTTCCATCTGGTGGATTGTGCCCGGGCTGATCCTGAACGATTCGCCCGCGGTGAGGTGCATGTCCTCGAGTTCGCTGCCGAGGTTCACTCGGTAGATCAGCTCGCCGGAGAGAAGATGAACGGTCTCGTCCTTCCTGTTGTGATACTGAACCGAAAGTGCTTGCCCGGCCTTGATGTGCAGGATCTTTCCAACGTACCGGTCCGTGTGAGCCCAGATCGTTTCATGTCCCCAGGGCTTGGGTACGATCGTGACACCCACTCTGCCGGTGGTTGCTGGCGCCTGAGACGCCGGTGAAGAGTCTGTCATTCGTAAATATCTCCAATTCAATGGTTTACGGGCAATTGGCACCGGCACACTTTCTGCCTTTTCCTGCAATTATGATCCTCGCGCCCCGGTTCCTGCCGCGCCTTGCCTCGACGCTCGGACTTTTCACGCGATACGGCCTGATGGACTTCGCGCGGAGTCAGACTCTCATGAAGCTTCAGGGCGCCGCCCTCGATGAGCCTGTGGAATCAATTGGCTCTGACGAGAAAGCCGAGGCGTTCAAGGAGCGGCTGATCGACCTGGGCCCGGCCTATATCAAGCTCGGCCAGGTGCTGTCGACACGCCCCGATCTGCTGCCTGTCGCGTACGTTCGACAACTCGAGAATCTCCAGGATAGCGTTCCGCCGATGGATTTTGCCGACGTCGAACGCACTATCGAGGAAGAGCTTGGTGCACCGATCAATAAGCTGTTCGGGTCGTTCGAGAGGGAGACGCTCGGCAGCGCCTCACTCGGGCAGGTTCACGCCGCCACGCTCCGCGACGGGCGGGATGTGGTCGTGAAGGTTCAGCGGTCGGGAATCAGGGAGATTCTCTCGGATGACATAGAGTTTTTCGGGGAGCTGGCTGCATTCCTTGCTGAGCATACGTCGGCGGGCGACAAGGTGGATGTCATTGGCGTGGTACAGCAGCTCGAGCGAGCTCTCGTCGACGAGCTCGACTACAGGACCGAGGCGCGCAACGCGGCGAGTTTCCGCCGGTCGCTGGTCGGCTTCCCTCACATACTCATCCCCCGCGTCATCGACGCGTACACGACACATCGGGTCATGACCACCCAGCGGGTGCGCGGCGTGAAAATCAGCGCTATCCCGCCCATTACGCGAATCGACTACGATCTCCAGCCGCTGGCAGATGAATTCGCGAGGGCGTATCTGCACCAGATCACTTCGACTGGTCATTTTCACGCCGACCCTCACCCCGGGAACATCTTCGTGGTGTTTCCCGGCCGCGAAAATCCGCTGACCCCGGCGGAGGCAGCAGCGCTCGATCGCCGGTCGGAGGAGCGACCGGCAGCCACTCCGCTGATGCGTACTGAAGCGACGGCGATGAGAGAGGCGACTGAACTGGCTGATCCGAACGATCCGAAGCTGGCGATGATCGATTTCGGAATGACCGCGCATCTCACTGATTCGATGCGCACGGCAGTAATCCGCCTCCTGCTCGCGATGGCTGAGAACCAGGGCGACGCAGCGGCCGAGGTTCTGATCGAGATAGGCGAGCATAGTCAGGACTTCGACCGCACCGCGTACGTGAGGGATGTAGCATCGCTGATTGCAAAGCATGCCGATCAATCGGTAGGGGATACTCCGGCGGGCCTGGTTCTCTATCAGATGATCGGCATAGGCTACCGGGAGGGACTGAAACTTCCTGCTGAACTGACGTTGCTCGCAAAGGCATTATTCAATCTCGACGCGGTCACCAGGGCACTCGACCCTGGATTCAACCCATCCGAGACGATGCGCGATTACGCCTCGAACATCGCCAGCGAGCGCGCGCAGCGGGATCTTTCGCCGCGAAGGCTGTTTCAGATGGCTAGTGACACGAGCGACCTCGTAAACGCGCTGCCCCGGCGGCTTGACGTGATCACCGAGCGTATGGCACGTAACGACTTTGCGTTCAGGGTCGACACTCCACAGCTCCCGATGCTTCTGAGCGGGATGGAGAAGATCGCCAACCGGATCTTCACCGGGCTCGTGCTTGCTGGCCTGCTGATTGCCGGCAGCACGATGCTGCAATATTGGCGCGGTCTCGGTATCGCGTGCATCGCGATTGCGGCCGGGCTCGGGCTCTGGATGGTGGGCACGGTGCTGATCAACGACAGAAAAAAGAACGGATAGTACATCTTCGGTAAAAAGGAGACGGGAAGACTGTTAGCAATTCTCCCCCACAGAGAATCACTCCCAGCCTTCCCGCTCTTTTTGTCAACCTGCTCGGGCCATGCCGGCCCCGCGTTGTCAGGTCGTTACAGCAGCTACAGGTCTGCCGGGTTTCTGTCTACGAACCATACCGCACCTGGCGTCGCCATCGCGTTGTTGTTGCTGCCTGCAACACCCCGCGGGAAGTAGTAGACCGAGAACTTCGTGCCTTCACTGTTGACGCCGGCGGCTGGAAGTGCTCCGGCTGTTACAGTCGCTACAGGGCCTGCTGCCGAGGCTGTCGGAGTAACAGACCCTGCATCGGTAACGCGAAGCGCGGCCGTACCAACGGCCCGCGTCACGTAGGCCGACTGGGCCAGCGACGCGACGTTTGATGCTGCGGCAGTTCCACCGATTGGATCGGTAGCGGCGTTGACCAGGTATCCGTTGATCGCGCCGGTTGCAGCATTCACAACGCGCACAGCAATCATTCCTGCCGGCGGTGCTGTGACGTCGTCATTGATCTGCACTAACCTGAGCGTGCTCTTGTCGCGTGCACTTCCGACGAGGAGCAATGTCACGCGGCTGCCTGCAACCACATCGACAGTCGCGTCGAGGAGCGGGACCTGCGTGACGGCGATGTTACGACTGGTGGCGAAGACGCGGAACTTCCGCGACTTTGCCTCGATCGGCTGGTGGT
>JBBREF010000101.1:0-13958 GCA_038203205.1 Gemmatimonadales bacterium | reverse complement strand
GGAAGCTTGCTACCGCGGTGATGGGACTGGAGAGAGATCTCGTCGAGATGAACGGGCGCATGCCGTACTCGTGCAGTGGCGGCTATCAATATGGACGGCGCTATTTCAGGTGCTGGTTAAAGACCGGGCACGGCCCGCTTACGCTTGCCGGCGCTATTACCCACTCGTGCAACGTGTACTTCTACCAGCTCGGCCTGAAGATCGGGCTCTCGAACCTGGTTGGCGGCGGCATCGACATGGGCTTCGATACACGTTCTGGAATCGATCTTCCAAACGAGTATCGGCCGCGTTTCCCAACGCGCGATGTCCGTGAGTACTTCACGCGAAGATTCGGTGCCAACTGGAGCAACGCTGAGACGCTCTCAATGGCGATAGGACAGGGGGCGAACTCTCAGACCCTCTCGAACCTCACGAAATTTTATACGGCACTCGCCAACGAAGGGGTTACGTCCACGCCGGAGGTTGTTGCCAAGGCGCCGGAGCAGAAGCGGATAATGACCCTGACGAAAGAGCAATGGTCAGGAATCCGCCTGGCGATGGGCGGCGTGACATCAGCCGGTGGAACGGCCGCGTCCGCGAACATTCGCGGGCTCGTGATCGCAGGGAAAACCGGAACCGCGCAGAATCCTCCCAACAAGGATCACGCATGGTTCGTGGGATTTGCTCCGGCGGAAGATCCGAAAATAGTCGTCGGCGTGTTTCTCGAGTTTGGCGAACACGGCTACTTCGCTGCCCGAATCGCGTCAAAGCTGATCGGGCGTTATCTGGGGTACACGGGTGAAGCTACCGTAAACGTCCAAGGCGGCTGATGCGCCGCATTGTAGCAGACTACCCGCTCCTAATAACTGCGCTTCTTCTGTCGATATTCGGTGTGGCCATGGTGTATTCCGCCGGCCAGACCGACACACCGACTGCCGTGGCGCGCGTCTACAAGTCCCAGCTCGTCTGGTTGCTCATCGGGATGGCGGGTGCGTATGGCATCAGCAAGTCGTCCGTGCGGTTCATCGAATGGGTGACGGTGCCTTCGTACATACTTTCGACGCTGCTTCTCGCCGCGACGCTCGTGATCGGAGCCGGTGCGGGTACCGCTGCGTCGACGAAGAGCTGGCTCGCAGTTGGAGGCGTAAGGCTCGGGCAGCCGTCAGAGCTGGCGAAGCTGACAGTAGTGCTGATGCTCGCTCACATCCTTGCCTCGCGAAAGGATGCACCGAAATCTCTGCTCGATCTCTGGCAACCAGCGCTCATTGTCCTGATTCCGTGGGTGATCATCATGCTGCAGCCGGATCTCGGCACTGGCATAGTGTTCATCGGAATTTTCTTCGGGATGCTGTACTGGTCGGGAGTACCGTGGCCGCTCCTGATGCTGCTCGGAAGCCCGGTCGTGAGCCTGATCCTATCCTTCAGCACGGGGATGTGGGGAGCGTGGTTTCTCGTGCTGCTCGCGCTCATCCTTTACTACCGGCCATACCTGATCGAAGGAATCATTCTTCTCGCTGCAAACATCGCGACTGGTGTCGTTGCGCCGATCCTCTGGGAAAAGCTCGCGCCTTACCAGCAGAACAGGCTGAAGGTCTTTCTCGATCCTTCGGCTGATCCGCGCGCGTCCGGCTACCACGTAATCCAGTCGAAGATCGCTATTGGCTCCGGCGGCGTGACGGGCCAGGGCTTTACCATGGGAACCCAGAAACGACTGGCGTTCCTGCCAGAGCAGCACACCGACTTCATCTTCGCCGTACTCGGCGAAGAAATGGGGTTTCTCGGAGTAACCGTAGCGCTGACGCTTTTCCTCGTGCTTTTCCTCCGCATCACGCAGATATCAGGGCGCGCTAACGACTCGTTCAGTTCACTGGTCGCCTTCGGCCTCCTTGCAAGCTGGTTCGTGCACGTGCTCGTCAACGTCGGAATGACGCTCAACCTGATGCCGATCACTGGAATTCCGTTGCCGTTCTTCTCCTACGGCGGCTCATTCATGCTCGCCTGCTGGCTCGCAGTAGGAGTTCTCATGCGAATATCCGGTGAAGGTCGCGGCAAGGCAGCATTCAAAGCGAGCTGACGCCTGCGTTTACCTCCGGTCACTGCGTATGTGACGGCATGTTGGAACTACGCTGGGAAAGGAGGTTTGGAAGTGCCAGGAGTTTTTGAAGGAGATGCCGGATTGTCACGCGATGGATCCAGGATGTCTGGCTCTCCTTTTTTTGGTTAAAGATCGGTCCGCTCGCCAGGCCGAGATGCTCGTGATCGCCTAGGCACAGAAGTGTTCCGAACTTTGAAGAGAAAAACGATGACGGAGCCTTAATCGGGCCGCATCGCTTGTCGTGCCGGTTGACCTTCTATAACTCCTGGCACTTCAAAAACTCCTTTCCCCGTGTACCTCCAGCCACCGCCTTTCGACATGTTACTCACGCGCGGAAAGGAGGTTGTGAAACCGTAGTTGGCGGGGCCTGACAAGGGTCAAAGGGTTGCTCCCGTTGGCCGGTTTCGTATCATTCCATGAATGGCATGGTTCCGTAAAGAGAAGAAGCTCCGCCAGCCCCGGCGGGAGAGGCACGAGATTCCCGCTGATGCGTGGGAGAAGTGTGAGAGGTGCGATCACACGGACATCCGCGAAAAATTTGTCAGGAATCTCAACGTCTGCCCCAACTGCGAATACCATCGCCGAATCCGGGCGATCGAGTATGTCAACATCCTGCTCGATGACGGCACGACTGAGGAAACCGAGACCGAAATCCGCTCGACGGACCCGCTGGGTTTCCCGGACTATCCGGGCCGCCTTACGAAAGCGAACCTGAAATCAGGTGAAGGCGACGCGATCCTCACCTTCACCGGCCAACTGCTCGAGCTGCCGGTCTGCCTCGGCGTGATGGATTTTGCGTTCATGGGTGGGTCGATGGGTTCGGTCGTCGGGGAAAAGATCGCGCGCCTCGGACAGAAAGCCCTCGAGCGCAAGTTCGCGTTCATCCTCGTTTCGTCATCGGGCGGTGCACGCATGCAGGAAGGCGTGCTCAGCCTGATGCAGATGGCAAAAGCCGCAGCAATCCTTTCCCAGCTTGCCGAGCGGCGTATCCCGTACGTCTCGATTTTGACGAACCCAACCACGGGCGGCGTCAGCGCCAGCTTTGCGATGCTCGGCGACGCAATCCTTGCCGAGCCGGGGGCAGTAATCGGGTTCGCCGGGCCGCGTGTGATCAAGCAGACCATCGGGCAGGATTTGCCCGAGGGCTTTCAGACGTCGGAATTTTTGCTCGAGCACGGGATGGTCGACGCCGTCGTGCACAGGAAGGATCTGAAGCAGACGGTAGGACAGCTCCTTCGCCACATGAGCGGCAAACCCGCTGCTGCGGGGTGGACCGCGGCCTGACCGGATACGCCGAGGCACTCGACGCGCTCTTCGCGCGTACGGGCGCAACATCCAAGTACGGACTCGACCGCACCCTCGCGTTTCTCGGCAAGCTGGGAAATCCACACGAGCGCTTCCGTGCAATTCACGTCGCCGGTACGAACGGGAAGGGAAGTGTGGTTGCGCTGCTTTATGCGCTGTTGCGCGACAAGGGCCTTAGGGTCGGCCGGTACACGTCGCCTCATCTCATCGACTTCCGGGAACGTATCGTAGTCGATGATGAGATGATCGCAGAAGATTTCATTCTCGATTTCCTCGATCGCTGGCGCGGCCCGGCAGAGGAGCTGGGAGCGACGTTCTTCGAGATTACCACCGCGATGGCATTCCACTACTTCGATGAGCGAAAAGTTGACGTCGCGATAATCGAAACGGGACTCGGTGGGCGACTCGACGCAACCAACGTGATCCGTCCGATCGTCTCGGGGATTACGTCTATCTCCATCGACCATGTGGAGTATCTCGGGTCAACCGAAGCAGAGATCGCGACGGAGAAAGCGGGCATATTCAAGCCGGACGTGCCGTCGGTGATCGGCGCGATGTCACTGGAAGCCCGCGAGGCAATTTTAAGTACTGCCGCGAGAACTGGTGTAGTCGGAGTCATAGACGCGACGGTCATGTTCCGCACGAGCAACGTGAAAGTATTGGCCGACTCGACAGAGTTTACGGTCACGCACAACGATGCTTCGCGCGACATGCGAACCGGGCTTATCGGCAAAGCCCAGGCAGGCAATGTATCCGTCGCACTGGCAATGCTGGACGCCGCAGGACCCGAGTTGGCAGTCACCCTCGATCGCGCGGGCAGTGTCCTGCCGTCAGTCAAACTGCCGGGGCGATTCCAGCGGCTCGGCAAATACATTCTTGACGTCGCTCATAATCCGGACGGAATGCGCGTCCTTGCCGAAACGCTCGAGCTTGTCGAGGCTGAGCGGCCGGTATTGGCGATCGTGGGAATTCTGAATGACAAGAACTGGCGGGAGATGCTGATGCTTCTTGCTCCACACGTCGACAGGTTACTCCTCGTAAGTCCTCCGACGGCACCGCCCCAGAGAGCATGGGACCCCGCTGAAGCGCTTGCTTTTGCGGCATCGATGGGAATCGAAGCCGAGTTAGCTGATTTTGAAAGGGCGGTCCTGACCGCTCCGGCCCAGTCGGGAACGGTGCTGATCACGGGGTCGTTCCATACGACCGGGGATGCGCTGCAGCTCATCGATCACTCCCGAATCGCAGCTTCAACCTTGCCTTAGATGCTTGCAGCTAAGTCCATGTAGGGCGTAGCTTTCGGCAATGGCGCAGGGAGCGTTACCAGGCTTCAGGGACTTCTATCCAGAACAGTTTGCAGAGCGGGCATACATCATGGATGTATGGCGCTCCGTACTGCGCCGGTACGCGTTCGTTGAATACGACGGCCCGCCGCTCGAACCTCTCGATCTCTACCGCAAAAAGAGCGGCGATGAACTTGTCGGCCAGTTGTACTCGTTTACCGACAAGGGCGACCGGGAAGTGGCGATGCGCCCCGAAATGACGCCCACGTTTGCACGCATGGTAGCGGCTCGCGCCAATTCGCTTCGCAAGCCAGTGCGATGGTTCTCCATCCCGCAGCTGTTCAGGTACGAGCGACAACAGAAAGGTCGCCTTCGCGAGCACTTCCAGCTCAACGCGGACATCGTAGGTGAGACGGGCGTAACCGCTGATGCCGAGTTGGTTGCACTCGCACTCGATGTGATGCGTGAGCTTGGTCTCGACTCGAACCAGGTCAACGCCAGAGTGTCGGACAGGCGTCTTCTGCATGCACTGCTCCTGCATGCCGATATCGCCGAGGAATCGACAACCGCGGTTTACGCGGTTATCGACAAGCGCGGTCGCGAGCCAGCGGACGTGTTCCGGGGGAAGCTCGTCAATGCTGCAGACAGTGAAGCAAAGGCCGATCGAATCGAGTCTTACCTTGCTTGTTCTGATTTCAGGGAGCTCGCCTCAACGGTCGGTGAGGCCCCGGAGCTTGCACCTCATTTCGACCGGATGCGCGAGTATTTCGCGTATGTGGAAGCGCTCGGGTTCAGCGACTGGGTCCGGTTCGACCTCTCGATAGTGCGCGGACTGGCATATTACACAGGTATCGTGTTCGAGTTATTCGATACTGACGGGGAGTTTCGCGCCATCTGCGGTGGCGGCAGATACGACACGCTGCTTCAGACACTCGGTGGCGTTGACCTTCCCGCGCTGGGATTCGGGATGGGGGACGTCGTGCTTGGCGAGTTGCTGCGGAAGCGCGGACTGTTTCCGTCGACAGCGCCGCGCACTGACTTCTGGGTTGCTGCGGATGACGAATCCATGATGCTTGAAGTGATGAAGGTCGCGTCGCAGCTCAGACAAAGCGGGCACAGCGTGGAATACGCGCTCAAGCGGCAGCAATTATCGAGACAGCTCAAGGCAGCTCATGCAGCAGGTGCAGACAAGGCGGTGCTGCTGAGAATCACCTCGCTCGCCGACGGAAACGTCACAGTCAAGGACCTGAATAGCGGCGACGAGAGTTCGCTTCCGCTCTCGGATCTGATCAACTCACTGCAATAACAAATGGCCGACGACAAGAAGCTTACGACACGCGCTGAGGACTTCAGCGCCTGGTACAACGAAACTGTGTTGCGCGCCGAACTGGCGGATTACTCGCCAGTCCGGGGGTGCATGGTCATCCGGCCGCGCGGTTACGGCATCTGGGAAAGGATGCAGCGACAGCTCGACACCGAGTTCAAGAACACGGGACATGAAAACGCTTACTTCCCGCTGCTGATTCCTGAGAGCTTCATGCACAAGGAGGCGGAGCACGTCGAGGGCTTTGCGCCGGAAGTCGCTGTCGTCACCCATGGCGGAGGCAAGAAGCTCGACGAGCCGCTTGTCATTCGCCCGACTTCCGAGACGATCATCTACGCGATGTTCGCCAAGTGGGTGCAGAGCTACCGCGACCTGCCGCTGCTCATCAATCAATGGGCAAATGTTGTCCGCTGGGAAATGCGCACGCGCCTGTTCCTTCGCACGCTCGAGTTCCTGTGGCAGGAAGGGCACACCGCTCACGCCACCGAAGCCGAAGCTGAAGAGGAGGCGCGTAAGATGCTCGGCGTCTATCGCGATTTCATGGAAGGCTGGATGGCGATGCCAGTAGTGACCGGCCTCAAGACCGACTCGGAGCGGTTCGCCGGCGCGCTCCGCACGTATTCGTGCGAGGCGATGATGCAGGACAACAAGGCACTTCAGGCCGGGACGTCGCACAATCTCGGACAGAACTTCTCGCGCGCTTTCGACCTCAAGTTCCAGAGCGAGTCAGGGTCGACGGAGTTCGCATGGAACACGAGTTGGGGTGTGTCGACCCGCCTCATCGGCGGCCTCGTGATGACGCATGGTGACGATTTCGGTCTCAAGGTGCCGCCGCTTCTTGCGCCGATCGAGCTCGTCATCGTACCGATCTGGCGCACCGATGAAGACCGGGATCGCGTATTCGAGGCCGCTCGCGAAATTCAGCAGACACTGATCGCCTGGGAGCGACGCAAGACCGGGAAACTTCGCGTGCATCTCGACGACCGCCAGGGCATGAAGCCAGGCGCCAAATATTACGAGTGGGAGCTGCGCGGAATTCCGGTACGCCTCGAGTTCGGTCCACGTGTTCTCGATGCAAATCAGTGCGTGCTCGTGCGACGCGACAATCGAGTCAAGCGGACCGTCTCACTCGACTCGATCGGAGAGGACGTTGCAGACCTGCTCAACATGATGCAGACGGACATGACCGTCGCCGCGTTCGAGCGGCGTGAGGCGAACAGCTATCGTGGAGATATCGACTATGCGCGTTTCCGCGAGATCATGGAAGGCGACGGCGGCTTCGTGTATGCGGGGTTCTGCGGAAGCAACGAGTGTGAGCAGGCGATCAAGGAAGAGACCAAGGCTACGATTCGCGTTCTTCCGGACGAGGAGTTTCGTTCGGCAGAAGCGCCGACGCGCTGCCTGAAGTGCGGCGGTACATCCGTTGCGGAGGCTCTTTGGTCGAAAGCTTACTAGGTACGGAGCTGCTGCCCGGCTTCACCCGGATCGACGGAGTTCTCACATGCGACGGAGTCTCGCTCGACCTGATCGCTGATGCCGTCGGAACCCCGGCCTACGTGTACAGCGCAGCATCGATTCAGTCGCAGTACGCAAAACTTTCGCAAGCGCTGCGGAACGTGCCGCACCGGCTGCACTTCAGTGTCAAGGCGAACTCGAACCTCGCGATCCTCGGGATATTGAGGAGGCTCGGTTCCGGAGTAGACGTTGTCTCCGGCGGAGAGATGTATCGCGCGCAGTCTGCGGGCTTCGGTGGCAGTGACATTGTGTTCAGTGGTGTGGGGAAGACTGAGCGCGAGATGCGTGAAGCGCTGGGGCTCGGTGTCCTGATGATCAACGTCGAGTCTGAGGAAGAGCTGGCGCTGCTCGATTCGGTCGCGGGCTCGATGGACAAGATCGCTCCCGTGGCGCTTCGCGTGAACCCGGAAGTCATGGTGGACACGCCGCATCCATACACACGCACCGGCGTCAAGGGAATGAAGTTCGGCATCCCGTTCGACGAGACAGCGGAAGTCGCTCGTCGCGCGCTGGGTATGTCCAACCTTCGGCTCGTTGGTCTTGATATGCACGTCGGCTCACAGATCTCCGAGTTCGAGCCGTACGAGATAGGACTTGGACGACTCCTTCAACTGAAAAAGGAGATCGAGGCGGACGGGGCGAAGGACCTTGAATACCTGGACATCGGAGGCGGGCTGGCTGTCTCTTACGAAGCCGAGCATTCAATCGATCTCGATGCATTTGCCGGCGTCGTCGAGCGGCTCGTCGGCCCTACTGGGCTCAAGGTGATCGTGGAGCCGGGAAGGTTTCTCGTTGGAAATGGTGGCGCGCTGATCTCGCGCGTTCTCTACAGAAAACGCAGCGGCGGGAAAGAGTTCATCATCGTCGACGCGGGAATGAACGACCTGATAAGGCCGTCGCATTACAACGCATACCATCGAATCGAGGCTGTCACGCCTACGGGTGCCAAGACGACAGCCGACATCGTCGGGCCTGTCTGCGAGAGCGGCGATTTCATGGGGCTGCACCGTGACGTCGACGACGCGCAACCCGGCGATCTCATCGCCGTACTCTCGGCGGGTGCTTACGGATTCGTGATGTCGTCAAACTACAATTCACGCCCACGTCTCGCCGAGGTCCTTGTCGACGAGGGCAGGTACGGCGTGGTTACTGAACGCGAGCAGTACAGCGACCTCATACGTCGCGAGCGGCTCGAGCCCGAGTGGAGGAGCCAATAATGAGGGTAGGACTGCTGGCTGACACACACGACAGGCTTCCGGCGATTGCCGACCTGCTCGACGTAATGCTCTCGAAAGGCGTATCGCTGGTGATGCACGCTGGCGACTACTGCGCGCCATTCGCTCTCGAACCGTTCAAGGAAAAGAACATCGCGCTGCTTGGGATCTTTGGCCGGAATGACGGCGACCAGGAAGGCCTGAATGCGACGGCTGCAAAAGGCGTCGGCATGGAGCTCTACGAGTCTCCGCACAGCTTCGAGGTCGCCGGACACCGCATCCTCATCGTCCACGATCTCGGCGAGGTGAATCGCCGGTCAATCAGTGCGCACCGCTTTGTCCTGCACGGGTTCACGCACAAGCAGGAGACGATTACGCGAGGTGAGACTCTCATCATCAATCCTGGTGAGGCGTGCGGGTGGCTCACCGGCGTCTGCACTGGCGCGATTCTCGACCTCGAAACGAGCGAGGTCGAGATCGTAACGTTATGAGCCGCATACTGATCATCGATTACGGGTCACAGTTTACGCAGCTGATTGCAAGGCGGGTTCGTGAAGCCCGGGTCTACTCAGAGATTCACCCACCGACGCGCGACATTGCATGGATTCGTGACTGGAATCCAACGGGAATCATTCTGAGTGGCGGGCCTAATTCGGTTTACGGGGAGAATGCCCCGATGGTGGACCCGAATGTTTTCGACATTGCACCAGTTCTCGGGATCTGCTACGGAATGCAGCTGATCGCTCATCTCGACGGTGCAGATGTAAAGCGAGGCGGCAAGAGCGAATACGGCCGGGCGGACATCACTGTCTCAGAGAGCTCGGGTTTATTCGACGGGTTCGACGAGGGAGAGCAGTTCTCAGCGTGGATGAGCCATGGCGATCACATCGAAGCACCGCCTGCCGGTTATGTCACGATTGCCGCGAGCACGGGCAACCCTGTCACCGCGTTCCGGCACGAGACGCGCCCGATCTTCGGCGTTCAGTTTCACCCTGAGGTGACTCACACGCCGCGCGGTGGCGAGATCATCGAGAATTTCCTGTTTGGTGTTTGTCGTGCGGACGCTGGCTGGACAACGGGAGCATACATCCAGACAGAGGTGGAGCGGATCGCGACTGAGGTCGGTGACGCGAACGTGATCTGCGGATTGTCTGGTGGAGTCGACTCCGCTGTCGCCGCCGCGCTGGTGCATCGAGCGATTGGTGATCAGCTCACATGCATCTTCGTCGACACCGGCCTTCTGCGAATGCATGAGCGCGATCAGGTCGAGCGCACGTTCAGGCAGCACATGGGCATCAAGCTCGTGACTGTCGATGCATCTGACCGGTTTCTCGACGCGCTGGCCGGCGTAGAGGATCCCGAAGAGAAGCGAAAGATCATCGGGCATACCTTTATCGACGTGTTTGAAGACGCGGCTGCCGCTGCCGGCAGTGACGCAAAGTATCTGGTGCAGGGAACACTCTATCCCGATGTGATCGAGTCGTCATCGCCGAGTGGCGGACCATCAGTGACTATCAAGACGCATCACAATGTGGGTGGCTTGAAGCCGGGGATGAAGTTCAAGCTGATCGAGCCGCTTCGAGAGCTCTTCAAGGACGAAGTGCGGAGGGTTGGGAGGGAGCTCGGATTATCTGAAGAGATGGTCGGCAGGCATCCATTCCCGGGCCCGGGCCTGGCAATAAGGATCCTGAGCGACGTGTCGCGTGAAAAGCTCGAGGTGCTGAGGCAGGCTGACGCGATTTATCTCGAGGAAATCCGGACGGCAGAACTTTACGATGCTATCTGGCAGGCCTTTGCGGTGTTGCTGCCGGTGAGAAGCGTTGGAGTCATGGGCGATGAGAGAACGTATGAAAACGTTCTTGGCCTGCGCGCGGTGACGTCGACTGATGGCATGACGGCTGACTGGTTTCCATTCCCGCACGATATCCTCGCGCGTATTTCGAACAGGATCATCAACGAGGTTGACGGCATCAACCGCGTGGTCTACGACATCAGTTCGAAGCCGCCGTCGACAATAGAATGGGAATAAAGAGGACGCAGAGTTTCACAGCAGAGGGCACAGGGAACAACACGCAGAGATATCAGAGGTCAAGCGGGGCTTTGGCCTCTGCGCTTCTGTGTGTCGCTCCCTGCGTCCTCCGGTTTATAAACTCTTTTCCTCTAGTAAAGCCATGAACTGCGCAGGATCGGCCAGCGCGAAGAGGCGCTCCGGGACGTCTGGCTCCTTCGAGAACTGAGCGATTTTTCCGAGGACCGGGAGGTACTGGTTCGAGACTTCGAGGGGCGGGGCGACGATCAGGAAGAAGAAGTTCACAGGCTTCTCATCGATAGCCTTGAAGTCAAGGCCTTCGCTCTTCCGGCCGAACGCGACGCGGAGCTTGCTCACAACGAGTGAGCGGCAGTGCGGAATCGCGATGCCACGGCCAATGCCGGTTGAACCGAGGTTTTCCCTGCGCTTGAGCATCTTGAAGAGCATGCCTTCGGCTTTGTCATCAAGGCCGAGGAGGCCGATCAGCTCCTTGAGGACATCGTCTTTCGTCTCGCCCTCGATATTCAGCTTGATTGCGTCTTCAGAGAAAAACTCGCGCAGCTCCATCAATTACCTCGCATGTGACGGCCCGGTCTCAAGGGCGAATCAAGCAAGTTACAGTTGACCTTACAACGTGGCAACCCGCGATGTTGCAAGCACTTGGAAGGTCCCTTAGCTTGCAAACAATGCCTTTTCCATTTGCTCACGACCACGAAGTGCCGCTCTATCTTGCGCCGATGGCGGGAGTTTCGGAGTCGCCGTTTCGCCAGATTTGCCGGCGGTTCGGTGCTGATGTCGTCGTAACCGAATTTCTGTCGGCCGAAGGGATAAGGCGTGAGAACCCGGCAACGATCGACAAGCTGAGGTTTGGCGCGGCTGAGCGGCCGATCGGAGTGCAGATATTTGGTGGCGAGCCGGGCCCGATGGGTGACGCTGCGGCGCTGGTAACTGAAGTGTTTCAGCCCGAGTTCATCGACATCAACTTCGGATGTCCGGTAAAGAAGGTGGTGCGTCGCAATGGCGGATCGGGATGTCTGCGCGATCTTGGACTGGTACAGGATGTAATTCGCTCGGTGTCGGCTAATACTCATCTGCCGGTTACTGTGAAGATCAGGAGTGGCTGGAACGAGGAGATGCGGAATCCCGTCGAGATCGGGTTGCGATGCCAGGAAGCCGGCGCGCGCGCGCTTGCACTTCATCCTCGCACGCGGACGCAGATGTACACCGGCGCAGCCCGGTGGGAGGAGATTGCAGCGGTCGTCGAGGCTCTCGAGATTCCGGTCATAGGGAATGGCGACATCAAGACTGCTGATGATGCATATCGCATGCATCGAGAGACCGGTTGTGCAGCCGTGATGATCGCGCGGGGCGCGTTCGGTCAACCGTGGGTCTTTAACCAGACGCGCGACCTGATTGAAGGGCGGCCTAAGCGAGCAGCGCCATCGGTTGAGGAGAGATTTGCGATCGCCCTCGAGCATGCGCGTCTGGTTCAGGAATACGAGGCTGATCCTCGCGGGGCGGCGATCGAGTTCCGGAAACACCTTGGATGGTACGTGAAGGGATTGCCAGGCTCGGCGGAAGTTCGGAAGAAGCTTTACGCTGTTGAATCTTTCAGCGAGGTCGAGGGTATCTTCTCTGAGTACCTGGATGGTCATGCCGGGCAGCTTTCGGAAGTGGCGGCCTGACAATCAGTTAGAGATGTGAGCTAAAGCATGTTCTGAGCGGATTCGATTGACTCTGGTGCAGGTTTTAGCTAGCTTTAGATGTATAGGGGGCGACTGGCTTCGACGGGGTTGGTGAAGCCGTGGCAGCGTGCCCAGGTCCTCGGATCCTGGCTAAAAATCTGGGAAAATTTTCAACTGCGAACGATAACCTCGCACTGGCTGCGTAACTCCTTTTAGGAGTTGCTGCACCTGCTCTTGAGGAAGCCCTCCTGAGGCGGCTTCATGAGTATCGCAAATTCGGGATAGCGGGCTGTCACGCCTTCGGGCGGCCCGCGAAAACTTAGAAGGCTTGTCCATCCGTGGGTTGCCCACTGGCCAGCGTATGGAGACCTCAATCGGTGGGATACGCACGTAGAAGCTGTGGTGAATTCAGTCTCGGACCGGGGTTCGAATCCCCGCGCCTCCACTGTTGTGATGTGCAGACCCGTCCAAGGGCATCCAGTTAAATGGGTGCCCTTGCTGCATTTAGCCTGTTAATCCCTCAAGCAAAGGATCTCCGGGCCCAGGTAGGCACGGCAAGAGACTTGTGCCCATTCAACTTAAATGCCCCCTGATGAGGCGATCAGCAGGAACCAGAACCCAAGTGCCGCGCCTGCCACTCCCGCAATTGCCAGCGCAGTTCTCCCGCCGCTTGCTTCACTGACAGTGACACGCCTGATGGCGCTCTGGGGTATTGCGACCGCCCTGGTTCCTCGAAGGCCATATAGCGTGTCACCGCGGATCGCACCGTCCCGCAACCTGAACTGAGTGCCGTCATAAAGCCGCACGTATGTGCGTGGCGGGGGGTTCAATGTCGATGGTGTCGGACCGAGCTCGGTCGGCCGATGAACATAACAACCCGTGGTGGTTGTTCCCACCAGAATCAGGGCTACCAACATCCTTCCAAATGTCATATCTGCTCCACGCATCGTGTGCGGACGGGTTGGATTCAGAATTCGGTACATGCGAGCGCAATGCTACGACATCTTGACCCGATCCGCATCGCCTCGATACCAGCACCGCGCTTTTGCCCAGTAGCACCAAAGGTGTATTCTTGTGGGTCGTCCCTTTCCCAGTCCCATACAACGCGCTCCCGAAAGTGAAAGTAGATCTCATTCTCGTCGAATATGATTCCGGAAAACCGTTCTTCCGGATGGGTAACGGCCCGCAGCGGCTCCTCGACTCAGGCCTCGCCGAACGGCTCGAATCGGCGGGACACACGGTCCGCATCAGGAAAGTTCTGCCTCAGGGCACATCCACTTCCGAAGCGGGGATCAGCTTCGACCTTCACGCCGGCGTCGCGCGCGCGGTTTCCGCGGCCATTCTGGACTGGAGCTTTCCGCTCGTACTCTCCGGAAATTGCTCGAGCGCCCTTGGAACGACTGCGGGCCTTCGCGCCGCAGGATCAGCGCCCGCTGTTTGCTGGCTCGATGCGCACGCCGACTTCAACACGCCAGATACCACCAGCACGGGATTCCTCGACGGGATGACTGTCGCGACCCTTGCCGGTCGCG
>JBBREF010000100.1:0-14181 GCA_038203205.1 Gemmatimonadales bacterium | reverse complement strand
AGTCGATTCCAACGATCCACCCATCCGGCCCGAGCAGAAGCCCGAACATCATCTGAAGAGTGGGAGGGAGCACGCCCGCTTTGATAGTGAGCCTGCGCCCGCCGACCGCCGCGCGAACGCGCCAGACGTCCGTCTCGAATTCGCCGAACCCGGGATAGAAGTCCTTCTTCCTGCCAACCGGCGTGAGTCCCTCGACAAGTGCTGCTGGCACATATGAGATAGACGCGCCGCTGTCGATTACCGCGCGAACGATGCCGCGGCTCGACCGACCCGTAACGACGGGCACACCCATCACGAGCTCGACCGGGATTGCAATCCCTTCCTGCTCCGGATGATTTCTGTCGAGCAGACGGACCTGTTTTGCAGGCCAGTCGATCAGCACGCGGTTCGCGGCGAAGAAGTCGTGACCTAACAGCCACTCGACAGGCCGGCGGAGATGCGTTCCGGCGGCGTCGAGCACCGCATGCATTGTGGTGGACGGATTCCACACCTGGCCCGCGATCCGGTACTCCTGACCGCGTCCGATACTCACCGGTGAACCCGTATCGAGAAGTGCGAGCCGGCCACGGCCGCCGCAGATCAGCATGTGCCCATCTCGCACGACGAGCGGGCGCGTCGAATCGTTATCTGCGCCGTCGCCGTTCTGTCTACGTGGCGGAGCGGTCTGGAATGCAGCGAGGTGAATCACGCGACCGTTCTGCGTGAGCGCTCCCCCGGTAATCTCTGGTGAATCAAGACGAAGGTCTTCGCCGAGTCCGATGGCGGGGAATGATTTCGCATCGAGCGCGAGGATAGAGTCGAGGAGCCGCGATGCTTCTGCATCCTCTGCCTTCACAGGCGACGGAGTCTGATTCGCGAGCGCATCCAGTGCGTAGCTGCGTAGAATCTTGGGAAGATATGTGCGCAGTGTATCTGTCGAATCGAACAGCTCCATTCCAGCAGCGGCGCCGTTGATCGCGAAGATCGCGCCGACCTGTCCGTCGGCGACGGCCACGTCGTTAACGTATTCCTCGATCGACGTGCGCCTGTTCTCGTAGACGTCCTGCATCGCTGAAGTCGGTGATGCGTAGCCGAGCTTTGATGAGAGCTCGTCTATGTCTTCCCATACGGATCCCTGGTCGCTTACGCGGGACCCACGCATCTCGATGTTGCGCGACACGGTGCGCGCCTTCTTCGCCCGCGCTACGCTGAACATGATGTCAGGCGACTCGGCGAACTCGCGTGACTTATAGCTCCAGCGGCCGCGCTCGACGCACGACACAGGGAGGGGAAGTGTGTGCTTCCCCGGCGCGAGGACGGTGAGGTTGGAGATGCGATTCTGGCGGGCGCCGAGTAGTTCTTCGCCGTCGATGATGAGAACGGGGATGTCGGCGAGGTTCTCGAGCGCGAGCGTCGGGACATCGCCACCTTCCGAAACTTCAGTGATTCGAGCCGAGCCGGCGCGGAGGGCGCTGCCGATGGGGAGGTATTGTGCGGGATTGACCGCGTCTTCGGCGAAGAGCGGGAAGATGGTCAGGTTATGGCGTTCGATTCCGGGTCCTACGCGAACACGGGGTGTGACGTCTTTCAGCGTGGTCATTCGTCCTCCGGGACGTTCTGTCTGTACTTCAATGTGATACGGAGCTCTGACGCTTCAGTTCGGCGGCGCTACTCCACCTCCTCTTCCGCATCCTCTCGCGGGATGCCGAGCTTATCCAAGGCTTCAGGCGAGAGGTCGATCGCCCGGCCCGGAAGCGTTTCCGCGAGCAGTGCACTCGTGGCCGGGACCCATTTGCCGTCCTCCCAGACTTCCGGCACAGCGTCGCCGGACCGGTTGACTACGCGGACGATGGTGCCGCGGGCGATGTCTCCAACTATCCGAACAGGGGCTGCGATAACGGCGCCTTCTCTCATGAATCCTCTTGAGTTGTGGTTTGCCTTCTGGGGACTCTGTCGAACTCAATGTGGCATGGGGGTCTGACAGTCAGTCGGCGAATCTTGACATTGACAAGATGCAGTCTAGCCGACTATCTTGTCATTGTCAAGATGGCCAGGTTGCCATAGACTTCTTTATCCCAAAACCGGAAAGCGATGGCACCGAGAGATTCCAAAAAGCAGGCATACCACTGGGGGGAACAGCTTCGCGGTGACCTTGTCGAAGAGGCTTTGCGACAGGTAGAGCCACTTGGCATCGCCGGCCTGTCGGCGCGGGAGGTGGCACGCGGGGTGGGGGTGAGTCACGCCGCGCCGGCTCACTATTTTCCCGACCGGCTGGCGTTAGCCGCGGCCGTCGCCGCAGCCGGGTTCGAGCAGATGTACGAAAGCATCGAGGCAGCGGTGCGCGCGCGGCGGAAGCACTCGGAAAAGTTGCTCGCAGCCTGCCTCGCATACGTGGAGTTCGCGCTCGAGCGCCGCGGTCTTTACCGCACGATGTACGCTCCCGAGCTGGCCGAGCGGCTGAACAATCTTCCGCGCTCCCGGAAAGGCTTGGACGACTTCACCAACCTGTCTCAACTCAAGGCGAAGGGTTTTGGTGTTTTCGTCGACATAGTGCGGGATGGCCAGGCCGAAGGTGCGTTCCGCGCCGGTAAGGCTGACGATCTCGCACGTGCCGCGACTGCGGCAGCGCATGGACTCGCGAGGCAGTTCATCGACGAGGGACTCGGCGTGCGAATCGATAGGATGGCGCACGCGCGGCAGGTAATGGAAATCGTGCTGGACGGACTCGAGGCGCGTTGATAATGAAACTTTTCTACTCGCCCGATTATGTGGCTGCGGCTGATTCGTTCGATACCACGCGGAAGTCAGGGTGGATTGCCGAGTCGCTTGTGGCGGATCCGATCGACGGGGTGGAGATCGTTGTGCCGCAGTCTCTCACTTTCGATGAAGTCGCCGCCGTTCACGATCCTGCGTATGTGACCGCGGTGCAGACTGGTGAACCACGCGATGTGGCCGAGAGTCAGTGGTTCACGTGGGATCCGGGGATGTGGCAGTCAGTGACGGCGTCAACTGGTGGGCTAGTTGCCGCAGGACTTCAGGCGATGACGGATGGAGTTGCTGGGTCACTGTCCGGCGGGCTTCATCATGCACGATACGATGCGGGTGACGGATTTTGCACGTTCAATGGGCTCGTGCTGGCGGCGAAGGCCGCATTGTCAGTGGGGGCGGAGTCAGTGCTGATTCTGGATCTCGACGCGCATTGTGGCGGTGGCACTCACTCTCTGATCCGGGACGATTCGCGGATCAGGCAGATAGATGTCTCGGTTCACCTGTTCGATCACTATCAGCCGTCAGGATCGAACACGCTCGACATGGTGGGATCTGCCGGGAAGTATCTCAGCACTATCGAGAGCCGGCTTTCCGAGCTCGAGAGCAGCGGAAGGAAGCCAGGGATCTGCCTGTACAATTCGGGGATGGATCCGGATGAGCGCTGCGAGATTGGTGGATTGCGGGGAATCGACGCGTCGATGTTGCGTGAGAGGGAGGAGCTCGTGTTCGGCTGGTTCACATCCCGAAACATTCCGATCGCGTTTGCAATAGCTGGCGGTTACGTCGGAGGGGCGATGAAACAGGGTGAACTCATTGCGCTGCATCGCATAAGTATCGGCGTGGCGTCGAGAGCGTCCCGGATTGTCGGGGTCACTTAACGATCACATCTACCACGGTAGCGGGAACCGGATGCGGATCGGTCCTTGGCTTACCGGTAGCATTGTCGATCTGGATGAACCACGAATCAACCAAGCCACGTGTTTTGGCCTGCGCAAGCTGGGCCGGGGTCCAGTCGGCGATATCGTTTCCGTCGTTCCAGATCGGCTCCGGCAACCGCCAGTTCGTGCCGGATACGAAGTCCTCGACGTTACCCTCGGCGTCGAAGGCAAATACTATATAGTATTTGCCGGGTGTGTCCGGAGCCTTGAAGCGAATGCGCGTTCGCGTCGGTTGCCGCTCTGCGGGGGTGAAAAGGGGAGCGAGATCGAGGAAATTGGTGGTTCGTTCACCCCACATCGCCACGGCACCAAGGATGACGGACGCCGACCCCCAGTAGCTCGAGTATTCGAGCAGGATGTCTCCAGAAATTTCTTCGCCCGGCGAAACGGTGAAGGAGCGTTTTTCAGGAGACAGAGGCTGTCCGTTGATCGTACCCGACAGCAGTCTGAGCGAAGGACCACTGCCTGTTACGTTCAGAGGCTTCGCCAGCGCCTCCTTCAGCTGCCCTGATGAAAAGCGCAAGCGCACAGGCCCTTCGCCATCGACGGAGAGGTCATTGAAGTGCGCCCTTCCATCAATTGCGGCAACGCGCAGCGTGCCAATGATTCCTGGCTTCGGGTCGAGAGTGCTGGCGATCACGGTGTCGGTCGCGCCGGGAATACGCCTGCCGTTCGCATCCTGGATCTCGACTACTGGCGGCGGTACAACGAGCATGTTCGCTGTCAGCGGTGATGTTGTTATCGCGAGGCGATCTGGCGTTGGTGGCAGCAGGCCGTAGGGAATTGCAATTGCCGCAAAGATTATCGCTGATGCGGCCGCGATACGCCCGGGCCGCGACAGCCCGAATCTCTGAGAGATTGGAAGTGACGCAACAAGCTTCCCGGCCGCTTCGGACATGACAGTTTCGCCGAGCATTGCCGCGGCGAGTTGTGTGTTTGAGCGTCCATCACCTGAAGTGCGGGCAATCGCAAGTGCGCGGGCGAACGCCGCCTCTACCTCAGGGCGACGCCCATCTGCAGAGAGGTGTCGGATGGCGATGCGCAGGTCCGTCATGTCGGCGGTAGATGATGCGGCAAGCGCGCTGCCCAGGTCACCGTGGATCTTTGAAAGCTGGTTGACGGGAACCATCCTCGATACTGTCTCAGCGATCGAGTCGTGCGCGCATCGCCACTCGTCGCCGTTGGAGGAGACGAGTGCGTGCTGGTCGAGCGTGGCAAGATCCGAATCCACTGCGGCACGCTCCTCCTTCAACGCGCTCGCTACAACCGATGCTGATGTTGGCTCCTCGGCGACTGCAAGAAGGAGGAGGGTGCGAAACAGCCGCAGGTCGAGCTTCTTCAGCCGCTGGTCAAGCGCATCGCCTCTCGATATGCTCTCGATGACCTGCGTTGGATTGTCGATGCGCCAGTGGCCATCGTGAACCGCGAGCAGCCCGCGCTCGATCGCGAGATGCAGGTTCTCGAGAATGAGGAACGGAGATCCGCCGGTGCACTGGTGGAGAGCGTCGACAAATTCATCGCTTTCTTCGGTGTCTGACAGCGAGCCGAATCCTGACACGAGCAGTGATACCTGAGCGCGATCGAGTGGCTCGAGCACCATCGATTCTGTCGACTTGAGATGAAGGTCACCGTCCGGAACGTTGCGGGAGCTGGTTACGAGGAGGATGGGGCACTCACCGATGCGCGAGAATGCGCCTTTCAGGAGCTGACGGCTTGTCGGATCGGACCAATGCATGTCATCGATGAAGAGTGCGATTGGCGTTTCGTCAGCAACTGCTTCAAAGAGCTCGTTGACCGCATGCACTCGTCGACGTAACGCCTCCTCACCATCCGACCGATCGGCCGATGCGGCAAAGCTCGATGACAGCTTCGGATTGAGCGCGACGAGTGAGCTCGCTGCGGCGGTAGACACTCCGCTTGCGCCGGCCAGTTGGCCGATATCCCCCGCTATGTCGCTTGCAAGTGCGTAGGCCAGGCGTCTATCTCCGGCGAACGCGCCGATGAGTTTTGCGCGCGCTCCGGAGGCGCGGAGGCGCAGGAACACGTCGTTGAGCAGGCGTGTCTTTCCAAGGCCGGGTGGTGCGGAGATATGGACATGCCGAAAGCGCCCAGCTCTGGCCTGTGCCCACGCCGAGGTGAGGCGCGCGAACTCACGGTCGCGACCTGTTAGATCCGCAACCAGGCGTGAGCCCGGCGAATCTTCGGCCGGTGCAGCAACGCGTACCTTCTTCGCCCGATTGATGGCAGAGCGGGTGAGCGATTCAGGATCGCGATTCTCGGAGGCGAGGAAATGTTCGAGTGCTTCAGCCTCGACGACAGTTGATACCTGGTCGCCAGATGATCCGAGCGCCTCGAGGAGAAGTCTCCAGCTCGATTCGCGATTCGGATCGAAGTCGCGTAGTCGTCGCGCTTCGGCAATAGCTAGTTCGTGTTGTGCGCGATCGAGGTGTGACCTGATAACCGATTCGGCGGAGCTCACGTATGCGGACTGCAGCCGGTCACGCTCCCGATCGGCCCAGTGCTCGAATTCGGCGCCGCCTGGAACTCCGAAGTCGGCAAGGAACTGGCCTTTGTATATGGCGACCGCCTTCGCGGAATCGCGTTGCGCTACCGCCGTGAGAAATTCATCGCGGTCGAAGTCCAGGTGCATCGAGAGCGAGAGGTCGCGGCCTGTGCTGATGATTGCAGTGTCACCGAGTGCGCGGCGGAGTTGAAGGATCGTCTGCCGAAGGGTGCGGAGTCCGCGTTCAGGATCTACGTCGGCCCAGAGGAGGTTGAGCAGGTGTTCGCGGGATGCCGTCCGCGCCGGTGACGATGCAAGGTAGATCAGGAGCGCGAGCGGCTTGCTCGGCCGGAACAGAACCGAGGAGGAGCCTGCCTCCTCAATCGATATGAGACTTGCGCTGCCGAGGGTGATGAGGCGAGCCGCGTGACCGTTGTGAATTTGTGTCATCGGTTTGTTGGCTTGCCAGAGGAAGCTGGGAAATTATGGGCAGGGAGGAGCCCGGCGCGAATTGTATCCGCGCCGGGCTTTACATCTAGTCTGTTACTTTGACGTTTCCGCTGCCCTTTCCGTAGTTGCACTGGTTCTTTTCATTGCTGAAGAGCGTGTTGTTCGACGCTTTCACGCCGTCTGCGCGATACATGAGCAGGCCACAGGACTCATATGAGGCCGGCGTGTAGTTGTTGCCGCTGGCCGTGTTGAACTTGACGACAGCCGTGGCGCCGAACCCGATTTGAATGCCATTCTGCGCGATGTAGGTAATCGGCCCATCGCCGGTGACGATGTTGCTCGTGACGCTGGCAGACACCGCACCGTTTACCGTGATGCCGTTCTTCTGGTAATTATTCACAGTGTTGCCGGAGATCGTCACGTTGACATCCGGTCCGACTGAGACGGATCCAGTCTCTCCTGCAAACGGCGCATTGCGGGCCTCGATCGCGTTGCCTTCCTGGCATCCACTGAGGCCTTGCCTGACTCCAGTGACAGTGTTGCCAGAGATCGTGCCTGATGCTCCTTCGAGGAGAATGCCGCGGAGGCGGTCGTCGCCGGCATCGCAGGTGTCAGAGAGGCCAGATGCCGTAACCGTGAGATCGATGACACTCGCGACAAAGCCGGCGTTGCGGATGACTGCGCCGCGGAAGTGATCGCCGGCAGGGTCGACCGCGGTGATCGTGTAGCCGTTGCCGTCGAGTGTGTAGTCTTGTGGTACGAGAACCGTTGTGCTCGTTTCGCAATCGCCTTCGAGTGTGAGCGTTTTTGCGACGGGATCGTCGGTGAAGTGACACATGCTGTCTTCGAAGTCGTATGTTACGCTGTTGCCGCCGTAAGCAATCAGCAGCGCGTCTGTAGATGCGTCGAGGCCGGTGTTGCCGCTGCCCTGATTGATTCCGAAGCCGCCGACAATTGTCGCGCCGGGGAATGCAGCGAGGATATTCGTCCATGAGCATGGGGTGGACTGTCCGCAACCGTTAGCGTTGCCCGTCGACCACCACTTTGCATTGCCCGCACCGTAGGCGTCTCGCGTTTCCCAGACGCCGGTGGCATCGACAAAGCCAGGCTGGACATACGGCTCAAATACCAGGGTGCGAAAGTCGCCCGCATCGAGCGTTCCGCCATTGATGTCGATCTGGATGTTGATCGACGGAAAGGCCACGCCAATGACGCCGGGGGCCTTGTACGTATCGTAGGCAATCCCCTCGATCGCCGAGAGGGCGGTTCCAATGTGATCGTAATTGAAGAGGTAGACCTTCGATCCGGCGGTGGCTGTCACTGTCCGAAAAGAACCGGAGCCGAGGGGCGGAGATGCGGGCCCGACTACGAAGTCGCCTGATTCCACGTCCGCTGAGGGGCGTGTGTAGAGCATCCAGTTGTTGGACGGGGTGTCATTCTCGATTGCCCGAGTGACGTCTGCCTCGCGAACAATCACCGTATTGTTCCCTGTTGCCAAAGTCGCTGTCGGCTTCAGGTTTTCGGCAGGGTATCGCGTGGGGCTGGTTGCATCCGAACATGCCGCAAGGGCGACAATGCCGGCTGCCAGTAGCGTTTTCTTCAAGGTGATCTCCGTAGGGTGAGCTGGCTGAGCGACGGTCACGCTGGCCCCCAGCTGGGCGGGCGTGAACAAACAGTAGGGTTCCGGTCTGACACTCGGCTTCTGTGCTCCGGGCCGGATTTGTGAGCGTGCATGGTAGGGGAGGGGCGTCAAATGCCCGTCAAACGCGACAATGAGGCAGATCGCTCGGGGAAATCGTGTCATAATCGGAGCGTTAACCCATGTTTTACGGCGTCACCTCAGAGTGTGTGAACAATTCTCATTCTCGAGGGAGATCATGAAGAGGAAACAACTCAGGCATTCGCTTGTCGCTGGTCTGATCGTTCTGGCAGGGGTTGCAGGATGTGCCACTGACGTCACCGCGCCGGAAACACACTCGCAGGACCCTCGCTACGCGAGGGGCACGCCGGATCGACCTGCTTACCGGACTTTCGGGCCTGACGTTCGAGGAAGCGTGGGGGGATCGCGTCGTTCATTAAGCCGGATCTCTTCAGATTCCCTTTATTGGCCGCGCTTCATTGGTAGTGAACAAGCGTGAGACGGGCCGCCTCAAGGACCGAGCCGATATCGAAGCCCTCGGCGAGAACCCTGCTTGACGCTTTTGCCGGGTGTAGGAAACCTGCATTCTGTCGAGGCGTCAGTAGGCTGATGGATGTCTGACAGTCGCGGCCCGCTCAACGCCGATAGACGTCGCGCCCATCTCCTATTCAAACAGCTGTAACTAAGAGATCGTGATCGAGAATTTCGTACAGGATCCGACAGTTTTTCTGACGAATGCGGTACTTGTCTTCGCCGCTTAGCTTTTCGACACCGACGGGGCGCGGCTCACTGGAGAGTCCGCGAATGCGCTCGATGATACGGCGACGGTCTTTTTGAGGAATCGCCTCAAGCTCTCTCGCCGCAGTCCTCGTGATGAGGATGTTATAGAGTGCCACGCCGTTTCATGTCGCGGACCAGCTCCTCAAACGACATTCGCGGTTCCCTGGCACGGTCGCGAAAGCTCTTCAGATCTTCTGCATCTTCAGCAAGTGCCAGGCGTACGGCAGTGTTGACCAGGTCGGAAATACTCGTGTCGGTTTCCGCGGCTTTGACGCGGAGTGCTTTATGAAGCGGTTCCTCGAGATAGATCGTAGATCGTTTCGTGTTGGCCATTGACGAACGCTAACGTTATGACGTTATAGCGTCAATAAGGCTTGTCGGCGTTTAAGGAATGTCTTCCGGGAAGGGGGGTAAGATGGTCGACTCAGGCGAATGCACCTTCCTTCCGGAAGTTCGAGACAAGCGTTCTCAGTTGGGCAATTCAGCCAGCTCGGCGCGTGTCCATTCCAGGCGTTTTTCGATCTGTGCGGCTAGTGCACGCGAGGCGACGGAAACGGTGAATCCGAGAGCACAATGGCGGCAATTTCGCGGGCGGCGGCCCGGGCGAGGTCGCCGTCGCGGATGTCGCCGGTGAGGTGAAAGCGTGCTGTGTCAATCCGCCGCTTATACCTCTCATACCGCTTCGGCATCTGGTCGGAAATGAAGTGAGGCGGGGCATCCAGAACCGGGTCGAACGTTGCACGGCGGGCGACCATCTCGACCGCCGGGGCCAGTAGGCGATCGGTAATGCCCGGCACATTCCGGCGAAGCAGCAGCTCGATTTCGCAAAAATAGAAAGCCAGCAGTTCACACAGAAACTGCCGGTGACGTCTCTTCCTCAACGGATCGCATATCAGGGGGGCATGCAGGAGATACAGTTCGTCGAGGTACCCGCATTCGCGGAGTGAGAGATCGGCAATTGCCGTTGCGCAGCGATCGGCAAAGCGGGCACTGCGGCCGGCGACAATGAGCGAGGTGGCTTTATCGGAGAGAATCACGGTGGTACAATAAGTTCGATCGGTGGTCTGACAATAAGGGCTCTGGTTGACTCGCTAGCCCGTCAGCGTTGGCTTGCTGACACTCGACCGAGAATGATGCGACCCGCCCCGGGTCCTCGCGCAATCATTGAGCCTGCGTGATTGACTGACCGAGCGCAGAACAACTCTCAACTGCCATGAATCACCCGACGTGCGACTTGGCTAGTATCAAGAGTGATACTATAATAAAGAGCCATGAATAGTCGCCAGAGGGCGACTCTCAGGTCGATCTACGCCAACCCGACCCCCGGGGACATTCGCTGGAAGCAGATCGTTTCACTGCTGAAGGCCGTCGGTGCCGAGTTGGACGAAGCAAGATCGGGCTCGCGCGTGGCGATCATCCTGAACAACCGGGTTTCAGTGGTACACAGGCCGCACCCGGGTTCAGAAGTCGGGCGGCACACAGTACGGGATATTCGGGATCTACTGAAGGGCTCAGGAATTACTCCATAGCGGGAAGGGGACAGTCATGGCGACCATGCAATACGAGGATTACGTCGCGCGGATAACCTTGGACGAGCGACGCGGCGTTCTTCATGGACGCGTTGAAAATCTGGCAGACGTGATTTCTTTCGAGGGAGTGAGTGTGGACGAGCTCCAGAAAGAATTTGAAGAATCAGTGAACCTCTACCTCAAGGTGTGCAAGAAAAAAGGGATCGAGCCCAAGCGACCGTACTCTGGCAAGTTTGTCGTGAGACTGAACCCAACGTTGCACCGGGAGATAGCAGTCGCCGCTGACCGTCAGGGCGAGAGCATCAACAAGTGGGTAGAGCGGGCGCTCGAGCAGGCGGCCCTCGCTTAGTCGAGATATTTGCGGTGACTACGCGCTGGCAATCATAAACTGCTGCAACCACGTGCTATTCCGGCCTTCGCTCCAATGTCTTCAAGAAACCGCCACCCAGAGGGTGGCTCTCGAGTCGATTGAGGATAACGTCTGCATCGACTCGCGCGTCGGGATCGTAGCGCAGGCCGCTTGTCGAAGCAGGCTCCGTCCATGAAGCGATTCTCTGCACAGGTATCGCATGAGGCCTCGAGCAAAGCCGGAGCAGGACGTAGCGCTCGACTCTCCGGAACTGCGGAAAGAACATGTTCTCCATTGGCTCACCCGATAACAGTGAGGCGAACAGATCTGTATCGTTTCCATCCGGATAGCTGCTGGCCCACTCGCTGATCATGCCGCGCTTCTTGGATTCGTCGCCGAGGGACGCGATGTAAAGAGTGAGAGGATAGACGTTGAAGAAGTGCCATTTCTCCAGGTTCGTTTCTATAAGTGGCTCGATAGCCTGACACGAGACCAGGTGAACGACCGGCGCCAGAGTGCGCGCGACATAACCACGCAGCGAAGAGTTGTGGTGAGCCAGGTTACCGACAACTTGGTCGAGCCATTCATCGTCTCGTGTAAGCGCGAAGAGTCCTGATCGCAGATGGAGCGTGTTGTGCCATCCGTAGTGAGCGAAGTCATCCCTTTTCTCGGCGTTGCTTACGAATTGGGCGATCTCACGCGCAAGATCTGCAGGGAACACCTCAGGTGCGAACGTCATCATCCAGGAGAGGAATGACGCACGCAGATCCTGATGTGCGCTGTCCTCGCCGGCAGCATCGAAGTTCGCCTGATAAGCGTTGAAGTCGTCGTAGAGGAGATCCGAAACTCGGCTGTTTTCGATCTGGAGGTCGTGAAGGACGCGATTACGTGTCTTTGTCATCGTGGCCACCGCTTCACTGCTTCAGCAAGCAACTGAGCGTAGGATTCAACGGGCGTCGAGGTCCCGCCGTTTCTCCGGCTGGAGCCTGCGTTCCAGCGGCCACCATATGCCGGATCAAAGCTGCAGATGTCCAGTTGATGGAGACTCCATCCTTCGCGTGCTGCCATCCCTAACCGGATCTTCGCAATCCATGTGTCTGGGGCGGCTCCAGGTGTGGAGAGAAGGATTACTGAAATGTCGGGAAGAGCTTCAACGAATAGCTCCCCATCGAGATGCTCTTCAAGTTTAGTAAACCAGACCTCACCGATTGTCTTGAAATCACCACGTTCGACGAGGTTCCGAACCCTCCCGCGCTTCTGTTCGCGCTGAACGAGTGCGTGCCGTGCGCGTTCATCTAATGCCTCGTCGCCGCGGTTCAGATAATCGTTCACAAGTCCGAAGCAGTATCTGAGAAACTGCTCGCGGGTCTCTGCAAGACTATCTGCGCCGGTGGCCGCTGATGCTTCGTGGCGGATGTTATCGAGTTCCTGCAGTACGTCGGCGATTGTATTTGCGGCACCGGTATGGTCCGCGGCGATTGCGGCTTCTCCGAGCCGGGAGTCGGGGGGCAGCTCGCCGGAGATGATGCCGCTGCTGAGGATGCTGTCGCAGTCGGTGTGGTTGATGACCACGACCGAACCCTCGGGTTCGGGGCCATGCTTGAGGCGTCTGTCGAGCGCGAGGTTCGTGCTCGAGATTCGGCGCATCATATCGTCGGTCGTTGCATGATGATCTATGTTCACGACTCGTCCGAAGCTGTATCCTCCAGTCACCCGCTCCGCCGACTCAGCGCCGGATACATAGAAATCACAGGCCAGAATACTTCCCGGCATGTCCGTCTGGTTTTCAAGCCAGGCCGCAGTGAAGGGATTCTGGTGTTTGACGATGGTTATCGGGAGAGGAGGCATGTTATCGATTGTTGTCATAGGTGCTCAATCCTCTGACGATCTGCGCCTGTAGATCGCATCCAACGATGCATGCCGGCGAAGAATTCTGTGGCTAGAGAGTAAAGTAGTTTTGCGGGATTCTCCTTGATGAGAGTGATTGTCGATTGCATTGAAGAAATTAGCAGCGCCCTCTGACAATGACGCGGCGAGTGTCAGCCAGCCTGCTTATCGTGTATGTGCGCTCATGATCACAAACCCTCAACGCGGGAGAACCTATTTCGAGTTCAGCCATCGTTCGCAAGGCTGCTGATTTCGCAGCCGACAAGCATCGGCATCAGGTGAGAAAGGGAAAGATCGGTAGACCCTATGTCGAACATTGCAAGGAGGTCGCCGCATTGATCGAGGACACCGGCGGTATCGATGACGCCGAGGTGCTGTCGGCGGCGCTTCTTCATGATACGATTGAGGATACTTCGACCACAGCGGAAGAGATCAGGGAGCTGTTTGGAAGTCGCATCGAGAGCATCGTCCTGGAGGTAACAGATGATAAACGACTCGAAAAGGGCGAGAGGAAGCGGCAGCAGATATTCAAAGCTCCAGGCAAGTCAGCGGAGGCGAAGCTGGTCAAGCTTGCAGACAAGATCTCCAACGTGCGAGAGCTTGGGGAGGATCCGCCCCAGGACTGGTCGCTGGAGAGACGTCAGAAGTATTTTCGCTGGGCAAGTGAGGTTGTTACCGCCCTTGGGGGCGTGAACGGTCCATTAGAAGACTTGTTTCTGGCAACGTTGGCGGAGGCGGAGAGAAAATCCGTAGCTACGAACTAGGAGGTAGCAGTGGCAGCTCGCGCTTACGACACAATTAGAAGCATGGTGGAAAATCTTGACGGCACGATGGTCTATCAGCGGAAGGGATACCGTTACGGTGCATGGATCATCAGAATCGATGGAAAGGAAGCCGTTCTAAAAGCCGCGGGGAACCAGTCCTTCCCTGAGCTAGATAACCTTCACCTCCCGAGACATCCCAATCCCAAGCACTGGAATGACTATTGGAGGGAACTGTTGCCGGACGCTGAAAAGCGGTTGTTGCAAATGCTGCGATGACGCGAAGCAGATCTTCGAAACGGTACCGTGAGGAACCGCCGGTTTTCCAGCCGAGTTGAGATAATTTGTCGCCATATCAGTATTAAAGGCATGCCTTTAAACCCACTTTGGCGACATTGAGGTACGGTCTGTCCACCTCGGCTTGCGTGAAAGTTGACGTAGTTCACAGAAGCTATTATCGTTCAGTCACAACTGAATTATCCGGCCCGTTATGAATCGGGTTCTTCGCGCGCTTTGATGACAGATTGGTGAGCGCGGGGACAAAGCGGAAATCACCTAAAGAGTCGAACAGGGGATCCACCGTCCAGTCGACGGTGG
>JBBREF010000099.1:0-14257 GCA_038203205.1 Gemmatimonadales bacterium | reverse complement strand
GCCGACCACTTCCGCGACGAGCAAAGTCCCCGTGAGCGCCAGCGCAATCCGGAGCCTCCGGACAGGCGACTCCCCGCCCGGGTCGCCGCTGGAGTGTCCCGCGTGAGAGTGGCCAGCGTGGGAGTGGCCAGCGTGGGAGTGGTTACTCACCGTCTGTTTCCGATACCCCTCCGCGCCATATGCAGGCGCGAATGTGATATTTTCCTGTGGTGACAACCAGATTGCTGGCCATTGTAGCGCTCGTGCTCCTTAACGGATTCTTCGTGGCGGCCGAATTCGCCCTTGTGAGATCGCGACGCACGCGTCTCGAGGCAATGGTTCGCAGCGGCGACAAGCTTGCTCGCGTTGCCATCAGGGCCATTTCAAATATCACCCGGGCACTTTCAGCCAGCCAGCTTGGAGTCACGTTCTCGAGCCTCGGCCTCGGCTGGCTCGCGCAGGATACGATGGTCGCCGTTTTCGGCGGGCTGCTGGATGACGTTTCGCCGGTGATTACGCTGCCAGTGCAACTGTTTCTCGCAGCGTTCATCGCTTACCTCGTGATCGCCTACGTTCACGTCGTTTTCGGCGAATTGACGCCCAAGGCGCTGACTCTTCGGTCTCCCGAACGATACGCACGCGTGCTCGCTCCGCCGCTCATGATGTTTGCGTGGCTGATGAGCCCGTTTCTCTGGCTCATTCACCGCACGGCCAGCGGGATCCTGTCCGTCACCGGCCAACCCGGTGCCGGGATCACCGAGTCTGTGCATTCGGCTGAAGAGCTTCGGCTTCTCGTCGAGCAGTCTCAGGAGGGTGGTGCGCTTCAGCCTGCGGATGCGGATCTGATCGATGCCGTGTTCGAGTTTTCGGAGAAGAATGCGCGCGAGGTGATGACACCTCGCACCGACATCATCGCGCTCGATGCAGACGCCCCACTCGAGAATGTGTTGCGGATCGTCGACGAAAGTGGATTCTCGCGTTACCCGGTCTACGAACACACGATCGACGACAACATCGGCCTGGTGCTGACCAAGGACATGCTGAAGATCCTGCTCCCTGCCGCGTCGCGCGCGAGTTCCATCGCGGGCTCGGCCGCGCGCGATGCTTCAGTGGCCGACTTCAGCGTGCGCGGTCTGCTGCGGCCTGTTCACGTGATCCCTGGCTCGAGGGAAGTCGAGGATGTGCTGGCCGACTTCAAGCGGCTCAAGGAGCACATGGCGATCGTGCTCGACGAATACGGCGGAACTGCTGGCATCATTACGATGGAGGATCTGCTCGAGGAGATCGTCGGGGAGATCATGGACGAATACGACACACCCGAGGATATCGATGAGCCGGAACTCAGCCGTTCGGGCGAGACCGTCGTTCACGGCTCCACCAATATCGGGGAATTGAACGATCGCTTCGGGCTCAGCGTACCAGACGAAGACGCAACGACAATCGGCGGATTTGTTTTTGGCATCCTGGGCCGGGTCCCTCAGCCGGGAGATCGCGTCATCGCCGGCGGGGCGATTTTTTCAGTGAAGTCTATGGACGGACGACGGATCGACTCGCTGGCGGTGGATCTTCATTCCGTTGGCGACCGGCGTTCTGCGGATCGCGAAGAAGAATCTGCCGGCACAGAAGCAGCGCCTCTATAAAACTCGAGGGGTCTGCGATTCCGCGGCCGGCGATATCGAGAGCGGTACCGTGGTCAGGTGAAGTGCGTGGGAAAGGCAGGCCAAGGGTCACGTTTACCGCGCTTCCGAACGACGCAACCTTGATAGCGGTCATTCCAACGTCGTGATATGGCGCGATCACGGCGTCGAACTCTCCGCGAATTGCCCTGACGAAAACTGTGTCGGCCGGAAATGGCCCTTCGATTCCGGCCGCCGTGGCCGCCGGTGCAAGGATGCGATCGTCTTCGTCTCCAAACCGGCCGCCATCTCCTGCATGCGGATTGAGAGCGCATAACGCAATCCGCGGGTCGATTATACCAAACCACCGAGTCAGGTACTCGCCAGTGATCCGGGCGACACGAATGATGGACTCCGGAGTCAGGCGATCGGCGACTTCACGCAGTGGAATGTGTGTCGTGGCGAGCACGACGCGGAGCGGATTCGAGCCTTCATCACCACTCGGTTTCACAGCGGCAAGCATCATCGCCACTTCCGACCCCGTGAGCTCGGCAAGCATCTCGGTGTGCCCGGGATAGTCGTAACCACCCGCGAGAAGTGCTGATTTGTCGATAGGCGCTGTGACTATTCCGTGGACTTCGCCGCTTCGCGCGAGGTCGACCGCCCGGTCGATTGCCATGCCGCTCAGCTTCCCGGCGAGTGCGGCTCCGCCCGCGTCGATCCACTCACCCGTCGGATCGTCGACTTCAATTCCGCACCCGGCGGGCCCAACGATTACCAAATCAGAACGCCCGCCGACTCTTGAGTCGGCGAGCGCCTTGTTGATTATCTCGGGTCCGATACCGCGGGGATCTCCCACGGTGACGGCGATACGCACGCTCATGCCGCTACAATCGCAGTGAGACGAAAGTCTGTCGTCGCAGGTCGTCGAGAAGCGCGCGCGTCGCACGCTCAGCAACGAGCTGTTGCCTGATTCGCTCTTTCACTTCCGCTTCGTCGAATGCACCGGCCTCATTGACGCTCACGAGCTGGACTATTGCGAATTTCGCCGGTCCACGAGGGCCCGCAAGCTCGAACGGTTCTGTGATTTCACCGGCAGCCTTCCCGGCGATTGCGGTCGAGTATGACGCGGGCAGTGAATCCCTCGCGAACGGCTGGAGTATTCCTTTTTCCTCCGCCGGATCGTGATGCTTGTTCACGACGCTGTCGAACGCCGCTCCAGCGCGAAGCTGGGTTGCGACAAGAACAGCCTCTTCACGCGCCCGCGCAACGTCAGCGGAATCGATCTGCGGGCTGATGAGGATGTGCCGGGCCTTCACTTCTGCTGCCTGAACACGGTCCACGCGGATGATGTGAAACCCGAATGCGGTTTCGATAACCGGGCTCGTCTGCCCGGGCCGGAGAGCGAACATCATTCTCTCGAACTCGGGCACCATCGCGCCTCTCCGGTTCCAGCCGAGGTCGCCGCCCTGCGGCTTCGAGGTCGGGTCCATCGATTCGCGCTTTGCGATCAGCTCGAAATCGCCGCCAGCATTCAGTTCAACGACAAGCGAATCGATTTTCGCGCGCGCGCGCGCTTTGGCTTCAGGTGATGGCTTCGGTGCGACAACGACCTGTCGGAAGGTGACAGTAGCCGGCGCCTGCTGAAGCTGGGCGCGGTTCTGATCGAACGCCTCCTGGATCTCCGCGTCGCTGACGTTCCTGCCGACGGCGGTCTTGCGCAGGTCTTCGAACACCCGCTGCTGAAGTGCGCGTCGATAGAACTGTTCGTATAGCGTCCGGCGATACTCCTCCGGAGTGCCGAAGCCCGCGTTCCTCAACTCCGCGCTATACGCATCGTCAGTATCGAACTGCCCTCGTACGCGTTTCACCTGATCGTCGACGCTGCGATTCACCTCATCGGGCGTCACCTCGATCTTGAGCAGCTGTGCTTTCTGGACGAGAATCTCTTCGTCCACCAGCGCGTTCAGAGCCTCGCTCGCAAGAGCGGCCTGACCAGCGGAATCCGGCGGAAGCTCGAGTCCGGCTGCGCGCTGCTGATTGATCGAATTCATAACGTCGCTCCAGAGAATCACCTGGTTGCCGACAACGGCAACCACGCGATCCACCGGAATCGTCGCGGGTAACGAAGCTGCCGCAACTCGAGCAGGAGCGGGGGTTGGCGTCTGCGCCGTCAGTGAGACGGGCAGTGCCAGAATTGATAAAAACAGAATTCTGTGTCGCATCCTTCCTTTTACCCCCGATCCGCCGCTGTGATTCCTACTTTTTCGTCGTGTCCTGATTAGGCACCGGCACTACCGATCCGGGTTGCGCGGCTGTCGCAGTTGAATCGCTTGCGAGCCTGACCTTCGCCGCCTCGAGAAGCACCTGCGAAATGGTCTCCGAATTGATCGTGTAGTCATACTTCTCACGCAGAACGTTCTGAACCGGCTGCGAGACGTCGACGTACGGTGCCTGCTGCGCAAGAAGTTTTCCGATGTACTCCTCGATGCGCTGCGCCGCGGCCTTCATACGCTCTCCCTTCGACTTTCCAACGGAATCGAGCTTTGACGGCTCGACGTTGAGTGACGTCCAGGCATTCGCCAACGCCGCGCGGAACGTCTTGCGCACTTCCGCCATTTCCGCCGAATCCGGGCCGACCTTGGCGCTGTCAGCAGAATGGAGAACGAGTTCGTTGCGCACGAAATTCTTGACGAATGTCGGCAGCATCGAGTCAGGCGCGGTTTTCACGCGCTCGGCAATCTGAGCCTGCGGCGGGAAGGTCTCCATCCAGCGCGCGAGATCGGCCGCGGTGAACTTGCCGAGTGTCGAAGTCGCGAGCACAGTCTTGTCTTCAAGATGCGCCGACGGGTTCGCAACGACTGCTCGAATCGGTGCCGCGATACCCGGCTTCACTTCGACCTTCGAGGTCTTCTCGAGTGACTCGAGGTAGGCGTTTTCCGCCATCTGAACTCCGCCCGACTGCATCGCCTGCACGAACTGCGGCTTCACTTCAGCAAACGTCGGCCGGCGGATGATGTGATATCCATACTCAGTCTGGATCACGGGTGAGATCTCGCCCGGCTTCAGCGCCGCCGCTGCCGCGTCAAACTGCGCAACCATGGCGCCGCGCGGGAAGACACCGAGCGAGCCACCGCCGGCAGCCGAACCAGGATCCTGACTGTTGCGTCGCGCTATCTCAGCAAAGTTTGACGTGTTCACCTGAAGCCTGAGAGCATCGATCTTCTGCTTGACAACCGCCTTTGCCGCGGGCGTTGTGTCCTGCGTCAGCAGAAGGATGTGACTCGCCGCCAGCATCGTCCCGTTGTTGTAGGCTGCCTCTGCCTGGGTCGAATCCGGCGCCTTCCAGGTTTTTGAAATCTGCTCGTACCACTTGCGAGCCTTGATGTTTGCGGTCATCGCCCACATCGCCTCGTCGACCGTCTTCATGTCCTTCAGCGAATCGTTGTTCGCTGCGGCCTGTCCGGCGAGGTGGTAGTTGACCCACGCATCGACGACTGCCTGCGCAACGTCTTCACGAAGCGGGGCCTGCGATGAGCCAAGCAGGTTCGCGAGGCGGGTGATCGTGAGTTCCTGGCCGGACGCCTTCGCAACGGTGTTGGTGTGCGCGGACATCGCGTCCTTGAGGGAGTCGCAGCCTGTCAATACGAGTGCCGCCCCAAGGGCGGCTGTTACGATTCTTTTCATTTTGAGTGTGTCAGTGATTGCGAGTGCTCTGGCTGCGCAGTGTCGCCAGCGCGCGAACCAGGCCGCCGAGCAGCTCGGCGCCGCCTAGCCGGGTCAGTTTTAACGAAAGCGGATGTGCTCTTCGCACCTCCGCCTGAAACTGTACATCATGAAAGGCCGCCGAAATGCCCTTCATACTGGGTACCGCATGCTCCTGAAAGCTAATGCGCGCTTCGTTTCCGCGCAGTAGCATCGATTCGATCTGGGCCGAGCCGCCCAGAATTCTGAGCATTGCAACGTCAAAGAAGGTTGCCGCCGGGTCAGGAACCGGTCCGAAACGGTCCCTGACCTCAGCCCGTAATCCATCGATCTCCGCAGGCTCCAGCATGTGCGTCAGGCGCCGGTATATGTCGAGTTTCGCATCCTGGCTCGTGACGTAATCGTCAGGGAGGTAGGAAGGCAGATCGATCGTGATATCAGATGGATGTATCCTGGGTGCAGTATCGCCCCGCATCAGCCGCTTCACGGTCTCGTCGAGCATACGCAGGTACATGTCGAACCCCACTGCGGTCACGAACCCTGACTGCTCCGCGCCAAGCAGATTGCCGGCTCCGCGCATCTCGAGGTCCTTGAGCGCGATCCTGTAACCTGCGCCAAGCTCGGTGTGATGCTCGAGAATCCTCAGCCTGCGATTTGCATCTTCGTCGATATCGCCGTCGGGAACCAGCAGGTAGCAGTTCGCGCGGCGGTGCGAACGCCCGACGCGTCCGCGCAGCTGGTAGAGCTGGGCGAGGCCGAAATGATCCGAACGGTTCACGAACATCGTGTTCGCGTTTGGAACGTCGAGGCCTGATTCGACGATCATGGTCGAAACAAGTACGTCTGTCTCGCCGTCAACAAAACGCCGCATGACCTCTTCCAGATCGCGCTCACGCATCTGGCCGTGTCCCACGCCAACCCGTGCGCGGGGCACAAGATGCTGAAGCTTCTGCGCAATCGTATCGATCGTGTCGATCCGGTTGTGCACAAAAAACACCTGGCCGCCACGGTCGAGCTCTCGAGTAATTCCTTCTTCGATCAACCCGTCATCCCATGGCTCGACGAACGTCAGGACCGGCGAGCGATCACGCGGTGGGGTCTGCATCAGCGTCATGTCGCGAAGTCCGGCAAGCGACAGGTGCAGCGTTCTCGGAATCGGCGTTGCAGTGAGCGTAAGTACATCGGTGTCGAGCTTCAGCTGCTTCAGCCGCTCCTTGTGCTTAACGCCGAAGCGGTGCTCCTCATCGACGATGATGATGCCGAGGTTCTTGAATTTGACGTCGGGACTCAGCAGTCGATGAGTGCCTATTACGATGTCGATCTTTCCGTTCGCAAGGTCTGTGATCGCTTCAGCCTGTTGCTTCGCCGTCTCGAAGCGGCTGAGCGTTCTCACCTCGATCGGAAAATCGGCGAGCCGGTCTCCAAACGTGCGCGCGTGTTGCTCCGCGAGAATGGTCGTGGGTACCAGAACCGCGACCTGCCGTCCCGATTGCACGGCCTTGAACGCGGCTCGCACCGCTATCTCAGTCTTGCCATACCCGACGTCGCCAACCAGGAGCCGGTCCATCGGGCGCGCCTTCTCCATGTCGCCCTTCACGTCGCTCGTCGCGGTGCGCTGGTCGGGCGTATCCTCGAACAAAAAGGATGACTCGAGCTGTCGCTGCCACGCTGTGTCGGGTACGTGCGGAGCACGGCTCGCCACCTTTCTGCGAGCATAGAGATCGAGAAGCTCGACAGTCATTTCCTGAATCGCGGCGCGCGTGCGATCCCTTTGCTGCGCCCACCGCTTACCGCCCAGGGTGTGCAGGCGCGGCGGCGGATTTTCGGCGGAGATGTCGGCGGCCGAGCGGAATCTCTCGATCTGGTCGATGCGATACAGAGGAACGTTGAGCCTCGACCCGCCTTCGTACTCGATCACAGCCACCTCGACTGTGCTCTCGCGAAAGAAAACTTTTTCTATGCCGCGATAAATGCCGACGCCATGTTCGAGATGCACTACATAATCACCCGGCGTGAGCGCAGTGAGCGATTCAATCGAGGTGCCGGTCGTGTACTTTCGCGCGCGGCGTATACGACGCTCACGACGAAAAATCTCGTGATCCGTGAGTACGCGAAGCCCCGGCGACTGCATTCCCCACGGCGGAATTATGAAACCGCCGTGAAGCACTCCGATCGCCAGCTGTGCCCTCCCACCAGCGCCCGATTCGCCCAGGAGTTCCTCGAGTCGCTCGGCCTGGCCTGCGTTATCGCAAAGTATGATGCTCGGCACCCCATCCGACACGACTTCGCGAAGCCGGCGCATGTCGCGGAGAATCGGCTCCGGTCTGGCGATCGGGAAACTGAAACTTACCGGAGGCGAATCTGCCCTCGCGAGCTCGGCATGTGCGTCGATGGCTTCATCCGCGAATAGCTCGATGATTCCGAACGAGTTCAGCGACGCCAGCGTTTCCTCGGGCGTGTGGAACAGCTCGCTTCTTCCCGCCGCATCTTCTCCCCGGCGACGGGCGAGTTCTATATGATGTTGCGCCTCATCCCAGGTTCTCCGCAGCTCGGGCCCGATACGACTGTCTTCAGGAACGACGACGATCGTGTCGAGCGCGAAAAGTGAGGCGATCGAGACGCGATCGGTTTCCTCCGATTGACCAGTTAGCAATCCGTCGACAGGGAGCACCAGCGCGACTTCAGCATCTCTTGTCGAGCGCTGGCTGATCAGGTCGAAATGTCGAAGCTCAGTTATTTCGTCGCCCCAGAACTCCAGCCTGACCGGCTCCGCCATTCCGAAGCTGTAGATGTCGAAGATGCCGCCGCGCATGCTGAACTGGGCAACATCATCGACCATCTGAACTTTCTCGAACCCGATGGACTCGAGGTGTGATGCAAGGTCCTCCGGCCGGCGCGTATCGCCTTTCCGAATCTCGACTCTGGCATGTGCAAGCGCGCGCGGGAGTTGCGTTTTTTCCAGAAGTGCACGAGCCGTTGTGAGCAATACGCGCACTTCCCCGCGCCCGAGGCGCTCGAGTGTTTCAACGCGTTCGCCGGCGACTTCTGCGTGAGGCTCAACCTCGCCGAACCCTTCACGCGGAGGGTAGAACGCGACGAAACCTGCATCGCCGAGCGACTCGAGGTCAGCGAGCCAGCGCTCGGCGCCTGAAACACTTTCGGCGATGACGACGAAGAATCGACCCTGACTGGCGCGCGTGAGGGCGGCTACGGCGACTGCGTCGCTGGAACCTGGGAGACCGGATGCGTGTATCCGGGAGCTGTACGGGGGAAGCGCTGAGACGAGCCGGGCAAATTCGGGAATCGCACCGACTGCCTCGAGCAACGCTGGCAGTGACACTGTGCGCAAGCTATCGTAGTTGCATGCCGCGGGGTAGCCGAATCCCCCGGGTCCCTGAGGAGGCCATATGTCACTCGCAAGACTTTTTGCTCCCGCTGCCCTTATGCTCGCAGCGGCGTCATCGGTCTCCACAGCTCAGGTTCAGCCGGACCGCGAGCGTACCGGGCGACTGGAGTCTGACTTCGCTCCGCCGATCGACCTGTGGCTCGATCAGGTTTCCTATGATCGCGGTGCGCGCATGCGTCCGTTCTTCTCGAGCGAACCCGGCGCGTACGTCGTGGTCGTCAGAGTGACGAGCGATGGTGAGCTGCGGGTCATGTATCCAAGCCGCCCTTCAGAGCAGCTGCCGTACAGGCTTGGACAGTTCGCTGATGACCGCGTGCCGTACAACGGTGATCCGTCGCTGAACCTCCACGAGTCGAGCGGTCAGGGCTTCGTATTCGCCATCGCTTCATATCAGCGATTCGACTTCAGCAGCTTTACGCAGGGGCGGATGTGGAGCACGGCCAGGCTCGCAACGTTCGGGCGGTACGGCAATCCGTTCGAGGTGGTGAACAAGTTCATTGACAGGGTGCTTCCGGCATCGGCGGATTTCTCGCTGGACTATGAGGTCTACGAGGTTTACTCGCGTGGATCGCGCAACGTCTACAGCAGCAGCTCGTATGGCGGTCGCTACGGTTACTCGTCGATCGAGGATTACCACGATGCTTGCCTGACCGCGTTCGGAATCCGCTACTCATACTACTGCCGCTCATATAGAGGCGGCTATTACGGGCCGATCATCGTCGGCAACCCCAGGACACCGCGTGCGCCGAGCGGGCCTGGCGGGTCGAAGATGAAGCGACCGCGGCCCGTGGTGCCCGACCCGATTGTGCCCGGGAGTCCGCTGGAGCCGGAGCCAGCGGAAGGCAGGATACCCGCGGCTGACAGGGCTTACCGTGCCGAACAAGCTGAACGAGCCGAGAGAGCAGCGCGTGAGCGTTACAGAGATGTCGAGCGCGACGGGGTACGCTCGGCGACGCGGCGCGAACCGGGGGCGAATTCGGGCCATGCCGAGCGACCGCGTAACGCAGAGCCACAGCGCAGCGCACCGGTGATCTACGGCAGAATGCCTGAACGTCGCAGCGAGCCGCGCCGGGAATCAGCGCCGGTTGTGCGCGCTCAGCCAAGCGCACCCGCGAGAGTTGAAGTGCGGAACGAGCCGCGCGCAGAGCCGAGGCGTGAAGCACCGCGCTCAGTTGATAAACCGGCGGCGAAAGAGAACGGAAAGAACTAACTCACTCGAGACAATCTGAAACCACAGCGACCGGCCGCCGGCGACCCGGCCATCCGCTACCGGCCCAACTCAGAAACGCGTGGTGCCAGCTTTTGCAATCAGTATTTCTGGCACTAGCTGGCGACTGACGGCCGGGCTGCCGGTCGCCGGAAGGATCGGTTCCGTATTTCAAAGCTGAATATCAGTTCGAGAGTTTATATTTGAGGGCTGTACTCCCTCGGAATATGATTTGAATCTCGACCACATCCGCAACTTCTGCATCGTCGCGCACATCGATCACGGCAAGTCCACGCTCGCGGACAGGTTGATCGAGGCGACGGGCATGCTTCAGAAGCGCGAGATGAAGGCTCAGGTGCTCGACACGCTCGACCTCGAGCGCGAGCGCGGCATCACGATCAAGCTGAACGCAGTCCGCATGAGCTATGCTGCAAAGGATGGCAGCATATACGAGCTCAACCTCATCGATACGCCGGGCCACGTTGACTTCACGTACGAGGTCTCTCGCTCACTTGCCGCATGCGAGGGCGCGATCCTTGTCGTGGACGCATCACAGGGAATCCAGGCGCAGACACTCTCGAATCTCTTCCTCGCGCTCGACGCAGGGCTGGAGATCATTCCGGTGCTCAACAAGATCGACCTCCCAGGCGCGGAGCCCGACAAGCGCAAGCAGGAGGTTCACGACCTGCTTGGCGTCGATCCCGATGAAATTCTCCTGGTAAGCGCCAAGGAAGGCCTCGGTATTCCGGAACTTCTCGAGCAGATCGTGCGGAAGGTGCCACCGCCGGAAGGCAATGCCGACGGACCCCTGCGCGCGCTCATATACGATTCATATTACGACAGGTATCGCGGCGCGATTCCCAGCGTGAGAGTAGTCGATGGCATGATCACGGTCGGGACGAAGATCACGTTCGGTGCAAGCGAGTCGGTCTATGAGGTCGCAGAAGTTGGCTACAACCAGCTGCGACAGGTGAAGACTCAAATGCTCGGCCCCGGTGAAGTCGGATACGTCGTGGCGAACGTGCGCTCAGTCAAGGAAACGCGCGCCGGCGACACTATTTTCGATGCGACGAACCGCGCGCCGGAAGCCCTCCCAGGCTATCGCGATGTCCGCTCGTTCGTTTTCGCCGGCATTTATCCGACGGACACACAGCAGTACGAGACATTGCGCGATGCTCTCGAGAAGCTGCAGCTCAACGATGCTTCATTGCATTACGAGCCTGAGACATCTACGGCTCTTGGCTTCGGGTTCCGCTGCGGCTTCCTCGGCCTGCTTCACATGGAGATCGTACAGGAACGGCTCGAGCGTGAGTACGAGCTCGATCTCGTTACCACCGTGCCGAGCGTTGAGTATCGCGTTTACCGCACCGATGGCGAGATGCAGCTGATCGAGAATCCGTCGAAGATGCCGCCATCGACTGTCATCGATTATGTCGAGGAGCCGTACGTGAAGGCTCGTATAATGGCTCCAGCAGATTACATCGGCCCGATCATGACTCTAGGCACCGAGCGCCGGGGCGTGTACAAGAACATGACGTACCTCGACCAGGCGCGCGTCGAGTTCGACTGGGAATTCCCTCTCGGCGAGATCATTCTCGATTTTTTCGACCGGCTGAAAACGATCAGCCGCGGGTACGCGTCACTCGATTACGAAATGCTCGAGTATCGCACCAGTGACCTCGTGAAGCTCGACATGCTGATCAACGGAGATCCGGTCGACGCCTTTTCGGTGATCATCCATCGCGACAAGGCGTACGAGTGGGGACGGAAAATTGCCGACAAGCTCAAGGAGCTGATCCCGCGCCAACTGTTCGAGGTGATCATCCAGGCGGCGGTTGGACCGAAGATCATCGCGCGTACAACGGTGAAGCCGCTGAGAAAGGATGTTCTGGCGAAGTGTTACGGCGGCGACATCTCCCGCAAGCGCAAACTTCTCGAGAAGCAGAAGGAGGGAAAGAAGCGCATGAAGCAGGTTGGATCAGTGGAGATCCCGCAGGAGGCGTTCCTCGCGGTCCTCCAGGTGGATTAGCGTGTGACGTCGCTCGTTGTGCAGACGAGCTTTCTGGGCGACGTCGTCCTCACCACGCCGCTCATCGCCGAGCTTGCGGTGCGGGGCCCCGTCGATGTGCTGACGACCCCCGAAGGATCCACGATCCTGCGCAACAACCCTGACATACGAAACGTCATCGTCTACGACCGGCGCGAGCGTGACCGCGGGATCGCCGGGTTCGTTCGCATCGTCCGGCACCTGAGGCTCAAGGGATCCTACGACAATGCATACCTGGCGCAGGGCTCGCTTCGCAGCGCGCTTCTCGTGGCATCGAGCGGTATCGCGAGACGAGTCGGGTTTGACACATCGGAAGGAAGCCGACTGTACACTGACCGCATCGAATATCGGGCGGATCGTCATCATGCTGAGCGACTTTGGTGGCTGTCGCAGCCGCCTGGCGCCAGCGACCCGACGCCGGAACAGGTCAGGCCGCGTCTTTACCCCTCACTGGATGATCATGACGCGGCGGGCAAACTGCTATGTGAGCAAATCTCTGATCCATCGCGACCGTTCATCGTCCTCGCTCCCGGAAGCGCATGGGGAACGAAGCGATGGCCGTATTTTCCTGAGCTTGCGGTACGAGCCGCGGATCACTGGAACGTTGTCGTTATCGGGTCCACGGCGGAAACTGAAATCGGCGTACTCATTTCGGCGCAGCTGCCCCGAGGCCAGTGTGCAGTCGCCGCGGGCAAACTCGGAATTCTTTCGTCTGCCGCTCTGCTGCAGCGGGCCGCAGCCCTGGTGTCCAACGATTCGGCTCCGCAGCATCTTGCATCTGCGGTCAACACGCCGACAGTGTGCATTTTCGGGCCGACGGTTCCCGAGTTCGGGTTTGGTCCGCTTGCACTGAATTCCGTCGTTGCGGGAATCGAGGAGCTTGCCTGCCGACCCTGTGACAGGCACGGTCCGCAACGGTGCCCGCTTGGACATTGGCGCTGCATGCGCGAAGTTTCATCGAGCGAGGTCTTCGGCCTTCTGACACGAACCCTTTCATACAGGGCCAGCGCTTGACGGTGAGAGAGCAGTTCATCGTAGGGATCGACCTTGGCGGAACGAACATCGCGGCTGGAGCGATGCCGGTCGACGGTACTCGCGAGATTGCGATGCGCATGACCCAGACGAAATCGCATGAAGGCGCAGACGCGGTGGTCGACCGCATTGGTGTCCTGATCGAGGACGTCATAGCACAGACGCGCGCCGAGACCGGCGCTGAGCGCACCGACTTCCTCGGGGTTGGTATCGGCTCGCCAGGCCCGCTCGACCGCGCGCGAGGCGTCGTCATCGTGACTCCCAACCTCGGGTGGCGCGACTTCCCGCTACGTGACGAGGTATCGAAGCGCGTGAATCTTCCGGCAACGCTCGACAACGATGCGAACTGCGCCACGCTCGGCGAATGGTGGTGCGGCGCAGCGAAGGGCGGGCGCAACGTTGTCGGGATGACAATAGGGACGGGCATCGGCGGCGGACTGATCCTCGACAACAAGCTTTACCATGGATCCTCGGACGCAGCCGGTGAGATCGGCCACACTACCATCGATTCCACCGGGCGCCGCTGCAAGTGCGGCAACTATGGCTGTCTCGAGGCTTATACATCGGGCCCCGCAATCGCCGAGCGCGCGAGAGAGGTGCTCGAGGGTGGTGAATTCTCGGAGCTGATTGCGATGGTTGAGGGCGACGTGACGAAGATCACCGCGCAGACAGTCTTCGAGGCATCGAAGCGTGGCGATCGCGTGGCGCTCGAGGTTGTGCGGGATACCGCGCACTTCCTCGGTGTCGGGGTATCGAACCTCATCAACATCTTCAACCCGGACATCTTCGTAATTGCCGGCGGAGTGACGCAGGCCGGGGATCTCTTGTTTGATCCTCTGCGCGCGGAAGTTCGTCGAAGAGCGTTCAAGCCGTCGGTTGACGCATGCCGGATCGTGCCGGGCGCGCTACCATTGTCTGCTGGAGTGGTTGGGGCAGTAGCAACATTCCGCGCGCAGACTTTAGGGGATTTGTAAGACCAAGGTTTGAAGTTTCTGTAACAGTTGGATGCTGGCGGGGTTAGCCGGCTTCATTGGTTGCTGCCGCGTTTTGCGTTGTGCGTTTCGCGTTAACTGTTTGGCGAAACAAGGGCAACGGTAGATATCACTCGCGAAGCCGGGTTTCCGGGCACGCGCCTTTGACCAGTTGCCAGGCGTGCTCTACCTGTCCAAACGAAAACGGGCGACGGAGAACGCGAAACAGGAAACGCAAGACGCGGCATTCTGCTGCATTGCACCGGGCGCGACTGTGAAATACAAAGGACCTGT
>JBBREF010000098.1:0-14372 GCA_038203205.1 Gemmatimonadales bacterium | reverse complement strand
CGAAGTGGGTGGCATGCTTTCGACATTGAGTTCACACGGCGTAGAGAAACAGCTCCGCAGGCTCTCGGGGGTGTTTAGCGCTACCGCCAATTACGCTGCTGGAAGCGCGACGGTGCGGTACGACGAATCGCTGGTCACGATCGCCGATCTCAGGGCCATCGTCAACCAATGCGGCTACCGTTGTGGAGGCGAATTGAAGTCCGCGCACGGAAACGCACATTCGCTTGCGCGAAAGCATGAAACTGTCTCCCATCGCGATGCCGATGTCGAAGCGCCCGAACCTGAGGCTGCCGTTGCACCGGCAGCCTCTGCTGGTGCCATGCTTAAGACTGCCGCGTCCGCCAATCATAATGGCCACGCCAAAACGGACGGGCCGCCGGTCATGTCGGCGGAGATGGCGCAGGAGATGGGTCATGGCGGGGGTATGGATCTGCCGGCCATGGTGCGCGACATGCGCAACCGGTTCTGGATCTGCCTGGTGTTCACCGTGCCGATCTTCGTGTACTCGCCGATGGGCAACATGTTCACGCCTCCCGCTCCGCCCTTTGGCCTGGCACTCAACCGGTGGCTGTTCCTCCTCGCGACCGCCGCCATCGTGTATCCCAGCTGGCCGTTCTTCGTCGCCGCGTGGCGCGCGCTCAAGGTCCGCACCCTGAACATGGCGGTGCTCATCGTCCTGAGCGTCGGCACCGGCTACCTGTTCAGCGTCGGTGCAACTTTCTTCTTCACAAGCGACCAGTTCTTCGAAGCGTCTGCGGTGTTGCTGGTGTTCATTCTGCTCGGCCACTGGCTGGAAATGCGTGCGCGCGCCGGCGCATCTTCGGCCATTCGCGCGCTGATGGACCTGACGCCGGCCAAGGCGTTTGTGGTGCGCAATGGCGCCGAGGTCGAAGTATCGACTGCGGAAGTGATCGTAGGCGATGTCGTCGTCATCAGGCCGGGCAACAAAATCCCCGTCGACGGAACCGTCGAGCTGGGCGAGTCGCTGGTCGACGAGTCCATGTTGACCGGCGAGTCGATGCCGGTCCAGAAGGTAGCGGGTGCGACGGTGATCGGCGCGACGATCAACACGAGCGGCAGTTTTCGCTACAAGGCAACCAAGGTCGGAGCGGACACTGCACTCGCGCAGATAGTAAAACTGGTGCAGGAGGCGCAGAACTCGAAAGCGCCCGCTCAACTCCTGGCGGACAAAGCCGCCCAGTGGCTTGTAATCGCAGCTATCCTGGTTGGACTCGCGACGTTTGGTGTGTGGTTCTGGCTGGTCGGACAGCCGTTGCTCTTCGCTTTAACGCTGACGATCACCGTCTTTGTCATCGCCTGCCCAGATGCGTTGGGGCTCGCGACGCCGATGGCGGTGATGGTTGGTACCGGGCTGGGCGCTACGAACGGCATCCTCTTCAAGAACGCGTCGGCGCTGGAAGACGCCACGAAACTCAACGTCATCATTTTCGACAAGACCGGCACGCTCACCATCGGCAAGCCGGAAGTCGTGGAAATGGTGACGGCAGAAGGAATCACAGAAGACGTGTTGCTCGTCGCGGCCGCCGCGGTCGAACAGGGGTCTGCGCACCCGCTCGCGCAGGCAATCCTGCGCCGGGCGTCGAAACTGACCGTTGTCGCACCAACGGGTTTCAAGAGTATCGATGGCATGGGTGCGCAGGCAGAAACCGCCGCAGGCACGGTATTCCTCGGCAACCGTCTGCTGATGGATACGCAAAAGCTCGCACTCGGGCCACTGGAGCCCGAGACCACCCGACTCCAGGGAGAAGGCCGGACGGTGGTCCACGTGGCTCAGAACGGTCGCGTGATCGGACTCATCGCCATCGCCGACGCGGTGAGGCCAACGGCAAAGGCGGCAGTGGCGAAGTTGCGCGAGCGCGGAATCGACGTCGTGATGCTTACCGGCGACAACGCTGGCACCGCCAAGCGTATCGCTGCCGACCTGGGCATCGAAAGTGTGCTGGCTGACGTGCTGCCTGGCCAGAAGGCCGCGAAAGTGAAAGAGCTGCAGGCCACGGGCAAGAAAGTCGGAATGGTGGGTGATGGTGTCAACGACGCGCCCGCCCTTACCCAGGCCGATGTCGGCTTTGCGATCGGTGCCGGTACGGACGTGGCGATGGAAAGCGCGGATGTCGTGCTGATGAAGAGCGACCCTTATGACATCGTTGCCGCAACCGAGCTGTCGCGCGCCACGTTGCGCAAGATGCACCAGAACCTGTGGTGGGCGGTCGGTTACAACGTGATCGCGTTCCCGGTGGCGGCGGGTGTCTTCTACCCCTTCACGTTGTCGCCCGAGATTGCGGCGCTGTCGATGTCCGGGAGCTCGGCCGTCGTGGCGATCAATGCGCTGCTGCTCAAACGCACGAACCTCGCCGGCATCAGGAGTGCCCGGCCGAAGAGTGCGCCGAAGGCCGACGCGCCGGTTGCCCCGGCGGTGCCGGCGTGAGTGAGTGGTCGCACCGCGCGCGTAACGAGCTCACGACATAAAGCTGCACTTCGACCTAAGGGCTATACGGCGGTTCGGAGATCGGCGAAGTCCTGGCGACGGCAAAGCGGATTCGTGAACGCGATTTCGAGAGTTGGAATGTCGAATGGCAGCGCACGGCGGCGCGGATCGAGGCGCTCGCTGATCACGCGCTTCACGGAGGCACCGTGTCAGCGCAGCGCAGGGTTTCTTGCAGGCGAGCAATTACTATCGCAACGCAGAGTTTTTCCTTGCGCCCACGTTCAACTTCTTCGACACGAATGTCGTTCACTCGTGAAACACAGTTGCTTTCATCGTTTTCATACTTCCGCATTCCAAGTTGCCCGATGCACGACATTTGACGCACACTTCGCGGCGGTTGTAGTGCACGCTCTATTCCACGCCATGTTGCTGTTCGACTACATTCCGGCGATCCACTCACTGTGGAAGGAGTGGGGCGGGCGCGGCCCGAACGCGTGCCGTAGCGATGCGGCGGCCGCAGGAGCGTCGGTTGGGGTCCCGAGGAGGTGTGCGTGTATGCCTGACGGTCCGGAGGTTGGCGGCTTAATGGCTCATGTCCTACCACGTTGGCAGCCGTGGGCAGCGCTCGCCGCGGCGTCGCTCCCGATCCACTTCGCGTGGGAGATGCTCCAGGCGCCCCTCTACCTTCCGCACGAGAGATGGGCGTGGCTGTGCGCGCAGGCCAGCGCCGGCGACGTCGTGATCACCTTGTTGGCCTACGCCGGCGCGTCGTGGGTCCCCGGCACGCGCGCCTGGATCGCGCGCCCGCGTGCCACCCACGTCACCGCCTATCTGGCGATCGGGTTGGGCGTCACGGTGCTGCTCGAGTTTCTAAGCGTATATCGGTGGGGCCGGTGGGCATATGGGCCCAACATGCCACGCTTGCTCGGCATCGGTGTCGCCCCCCTGGCGCAGTGGATCGTGGTGCCGGCGCTGACACTCTGGCTCGCGAAGTCCTACCTCAAGCGATACCTCGGTTGGACCCATAGTTACTCTTGATGAAGGAGGTCGAGTGCTTCATGGCTGCGCACCGGCGCCGCCAGGGCGCCAAGGTCTACAACCGTGCCGGCGACGTACTCGCGGCCGATCATTGCGATGGTGGTCGCGATGGTCGCGAAGATCTCGGTGCCGATCCTCCCTGTCGAGATCGAACCCGGCCGATACGATGCCGTCATCCACCTGCGCACGCCCGCGCCGGAGCACGGCTAACAACCACCAGAATCCCTTGCAAACCGAGGCGCCAACCGCAGCCGAAATCGACGCCCGCATCGTTCAGGCATGGGAGTCGCATCGTGCAAACACACACGGACGTACCAACTGCAGGGAGCGGACAGATGAGCCAATCGCGGAAGACGCGCGTCGCCGTCAATGGCTACGGAGTGATCGGGAAGCGCGTGGCCGCAGCGGTCGTGCGGCAGGAGGATATGTCGCTCGCCGGCGTGTCGGATGTCGTGACGGATTGGCGCGCGCGCATGGTGACCCGGAATGGCTTTGTGCTGTTCGGCGCAACCGGCGAACATGCGGCCGCGATGCGCGCTCTTGGACTGGAGGTCGCGGGAACTTTGGTCGACCTGCTTGGTCAGGCTGACGTGGTCGTGGACTGCACGCCAAAAAATGTCGCCGCGAAAAACATCGAGGTCTATCGCGGCCGCGGCCTCAAGTTCATCGTGCAAGGCGGCGAGAAACACGAGTCCACGGGCCACTCGTTTGTCGCTGAGGCGAACTATGCCACCGCACTCGAGCTCGACGCTACCCGTGTCGTGTCGTGCAACACGACCGCCATCGTGAGGACCCTGACCGCGCTTAAGCGGGCCGGCCTGCTTCAGCGGGCCCGAGGCACGCTGTTGCGGCGCGCCACCGATCCGTGGGAGAGCCATGAGAGCGGGATCATGAATACGCTGGTGCCGGAGCCGGAGATTCCGAGCCACCAGGGTCCCGATGCCCAGAGCGTCGACCCCGATCTCGACGTCGTCACCATGGCGGTCAAGGTTCCCGAGACACTGGCGCACTTGCACTACTGGTCGGTTCAGATGACGCGCCGCGCAAGCGAGGACGAGGTGCTCGATGCCTTCCGCGGTTCTTCCCGGATCGCGCTGATCCGCACGAGCGACGGCCTCGTGGCTCTCAATACGGTAAAGGAGCTCATGGCCGATCGCGGTCGACCGCACGACAACCTCTACGAAGTTGCGTTGTGGGCCGACATGCTCCGCGTTCAGGGAGACGAGCTCTTCTACGCCTACATGGTCGACAACCAGGCCATCGTGATCCCGGAGACCATCGATGCCATCCGCGCGCTGACCGGAACCGTGAAGAATGCGAACGAGTCGATCGCCAGGAGCAATGCCGCGCTCGGCATCGAGACGGCGCTAATGTGACAGCACCCTGCCCGGCCACCGAGGCCATCCGCTCGACATCCATGGGGGCCTGATCTCAATCCGCGATCGTCCCGCGGACGGACGTTACGCCGTCACGACGGTCGACGAGGGTCCAGGCAATTTCTTCGAGGTGACGTTCAAGCCGGACAAGCCCGGCAAGTGGATCTTCCGCGTGCGGTGAGCATGTACGCCGCGATGAAGGACGTCAGGGCCAGCACTCCGAACAGGTTGACGAACTTGTAGCTCGAGAAGAAGCAGCTGACGGACGTCGCTCCTGCGCCAGCGCGTTGCTTCCATCAGGCCTACCGCGAAGGGCACGTAGATGGGCCACAGCACGTGCGAGAATCCCGAGTAGATGTCGGACATCACCTGCCGCAGAACGGAGCATTATTGGCGAACGCCAGCCAGATCACGCCTTCCGTGAGCTGCTGGATTCCGAAGAGGAGAGGAATCAGCGCAAACGGAATTTCCGCTTTTTTCTCCGCCCGGCGAAGCGTCGCCACGCCGATGCCTGACAACGCGGTGCCGGCGACGAAGCTTGCTGTTGCTGAAAAACACATTGAGTGAAGTTACTGATCCGAAGGCGCGCGGCCTACGCGTGAGCAAGCTGATGCGAGCTGACTGTCCCGCAGCAGGAGCCGGCCTTGTCGACGACGGGCAGGCTCGTCGCGCGTTGTTCGTGAAGTTTCTGTCTCGCGTCTTCGATCGGCTCGTCCATGCCGCAGCATGCGGCCTCCGCCGGGCGCATGATCTCCGCAACGCCGACTTCGGACGCACGCAGATCGTCTGCGGCAACTGCGCAGCAAACATCACGCTCGGTGACGACGCCAACGAGCTTGCGGGTGTTCGCGTCCTCGATAACAGGTGCACAGCCGCAACCCGAATCACGCATGGCCATCGCCGCATCCGCAGCCGTGTCGCTCGGGCCGCAGCAGCCTGACGCTTCAATCGGTTTCATCACATCTCCGCAGCAGCTCATGGTTCATCCTCATTCGTTTGTGAGAGTTAACGTACGGTTGTCGAATTTTCAGGCAGCATTTGCGCGCGCCGCAGGCGTCTCAGGAGGACGATGCTGACGGTTGCAAGCGCGATCTGAATGACTGGAAGGACACTGTCGAGATCGATGCCCTCGTCGAAGCTGTCGCCGCGAAACAGCCAGGGATGACTGGCGGCATTGGCGACGTGGAGGTTTATTGCAAGGAAAGCTCCACCGATTGACGCGACTGCAAATGGCGAGGAGAATCATCGTGCGCGAACGGTCGGATACACGGGTCCAGCCGAAAATCCAGACCAAGGGCCCCACGATCAGCACGACACCGGCCGGAAAGTCGCCCCTTACGTCACGTTGTTGCCGGCATCGCCCGCTCGGCACTGAGTCGCAGAAAGAAATTCTCATCCGAGTGCGCTGCCGTAACTTCCCGCGACGATCTTTGGCCTGTGGACACGGAGTGAGTATCGGGACCGCGCCCTACGCCTATCTCGCGCGCGTGCGCGGCAAGCAGTACGTCCTGGGTGTTCTGCGACAAGGCGAGAGCCATAACCTTTCGCGCCTCAGCCAGTCGGCCGTTCCTGTATAGCGCCCAGGCCACCAGATCGTATCCGTACACGTCTTTCCTGTTGCGAAGGTCGAGCTCCGCGCGAGCAAGTACCTGAGCCCGCTCAGTCGCAGTCCCGTTGTCGAGCAGGAACAATCCCCATTCTCTATGGAGAACTTCAGGCTGCTGGAGCACGCTCATGGACATCGCCCGTGCGTGCTCCGCTGCCTGCGCAGTATCGCCTGCTGCAGCGTAGGCCAGGCTCAGCGTACCGAGTGTCGTGGGATCCATTCTGACGGCGATCGCGGAGTTGCCCAATTCGATGGCACGCTCGAATTCGCCACGCGCCAACGCGGAGCGCGAGAGCCCTCCGAGCACGCGTATATCATCAGGGTTACGCACGAGCCCGACTCGAAACGCTGAATCAGCCGCAGCGAAGTTTCCGGCACGAAGCTCGAGCTCGCCGAGCCGGTAGTGAAACCACGCGATCTGCTCACGCGGCAGGTCGTCGCGAAGCTCGACACGCTTGATTGCCAGCTGAAGCATCCTGCGGGCAATATCACGCCGACCCGTCAGCTCGTGCCATCGCGCGAGCCTTGCCGCGATGGTGAACTGCCGCGGGTCAAACACGACCGCGTCGAAGCGCGACGCCGCAGCGTCGTACTCTCCGAGCTCGAGTTCGATCTCGCCGAGTAATACCCTGCTTGCTGGCGTTTCGGGATTGAGCGAATCCGCACGCAGTGCCCACGATTTCGCCTGCGCGAAGTCGTGTCGCGCCATGAGTATGCTGGCGAGAAGCTCGAAGGCCTGGAAGTTTCGCTGGGCACGGAGTGTTATGGACTCCCGAGCGAGAGATTCGGCGCGGGCAAGGTCCGTCAGGGAACCGGTGGATCGCGATCGCGTAAAGAGCAGCATGGCGAGTGTCACGCGGTCGGTCGCACCAGATGGGTCTTCGGCGGCACGACGCGCGTAGAACTCGATATCCTTGTCGCGCACCTCCGACTCGTCATACGGCGCCGTCGGCATGGCCATCAGCGGGATGTCCTCGCCTGACGAAGCTCGGTCTTCGTCACGCTGAACGTACGCGAGCATGGTTGCCCCGCCAATCGCAGCGAGCACGGCAATCGCGAGAATGGAGCTCAATTTCGTACGGCGGGATATCAGCATTGCGGCTCCGTCAAAGTGCTGAGAACAGCGGGCAACCCCCGCATCGACTTGAAGTCATCACAACTTCGACATGATGCGGGAATCGCCGCGGCCATCAGAGTGTCGGTGAAGCGAGATACGGGAACGTCGTGCTGAACGCCTTGTCGTTCGCGGGAACGTTGTCGGTGCACAGCGGCAGCTCACCATTGTTGCAGTACGCGCCAGTCGCGGTTATCACCTTGCCGAAGATGGCGGAGAGGCCGGCGTCGACGACATCATCGGCGAGGTTTCGCCCACCCCAGCCACCTGCCAGTGCCCACGACAGCCAGCCTGACGTCGCAGGATTCCTGGACGACTCGACGACGAGCATGTCGGGATAGAGTACGGCGCCAAGCGTGTTCGCTACTTCCGGCTGGCCACCGCGGAATGCGTTGATGAACGCAAGACTCTGGGGCCCGAACTCGGCGCTGTTGTAAGGCTGCGTGCGATTGTACTGGTCGTGATTCGCCTTCACGATCGTGACTTCGCTTACGAGCGGGTTGCCGAGGAATTCTACCTGCTCGTAGATCGTGTCGTCGTCCCCTTCGTCGCCAGCTTCGAGGTTGCTGTTCGCGGACTGACTCAGTCCGAGACCGGTGACGTCCTGCGAGGGTTTCGCGTCGTCGCATGCGCTGAGCACGGAGACTGCGGCTAAAGCGAGCATTAGTCCGAGGACACGGTTATGGCGTGTCGTGATTGGAAATGTCCTGTCCAGCATTTGTGTTCTCCTGAGGCTTGAATGAGTGATTGAGGTCGGCGACTCAGTTGCTGCTGGGGCGGCTGGTAGTGCCCCAGACGCCGAAGCGACCGTTTGTTGCGCTGTTTGCGAGCATCGACGTAGGCAGTTCGATCACGATTGCCATGTCATTGATTCCGCGAAGAAAGTCGACGGCCGGATTGTCACCGGTGGCTGAGCGGAACGTCAGCGGGCCCTGCGTTATCGTCGACAGGGGCCCTGTCTCGGGCCGACGGTCGGGGAGGATCCGGAAGAACTGCTCGAGATCAATGAAGAACGGGTCGTCTCTCGGACCTGCGTACAGCTTTATTCCGCCCGACTCGATCACCGAATTCGTGTAACCCTTGATCTGCTTTCCGCCGATTAACGTGTTGGTGGTGCCCACGCTGTTCGGTATTGCCGGACCGCGGAGCGTGACCTTCTGCTTGCCGGCCTTGCCGGTGAAGGTCACCTGAAAGACGAGGTCTTCGCGGGCGTCGCCGGTGTTGTCGATCTTGATCTGATAAAGCTGCTGATCCCTGTTGCCGAACGTGAAGCTCGGGGTCAGAGCCGGCGTCAACGGCGAGGCAGTCCCAAGCACGAGTACGGTGCGTGATGAATTGCCGGGTGCGGGGAACGCGTAAACGTCGTTGACGTCCAGGCGTGGCGAGAGTTCAACGAGCGGGGTGTCCTGATGGTCGGATGCCGTCACGACAGTGAAGGCGATCGCCGAGCCTGCGAGCATTGCTGCTGCGCCTAGTGCCAGTATTGGCACTCTCGGGGTAATCCGTTTCTGCATTTTTGCTCCGGAGTGGAGGGCGAGAGGAAGTCGCACGCGCACGGTAGCTCGTACGATCACTTGCCTCACTACGCCGGACGGGCGGAAGCGGATCTCTTTCACGGAATACGGGCGGAGATTGGTGGCGGTATTGGCATCCATTATGCCCCCCTAAATACTGATTTCGATCGAGAAACCTGTGTGCTGGAGGATTGATGGGTCGTCGAAGCCTGATGGTTGGAGCTGGTGCCATGTTAATGGCAACCTTTTCTGCATGTTCCTCAAGGGACAACGCTGCGCCGGATACCTCCGGGATGGCGGCAATGGCAACGCCCGCGCAGGACACGGGGATGGGACCGATGCCGGGAATGGATCATACTCCGGCAAGAGACGCCGATCAGGAGTTCACGAGGATGATGATCGATCATCATTGGGGCATGATCGTGATGTCGGATTCAGTGCTGGCCAGGAACCCGCCGGCCGACGTCAGGGCCGACGCGGAAATGATGCGATCAATGCAGCGAGCCGAACTGCAGCAGATGACAGGTATGTTGAAAGCCGACTACGCCGAGGACAAAATGCCGATGATCATGCCGAGTAGTACGCGAATGATTCGGGACATCACGTCAAAAACCGGCGGCGAGGCGGGGAAAGCATTCCGCGAGAATGTGATCGCGCATCATGAAGAGGCCATCAAGATGATTGATGACTACATGGCGCGGCTCGTCAAGCCGGCTATTCGGCAGATGGCGGCGACGATGAAAAAAGATCAGGCTCGCGAGATAGCCGAGCTGAAAAGCAAGCTGGCGCGATAGTCATGACCGGAATGTCGAGCCATGAGATGTCCGGTCATCATACGTTTCGTCATGAAACCTCCAGCCACACGCAGATGAGCGACATGAAGGAAGGCGGTGGTCACTACCGCCGGTTGCTGATAATGATCGTGCTCTCGTTCATCGCGATGTACTGGCTGATGTATGCGATGGTGAACAGCCTGGACAACGTCGTCGCCAACTTCAATCAGTTTTACATGGCGGGACTCATGACAGCGGCGATGGTAATCATCGAGCTGGGCGTCATGAGGAGCATGTATCACAACAGAAAGGTGAACGCTATTATCATGGCTGCAGGTGTCATTGGACTCATTGGCTTCTGGATGTTCACGCGCGAGCAGGTCGCGATCTCGAATGAGCAGTTCCTGAAGTCCATGATCCCGCACCACGCGGGCGCGATATTAATGTGCGAGCAGGCGCCGATCACAGATCCCGAAATCAGGCGCCTTTGCGTTGGCATCGTGACGAGCCAGCAGGCAGAGATCGACCAGATGAAAGCAATGTTGCGCAGCCTTTAGAAGTCGGTGGCTGCGATCCGCGCGTGAACTAGTCCTAGTCCCCCTTTTTCCCGTGGTCGCTGTCAGCCGCCACGGTTGTCAACATGGTGCTTTCGTCAACAGCCGTCGGAGTTGCAACGAGGACAGCGGTGATCGCGACCACCACGAGAGCCACCGCCAGCTCAACCGTAGCAGTGTAGCGCAGGCGTCGTGTCCCCTCCGGCTTGCCCAGAGCAGGCCTGACTCTCAGCCAGTTGTATGCACCGGTGCCCGCAACAATCGACAGTACCCCCAGCTTCCACAGGAGCGTCTGTCCATACTTCGTTTCCCAGAGACCCGGTATTGAGCCAACATGCAGCCAGGCTGCGAAGACACCGGTCGTGGCGGCAAGTCCCGCAAACGCCAGCGCGGTGGGCGAAAATGAATTTACGAGGCTTGAAATCGCATTCCCCTTTTCATCCGCCTTCAGCGTCATCGCCGCCGGAATGCCGACGACGATGACGAACAACAAACTCCCAAGCCACCCGCCAGCTCCGATGATGTGAAGCGCATCTGCAACGATTGCGACTGGTGCAACGTCAGGCGTGGACGCGGCGTGTCCGGAGAGCGCGGGGGAAACAGCCGTAAGAACGACTCCAATCGCAGCGATACTCCATGCGGCTTTTGATGTGGCACGTGCGATCCGCAGTCCTGCCAGGATGAGTACGCAACCGACAATCTGCACGATCCAGCCGATCCCCCAGGTTGTCCCGGTCATCATCGGGATCATCGCGTCGACGACCGACTGATTCTCTCCATGCATCGCATACGACTGAGCAACGAGCCGCACCAGCGCAATCGTTACAAGCATCGCGGCCGCGTAGGCAGCAATACTTTCAAGCCGTCTGGCAACCATCGCGGGCAGAGGCGATTGCGGTTCCCGACGGCGAAGTAACCCGAGGACGACGTACTTGAATGCGAAGGCTCCGATCAGGATGAGCAGGGCCACGAACTGAGCCCAGCGAATCACCACGTACCCAGGCGACTCGGCATCGAAAGATCCGCCACCTGGCATCGACATGGCATCGTGATGCGCTTCGACCGGTGGACCGATTGAAGCAGGCGGACCAGAACTCCCAGGTGCGATTGCCGGAGCGACCGCACCCTCACTCACAACAAAACCGATTCTTCCTGTGACCGGATGCCCATCACGGCCGGCAGTCTTCCACGTCAGTCTGTAACTGCCGGCAACGAGGAGCCCTTGAATCGGAAAGACGATCGTCGTGCCAGTAATTGTCGCGCTGCCGAAGGCGACTGACACACTGCCGGGTCCGGTCAACTGAATCGAGGTAAAAGCGAGCTCCGGCTTCTCCGTGAACTCGAGCCGGATCTCTCTCAGCGGCGTCGTAACCGTCGCGCCGTTCGCCGGAGTGGAGCTCTTCAATACCCCGTGAGCGAGCGCCGGACTCGGGCCGGCAAGAAATACTGCCAGCCCAAGCGCTACGTTCGCAAAACGGAGTCGTGCGAGCAGAGCGAATGCGCCGCCGCCCGCCATCACTTCTTCTTTGTCGTATCCATCTTGCTGTGATCCATGCCGGCATGAGGGTCAGCCACAGGCTTGGGCCTTGGTTTAGCCGCAGCCGGTTGTGCTTTCTTGGGCGGCGCGGCGGGCTTTTTTGTAACTGTCGCTTTCTTCGCCGGTACTGCCTTGCGCGAGGCTGAAGTGCTGCGCCTTGTCGGCGCTGGTTTCGCCGGGGCCTTCTTCGTGGATGCATTGCCTGCACCCGGAGCCATCGCGCTCTCCATCATCCTTCGCATCACTGGATCGGCATTGACTCGCGCACGAATGACAGGGTCGGCCATCATGCGTGCATGCAGCGCGTTCATGTCGGCAGAACCAGACGTCGAATGATTCATCGCTGAACTGGAGGCGTTCGCACCGGGGGTCATGCCGGGCATCGACGAGTGATCCATGCCGGCCATGCCTCCTGCCGGAGCGGGAGCCGCGCCGTGATTCATTCCCGGCATGGATGAGCCGGCGGCCGCAGGAGCAGCCGCGTGATTCATCCCGGCATGAGTCATCACTGCTCCGCGCTCGACAGTCGGAGCAGGGAAACCGGCGAGGAACCCGCGAACGGGACCTCCCATGTTCTGTACACCCATCATCGTCGCCATGTCTCTCCATTCATCACGAGTCATCGCGAACGAGGTGTTGTCACGATACCGCCCTGCCGCTTTCAGAATCTCGAACCGCTTCTGCTCGCGGCTCACTGACGGGTTCGCCAGAATGTCCGAGATGACATCGTGCATCGAATGAAGATTATCGAAAATGATCGCTGCTTCCGGATACCGGGCCGTGAACAACGGGGCGACCGCGGGCGTCATCGGCATTACTCGCGGCATCCACGTAGGCGGTTCCTCGATCATTTGACGAAAACGAGCCACTGTGGCGAGCACACCGGTCTGCCGTTCGTCCTTGTTCTTTCCCGCGAGGAGGGGTTCGTACAACCCGACCTGGAGCCAGTGATAAGCCCAGATCAAACCGTTGAACTTCGGATAGCCCTTGCGAAACGCGAGAGAGTACGGCTGCCCTTCCATCAGCTCCATTGATTTTGGAACTGAGCTGAACGCGAGATCCTTTCGAGTTTTGTAATAGCGGATGAGGTTCTGGACCTTCGCGTCTTTCTGCGATTCAGTCATGCGCTCGTCCGCCAGTACATCGTAAATCTGTCTGTGAAGCAGGTGAGCCCACTCGAACATCATCTTTGCTTCGGGGGCCAGCTTCACGTACGCGATTTCGATCGCGCCTTCTTCGAGCGGAAGACTCGGAGGATTCACCAACAGGCGGCGCGTGATGAAGTTGTACTCGTCGGTTTCGAGCAAGCTCACGGGCGCGTTCGGCTTCGTCCACAGCTTTTCGTAAAGAATTGCGTGGCCGTAGTCGAACGCATTGAAGAGCTTGTCCGCTGACGGATAGTTGCGACGGAACTGGAAATTGAAGCTACCCGGCAGATAGAACTGCTCGTAGGTAGTTGACCACTGGGCGCCAGCGGAAAGCGGGGTCACAGAGCCAGTCGCTATACCGGCCGCAGCAATGGTCGTCATCATAGTTCGCATGTAATTCTTCATAATTTCTCCTATCGTCCCGGAAGCAGGGACCTGATTGCAAAAGCGTGGGCAAGCCCGAACGTGACGAACCAGCTGCGGTCATCTCCAGTCAGCTGCTTGCCGATACCAGCATCGACGTTGAACGCGGGGGAGAGCTGCCGACGAATGCCGAGCGCAGCGTTCCATTGCTCATCCGCGTCGTTGACCCGGGCCTTTCGAACGAACACCTCGGCCCCAATCAGCATCGACCGGAGTGGGTACGTCCGGTCTACCGCAACACCGGCAAGCCACCTCGAAACGTCGGAGTGTCCGGCATCGCCTTCGATTGTATCAGGATCGGACAGATCACCTTCTCCGAAAGTGTATTCTCCGTTCACGTGAAACCGGGCCCATCGGAAAGTGCGAGTGGCAATGGCCTTCGCCGAGAACACGGCTTCATCGGGCGCGAGCCCGCCGACTGGAAGCAGGATGTCTCCCACGAGCGCCAGGGCGGGAATGCTCGTTTCGACGTTCAGATTGTGAAGGACTGAAAGGCCGATTCCGGCAAGACCAGACTTTCTCGATCCAGCGCCCTCATCGCGATACGAAAATGGGGCTCCGATCTCGATTTGCGTGCGCGGGAGAATACCGTATGCGAGCTCCGGCTCTACTTCCCACTGGTACACTCCGCCGCGCGTTCGTTCCAGTTTTAGAGGAGCCAGCTGCAGTTCGAAAGCGTATCGTTCGACTGGGGACGCGTCCTCGATAGTCAGAGGCCGACCGGCATCGGTGTTGTAATAGTCAGTCTGGGCTCCTGCAGGCAGAGCCGCCCCCAGAACGCCAATGAGAAAGGCGACGAGGAATTGTCCTTTCAGTCTGATTTTCATTTGTCTTTGTGCATAG